>NZ_JALQDD010000012.1:0-27306 GCF_023631405.1 Caballeronia sp. GAWG2-1
CTGGCGTCCCCTAGGGGATTCGAACCCCTGTACTCACCGTGAAAGGGTGATGTCCTAGGCCTCTAGACGAAGGGGACAGAAACTTGTGTATCTGTCTTTGCTACTTGATCATTCGCTCTGGGCTTTACAACTTGCCGCAAGCAGCGAAGACCGAAATTCTATACAACCTGATGTTACTTGTGAAGTATTTTTTGCGACTTCCGAAACGCTGGAAACCATACAAACAATACCACCTGCCCTGCAAAACCATTCTTGGTGGAGGTAAGCGGGATCGAACCGCTGACCTCTTGCATGCCATGCAAGCGCTCTCCCAGCTGAGCTATACCCCCTTGCAGAACAGAAACGAGATTCTATAGGCCATTTTTGAAGTTGTAAATACCCTTTGACGCTCGTAGCGAAATTTTTTATCTCTCTTCATGCATTTGCGCGCAATGCATGCATCGCTGGCATTCATCGCGCGCGGCTCTGCGTCTTCAGTCAGCTTGCGGCCAGTTCCAGCCGACGTAAAACGGCTTCGCGGCCGAAGAGCGCGAGCACGGCGTCGAGGGACGGCGTGTGCGTCGTGCCTGCAACCAGCAAGCGAACCGGCATCGCGAGTTGCGGCATCTTGAGCTTGTGCGCGGCAAGGGTCGCCTTCACGGCCGCGGCGATCGCTTCCTTGCTCCACTCCGCTTCGGCGAGCGCCGCGCGCAAATCGGCGATGGCCGGCCGCACTGCATCGGTGACGTGCTGCTTGCGCGCTTCGGGATCGATCGTGGGCTCGCGATAGAACATCACGGCGTTATCGGCGATTTCCTTCACCGTCGATGCGCGGTCCTTCAAAAGCCCGATTGCCAGCTCCAGCGGCGCGCCGTTCTCGATCGCGCTCGCTTCGATACCCGCCTCGCGCAAGAACGGCCGCGTGAGTTCCGCGAGGCGACCGTTGTCCGCTTCCTTGATGTAATGCGCGTTGAGCCAGTTGAGCTTGTCGTGGTCGTATTGCGCCGGCGACTTGCCCAGATGCTCTAGGTCGAACCATTCGACGAACTGTTCGCGCGAGAAGATTTCCGCATCGCCATGCGACCAGCCGAGGCGTGCGAGATAATTCACGACCGCCTCGGGCAGATACCCGTTGTCGCGATAACCGGTCACGGCCATGGCGCCGTGACGCTTGCTCATCTTATCGCCCTGCTCGTTCAGCACCGTTGGCAAATGCGCGTAAACCGGCACTTCACCGCCGAGCGCGCGCAGGATGTTGATCTGACGCGGCGTGTTGTTCACGTGATCATCGCCGCGAATGACGTGCGTGATCTGCATGTCGAGGTCGTCGACGACCACACAGAAGTTATAGGTCGGCGTACCGTCGGGACGCGCGATGACGAGATCGTCGAGTTCTTCGTTCGATATCTCGACCGTGCCCTTCACGGCGTCGTCCCATGCGACCACGCCCGTCAGCGGATTGCGAAAGCGCACCACCGGTTCCACGCCTTCGGGAACCGGCGGCAACTCCTTGCCCGGCTCGGGACGCCACGTGCCGTCGTAACGCGGCTTTTCGCCCGCGGCGCGCTGACGCTCGCGCAGGGCATCGAGCTCCTCGGTCGACATATAGCAGTGGTACGCAAGCCCCTTCTCCAGCATCTGCGCGACCACTTCGCGATAACGCTCCATGCGCTGCATCTGATAGAACGGACCTTCGTCGAAATCGAGGCCGAGCCAGGCCATGCCTTCGAGAATCGCATCGACCGAGGCTTCGGTGGAGCGCTCGACATCGGTGTCCTCGATGCGCAGCACGAAGGTGCCCTTCATCTTGCGCGCGAACGCCCAGGGATAGAGCGCGGAGCGGATGTTGCCGAGATGGATGAAACCGGTCGGGCTCGGTGCGAAGCGGGTACGGACTTGGGTGGTCATTGCGGTTTTACTCGATGGATGGCGTCTGTCTCGCTCGAAGCCGATGCGCGCTCTACGCGCCTCAAAGCAGACGAGAAGTGTCCAATGACGGCTGATTCGGAAGCGTTCGTGCGGCTGGATCACGCGGCCGGCGCTTCGTCAAAGTGAACCGGAATTATACTCGCGGCCTGCTTTGTGCCGGTCCGTGCGCCTTTGTTTTATGATGTCCGCGCCTTTTTGCCGATACCGGCCAAGGCACGTTCAAAGCAGCAAGCCGCGCCCGGAGTTCAACTTGAAGCCATCGTCATCCCGTCTTTCGCTTTCGCGCCGCGCGTTTTCGCTCGCGGCGCTGTCATCCGTCGTGACCGCGTGCACGACCGCCACGGGCGGCAACGCCACGTCGACCACGACCACGAGCACGCCGCCGCCGAAAACGGATATCCAGCGGCAAGCGCCCGTTCGCATCGGGCTTGCGCTCGGTGGCGGCGCGGCGCGCGGCTTCGCGCATATCGGCGTGATCAAGGCGCTCGAAGCGCGCAACGTGCCGGTCGATCTCGTGGCGGGCACGAGCGCGGGCTCGGTCATCGCGGCACTGTATGCGTCGGGCATGAACGGCATCGCCATCAACAAGCTCGCGCTCACCATGGACGAAGCCTCGATCAGCGACTGGGCCATGCCTTTTCGCACGCGCGGCATCTTGCAAGGCGTGGCGCTGCAGAACTACCTCAACAAGACGCTCGACAATCGTCCGATCGAGAAGATGGCGAAGCCGCTTGGCATCGTCGCGACCGACCTTCGGAATGGTCAGCCGATCCTCTTTCAGCGCGGCAACACGGGCATCGCGGTGCGCGCGTCGTGCAGCGTGCCGTCGATCTTCGAGCCGGTGAAGATCGGCGACCACGAATATGTCGATGGCGGGCTGGTGAGTCCCGTACCCGCCGCATTCGCGCACAAGATGGGCGCGGACTTCGTGATCGCTGTGGATATTTCGGCGCGTCCCGAAAGCGGCGTCACGCAAAGCTCGTTCGACGTGCTCATGCAGACCTTCACGATCATGGGCCAGACCATCAAGGCTTATGAACTCGACAAGTACGCGGACGCGGTCATCCGGCCGAATCTCAATGCCATGAGCAGCAGCGACTTCAGCCAGCGCAACGCATCGATTTTGGCGGGCGAGGAAGCGGTCGCGAAGATGTGGCCAGCGTTGCAGCGGCAGCTCGTCGAACGCGGCGTGCGCGTTTGAGAAGTCTTCTGCCTGATTAATGCAGCGCGGAGCATGAGCGCGCCGGCGCTCGGATACCACGGCGATTCCTGTGCTCGGGTGCGCGGCGAGCGGTTTGAAACCCAACGCGAAGAATCGATCGAGCGACGCACTGTCGCCCAACGATGTCACGGCGACTTGGGTGCTCGAATGCCCGGCAAACCCCAAGCAAAAGAGGCCACGCTCGCCGAGCCGTGGCCTCTTTCGTTCGCGCTGCGGAAAACCGCGACTACCTCAGCGACTTCACCTTGTCTGCCGTGATCTCGGCAGGCTGTCCGCCCCACGTTGCGCGAAGATAATTCGCCAGTTCGGCGATCTGCTCGTCGCTATACGTGCCCGCGAATCCAGGCATGTCCTGCATGGCCTCGCCGTGCGGGAACGGCTGCGCCTTTATGCCATCGAGCATCGACACGATCAGGTTGCGCGGATCGGCCAGACGCAAGGTCGAGTTTCCGTCCATCGCTACCGTGACGTGCGGCTTGCCCTCGCCCTCGTGCCCGTGACAACCCGCGCAAGAATCCAGATAGAGCGAGCGTCCCGCAGCGAGCCGCGTGGCGTCACCCGACTGAATGGCGGCGAGCGGCGCGGCTGCCTGCGGCTTGTCGCCGAGCAGATACGTGGCGAGCGCGCGCAGATCGTTGGAATCCAGATGCTGCGTGCTCAGATAGATCACGGGATGCATCTCGCCATACGCCGAGCCTTGCCGCGCGACGCCCGTCGCGAAGAATGTCTGCAGATCGGCGGCATTCCAGCCACGCGCGGCAAGCGCTTGCGGCGTGATGTCGGGCGCGCCGACACGGCCGAGGGCTTCGCCTTGCAGCGTCTTCGCATCCTGCAACTGGCCGAAGGCACCACGCGGCGTGTGGCACTCGGCACAATGGCCGAGCGCGTTGGCCAGATAGCGCCCGCGCGTCCAGTCCGCCGATTGTCCCTGCGACGCATCCGGCAAGGTGTCGTTCAAGAACAGCATGTCCCAGAAACGCACGGCGAAGCGCACGTTGTAGGGAAACGAGAGGATCGGCTTGAGACTCGGCACGGCTGCCGGCTTTTGCGCCATCAGATACGCGTAAAGGGCGTCACTGTCCTCGCGCGTGATCTGTCGATACGACGTATAAGGCATCGCCGGATACAGCTTGCCATTCGGCGACTTGCCTTCATGCAGCACGGCGTAGAAGTCGTCGGCGCTATAAGAGCCGATGCCGTACTTCGTATCGGGCGTGATGTTGGTGCCGTAGAACGTGCCGAACTGCGATTGCAGCTTCACGCCGCCCGCGAACGGCGCGCCGCCGTTCGCCGTGTGGCATGCGGCGCAATCCGCCGCATGCGCGAGATAGCGTCCACGCGCGATCTGCTCGGGCGAGCTCGTGATGTGAACGGGCGCGTCCCGACGGTCGCCGCACGCGCTCAACGCGAAAGCGGCAAGCGCGAGTGGAATCAGCCGCACGACGCAGCGCGACACGAAGCGAGTCACATTCAGTCTCGTCATGCTGCGTCCTTCACCAGGCCGGGCGTCGTGAGCACCAGTTCCTTCACGGCTTCGTAGTAGCGCACGTAACCTGTGCAACGGCAGATGTGGCTGTCGAGCGCCGACATGATGGTCGCTTCGATCTGATCCCTCGCGATGGGATTGCGCTTCAGGTTGTCGAGCAGGACCATCGTCGCGTTGACGAAACCCGGCGTGCAATAGCCGCACTGGAAGCTGAAATGTTCCAGGAACTTCTGCTGCACGGGCGCCAGTTCGACGACTTCGCCCTGCTCGTTGCGCTTCGCGTGTCCCTCGACGGTCCGCACGTTCTTGCCGTCGAAGAAATGCGCGCCGTTGATGCACGAACGCACTTCCTCGCTCGTGCCATCGGCCCGGTCGACGATCACGACGCACGCGTGGCAGATGCCCTGCCCGCAGCCGAGACGCGAGCCGGTCAGGCCGAGATACTCGTGCAGGAAATCGATCATCGGCAAGCCGGATGGCACCTGCATCGGGCCGACCTTATTGCCGTTGATCGTCATGGAGAGCGAGCGCGATTCGACGCCCGCGGCGGATGGGATGGCCGTCATGCGAGCACCTCCTGAATGTTTTGCGGGCTCACCGGCAGATCGGTGAATCGATGTCCGATCGCATGCGCGATCGCGTTGACGATGGCTCCGACCACCGGAATCATCACCACTTCGGCGATGCCTTTAGGCGGATCGGTCTCGGAGAGCGGCGGCAACACTTCGCTGGTTTGCTTCCAGACGGCGACATCGCTTGCGAGCGGCAAGTGATAGCGGTTGAAGTTCCACGTGCCGTTGCCGGGACCGTCTTCGTAAAGCGGCAGATACTCATGCAGCGCGTGGCCGATGCCCATCGCGAGGCCGCCTTGCAACTGCCCGGAGACGAGTTGCGGCGCGATCTGATTGCCGCATTCCATGATCGAATGATGCGAGAGCAGATCGACCTTGCCGCTGGCCGAGTCGATAGCAAGCTCGACGAGCGTGCCGACCGCGCTGTAATACGTGACCGCGGCGTTGTTGCGCTGCACGGGCGGGATGAACACGCGTTTGCGATCGAGCACGGTATAGCCGTTGGCCGTGGCCTTGCCGCGTTGCTTGCCGTTGGCGGCATCGGCGCTGCCGAAGCGCACCGAGAGTCCGTCGAGCGGTACCTGATCGACGGTGCCCGCGATATCGAACTGCGCCTCGCTCCACTGCCAGCGATTGAAGGTATGCACCGCAGCGCCCGTGACGAGCCCGAGTTCATGCGCCTTCTTCGCGAGCACGTCGAAGGCAAGCGGCTCCATGCCGTCGGCCGCCAGCTTGCCGTCGACCCAGCGCGCATCTTCCACACGCACGACGTACGAGGTCGCCTGACCGCCGCCGATACCCTGCCCCCAGAGCGCGAGCGCGGCGGGCCAGATGCCGTGACGAAACACGACGCGCGCCGCTTCATGCGTGGCGTGCGTGAAGTAGAAGGCGGAGTTCGTCGCGCTGGCCGGCGACATGTACGCGGGCGACCAGCGCGGATTCGCGCTCAAGCGATCCTGCTCGGCTTGCGACATGATGTACGGATCGCCGCTCGTCACGACCGGCAGATCCGTCCAGTCGATGATCGCCATATGCACCTCGACGGCGGGCTTGCCGAGCCACTTCGCGACCGCGAGGGCCTGCGAGGTCGACGTGCCGGTGCCGATCTCCGCGCCCGAGTGACTCAACGCGATGCGCCCGTCGGCCGTGAACTCCACCTTCGCGAAGGCGCTTTCCGCGCCCGTACCGAAGTCCTTCTGCGTACACGCGAACCCGATGCCATAGCGCATTCCCGGATGCGCCGCCTCGAAATCGCTCTTGCGCCGCATGCGTTCGGTCCACAGCGGCAGTTCCTTCGCGCGACGCAGCACTTCCTCGGCGCGCAACGCGCCGGCGGGAATGGCGCCTTGCGTGTTCTTCATGCCGGTGCGGAACACGTTCTTCAGGCGAAAATCGATCGGGTCGATATCGAGCTTCTGCGCGATCTCGTCGATCATCATCTCGGTCGCGGCCATGCTTTGCAGCGTGCCGTAACCGCGCGCCGAACCGGCATCGACCGCGCGCGAGGCAATCGCGATCGCGGTCAGATCGCTCTGCGGAATGTAGTAGATCGACTGCGCCGCGGTGGCGCCGACCATCGCGACCGATGGCGAGAAGTTGCAGCGTCCGCCGCCGTTCGCTTCGAAGTCGCCCTTGAAGGCTTGAATGAGGCCGGTGTTCTTGTCGATCGCCATGCGATAGCGCATGTCGAACGCGTGACGCTTGAGCGAGCTCTGGAACTGTTCGAAGCGGTCGAAAGCCAGGCGCACGGGACGGCCCTCGCCATACATGGCCGCGACGAGACCGTAGAACGGCACGTTGAAGTGATCCTTCGAACCGTAGCCCACCGTGTAGCACGGATGCAGGAACAGGTTCTTCACTGGAAAATGCGACTTGGCCGCCATCTCCACAGCGCTTTCCGCGACTTCGTGCGGACCTTGCGTCGGGACGACCATGTGCAGCGACTGAGTCGCCGCGTCGTACCAGCAATTCGCGTTGTCGGGCTCGAGCGCGGCCGTATCGACCGATTGCGTCTTGTATTCGCGATCCACGACGAGCCAGTCCGCCGGCGGATGATCGAGCTGGTCGGCAATACTTTGCGCGTGGAACATGCCCTGCTCGTCGAGCTTGCCGTGTTCATGAGCGTCGGCCCAGACGGGCGCGCGCTTCTTCATCATGTGCGGAAAGAGCGGCGTGTTCTTCAGGCTCGAAAACGTGTCTTCGTCGAAAGGCGTCTTGCCGCCGACGCGCACGAAGCGAAACGACGCCCACGGATCGCGCTCGAGCGGACCCGTCGTTGCGCCGTAACGGATCACGCCATCGCGGAACTGGAGCTTTTCCTTCGCGAAACGGAAGCGCGCGAAGTCGTGATAAATCAGCATCGCAACGGCCTGGCCAAGATACGCGGGCGTCTTCCCGGCGGGCAGGAACATGTCGTCGCCATAGAACGCGGGGAAGGCGAGCTTGTCGCGCGCGAGATCTTCCGCGGTGACGACGCGATCGGGCTTCAGCGCATCGCCGAGCACCGACAGATCGAAGCCTTCGTACAGACAGTCGGCCCGCGTCACGCGCAGGATCAGCGCGTGCGATTGTTGCTGCGGCCAATGCGGCATGTCGGCCGCGCGGATGTCGCGCGCGAAGACCTTCGCGCCCGTTACCTTGGCCATGCCGTCGATACGAAACTTTGCGCTTCCGTTCGTGGCATCCCATTGAACGGGCGTGAGTATCTTCTCTTCGAACAACGCGGCGAACGCACGGCTGCCTAAGGGCGCGACGAATACCGAAACGCCCGCGAGTGCAGCCGCTTTCAGAAAACCACGACGCGACAGGTCGAGTTTCCCCATGTACTTCTCCTCAAGTGATCGCCACAGGCCGTCCAGCATGGGGACGGCCACACGCCGCCTTCACGCGGGCATGTAAAATTTGTTTGCAATACGAAACGTCGCTGGGCGATGAATCGAATCCGGCCTTGACTGACAGAAGGCAGTGGGCGCGATTTTAAGTGCGGGAAAGACCGTCAACAACGCGCACAACGTCAAGTTCTGTCAAGATTAAAGCGGCAAGGGAATGAGGAAAATCAATATGGTGAAATGCCGCGCGCTCAAAATAAAACGGCGACCTCTTTCGAGAGTCGCCGTCTTTTAGACGATACCAACGCGATCAATAATCCGCGTCTTCGATCCACGCAGCCTGAATGGCTTCTAGAATCTTTTCATTCGAGCTCTGCGGATCGTCGTCGAAACCAACCAACTCCGTCACCCAGCGATGCAGGTCCGTGAAACGCACATACTGGGGATCGATATCCTGATGCGCATCGGTCAAGGCCATTGCGATCTCTTGAGTATCTGTCCACTTCATGAGCGAGCCTCCGTCAGTGATTTTCTTTGGCGTGGTTAATGGTGTAGCGCGGGATCTCGACCACCAGATCCTCGTCGGCCGGCACCATTGCCTGACATGATAACCGCGATGTCGGTTCGAGGCCCCAAGCCTTGTCGAGGAGATCGTCCTCGTCTTCCTCCGACGGTTCGAGCGCGTTGAAGCCCTCGCGGATGATGACGTGGCAGGTCGTGCACGCGCACGACTTCTCGCAGGCGTGTTCGATCTCGATACCGTGTTCCAGCAGATTGTCGCAGATGCTCTTGCCGATATCGGCGTCGATGACCGCGCCGTCCGGGCAAAGCTCCACGTGAGGAAGCACAACGATTTGAGGCATGGACTTAAGTTTTCCGTGAATTTCCGAATGGATCAGACATCGTCGAGCTTGCGGCCGGCGAGTGCGCGGCGAATGCTCTTGTTCATGCGGCGCGCGGCGAATTCGTCGGTTGCAACGGAAAGCGCCTTGGTCGCGTCTTCGATACGTTGCGCCGAATCGCCCTTCGCGATGGTCGCGAGTTCTTCCGCCAGCGTTTCGATCTGCGCGCGTTCGCTCTCGTCGAGCAACTCGGCGTCTGCCGCGAGCGCCGCGTGCGTGGCTTCGACCAGCCGTTCTGCATCGACCTGTGCCTCGCGCAGCGCGCGGGCCTGCATGTCGGTCTCGGCGGTCTTGAAACTTTCCTCGAGCATGCGCGCGACGTCGTCATCGGCGAGACCGTAGGACGGCTTCACCACCACCGACGCTTCCACGCCCGAAATCTGCTCGCGCGCGAAAACGGACAGCAAGCCGTCGGCATCGACCTGATACGTCACGCGAATGCGCGCAGCGCCCGCCGCCATCGGCGGAATGCCGCGCAATTCGAAACGCGCGAGCGAGCGGCAGTCGGACACGAGTTCGCGTTCGCCCTGGACCACGTGGATCGCCATTGCCGTCTGGCCGTCCTTGAACGTGGTGAAGTCTTGCGCGCGCGCGGTCGGGATCGTCGAGTTGCGCGGAATGATTTTTTCGGTGAGACCGCCCATGGTTTCGACGCCGAGCGACAGCGGAATCACGTCGAGCAAGAGCCAGTCGTCGCCTTCGCCGCGACGGTTGCCGGCGAGCAGATCGGCCTGAATCGCGGCGCCGAGCGCCACGACCTGATCCGGGTCGAGATTGACGAGCGGCGGCTGGCCGAAATACGTCTGCACCGCGCGGCGGATCACCGGCATGCGCGTCGCGCCGCCGACCAGCACCACGCCCTTGATCTCGGCGGGCGCGACCTTGGCATCGCGCAGCGCCTTTCTCGTGGGTCCGAGCGTGCGCGCGACGAGCGCTTCGGTGAGCGTGTCGAACTGCGCTTCGGTCACGGCGACATCGATCACGCGGCCGTCCGAAAGCGTCGCCTGGACGCGCGTTTCATCGGCCGACGAAAGCGCTTCCTTCGCGACTCGCACATGGTCCAGCAAGAGCCGCACGTCTTCGGGCGAAGTGACTTCGACGCCCGCCTGCGCAATCACATGCCGATACAGCACGTGGTCGAAATCGTCGCCGCCGAGCGCGGAATCGCCGCCGGCCGCGAGTACTTCGAAGACGCCCTTGGTGAGCTTGAGAATGGACAGATCAAAAGTTCCGCCGCCGAGATCGTAGACCGCGTACAGACCTTCCGATGCGTTGTCGAGACCATAAGCGATGGCCGCCGCGGTCGGTTCGTTCAGCAGTCGCAGCACATTGAGGCCGGCGAGCTTCGCGGCGTCCTTGGTGGCCTGGCGCTGGGCTTCATCGAAATAGGCGGGCACGGTAATGACCGCGCCGACCAGATCTTCGCCGAGCGAATCTTCCGCGCGATAACGCAGCGTGGCGAGAATCTCGGCCGACACCTCGACCGGGCTCTTCACGCCGTCGATCGTACGAATCTGCACCATGCCGGGCGCGTCGATGAAATCGTACGGCGCGTTCTCCGCGCCCTCCACCTCACTCTTGCCTCGACCCATGAAGCGCTTGACGGACACGATCGTGTTGCGCGGATCGATGGCCGCTTCTTCCTTCGCGACGCGGCCGATGCGCCGTCCGCCCTTCTCCAGATAGCGCACCACCGACGGCAGCAGCACATGGCCGTCCTCGTCGGGAAGCGCTTCGGGCACGCTGTTGCGCACGGCCGCCACGAGCGAGTTCGTCGTGCCGAGATCGATACCGACCGCCACGCGCCGCTGATGCGGTGCGGGCGCCATGCCGGGTTCTGAGATTTGCAGTAAAGCCATCGTTGATCTTATGGGGTTGTGTGCGGCGCCTGAGGCTCTTGTACGTCAGGCGGTTTCGAGCCGCTCGATCTGCGTGCCGATTTCATGCGCCACGCGCTCGATGAACATCAGCTGCCGCACCGCCTCGCTTGCCGCCTGATCCGACTTGCTGTCGATCAGCGCTTCGAGCTTGGTGAAGCGCACACGTTCTTCATCGCGCAATTCGTCGAGCAAGGATTCGAGCGCGCCGATATTCTTCGCGCCGGCCGCATCCTCGATATTCTCGCGCCATTCCATTTGCTGCATGAGGAACGCGGGTTCCATCGCCGTATTGTTTTCCGCGCCGACGTCGATACCGCGCAGCGACAGCATGTAGCGCGCGCGCTTCAACGGATCGCGCAGCGTTTGGTAAGCCTCGTTGGCGCGCGTCGCCCATTGCATCGCGATTCGGCGTTGCGCGTCGCCCGCCGAGGCGAAGCGGTCCGGATGCACTTGCGCCTGCACGGTGCGATACGCGTCGTCGAGCGCTTGCTGATCGACCGCGAAGACCGGCGGCAAGTCGAAGAGATCGAAGTGACTGTCGTTGAGCGATGCCATTGAAGATTACCGGTTACTCGGAAGATGTCTCGAAGGATGCAGCAAAGTCGAAGCGCGAATGAAAAAGGCGGCACGCGCCGCCTCTTTTGCCGATACCGCCGGCGTCATGCCCGGTTATACGCGGAACGACTCGCCGCAGCCGCACTCGTCCTTCGCGTTCGGGTTGTTGAAGCGAAAGCCTTCGTTCAGCCCTTCGCGCGCGAAATCCAGTTCGGTGCCGTCGAGATAGGCGAGGCTTTTCGGATCGATCACGACCTTCACGCCCGCCGACTCGAACACCATGTCTTCCGGTGCGAGTTCATCGACATATTCGAGCTTGTACGCGAGACCCGAACAGCCCGTCGTACGCACGCCCAGGCGCAGCCCGACGCCCTTGCCGCGTCGCGCCAGATACTTATGCACGTGCTGTGCTGCCTTCTCCGTCAACGTGATTGCCATAGTCTTTGCGTCGCGCTCTTTACTTGCTGCGTTACTTCGAAATCCGAGGCGCCGATCTTGCCGGCGCCATTCCAGGGTCGTTGCCTACGCCACCTTCATGCCGCATTCAGGCCGCGTGTTGCTTGGCTTCCGTCTGCTCGGCCTGGGGAGCCGCCACGCCGTGACGTTCCTTGTAGTCGGCGACCGCTGCCTTGATTGCGTCTTCGGCGAGAATCGAGCAGTGAATCTTCACGGGCGGCAGTGCGAGTTCCTCGGCGATCTGCGTGTTCTTGATCGTCAGCGCCTGATCCAGCGTCTTGCCCTTCACCCATTCGGTCACGAGCGAGCTCGACGCGATGGCCGAGCCGCAGCCGTACGTCTTGAACTTCGCGTCTTCGATCACGCCGTCCGCGCCCACGCGGATCTGCAGTTTCATCACGTCGCCGCAAGCCGGTGCGCCGACCATGCCGGTGCCGACCGTGTCGTCGTCCTTCGAGAAGGAGCCGACGTTGCGCGGGTTTTCGTAGTGGTCCAGAACCTTGTCGCTATAAGCCATGATTCGAATTCTCCGGTGATCTATCTCCGCGAGAGGCGGAGCAACATTCTCTCGACCGACACGCGGCCAGTCGCCAAACCATTCGTGATGCGCTCAGTGCGCCGCCCACTGGATGCTCGAGATATCGATGCCATCCTTGTGCATTTCCCACAGCGGCGACAGATCGCGCAGCTTTGCAATCTTGTTCTTCAGCAGGTTGATGACGTAATCGACATCCTGCTCGGTCGTAAAGCGGCCGACCGTGAAGCGGATCGAGCTATGCGCCAGCTCGTCGTTGCGGCCGAGCGCACGCAGCACATACGACGGTTCCAGCGACGCCGACGTGCACGCCGAACCCGACGACACCGCGACATCCTTGACCGCCATGATGAGCGATTCGCCTTCGACGAAATTGAAGCTGATGTTGAGGTTGTGCGGCACGCGGCGTTCCATGTCGCCGTTCACGTACACCTCTTCCATGTCTTGCAGGCCCTTGAGCAGACGGTCGCGCAGCATGCGGATACGCTCGTTCTCGGTGGCCATTTCCTCACGCGCGATACGGAAAGCCTCGCCCATGCCGACGATCTGATGCGTCGCGAGCGTGCCCGAACGCATGCCGCGTTCGTGACCGCCGCCGTGCATCTGCGCCTCGATACGCACGCGCGGCTTGCGACGCACGTACAGCGCGCCGATGCCCTTCGGCCCATACGTCTTGTGCGCCGAGAACGACATCAGATCGACCTTCAGCTTCTGCAGATCGATCGCGATCTTGCCGGTGGCTTGCGCTGCATCGACGTGAAAAATGATGCCCTTTTCACGCGTGATCTCGCCGATCGCCTCGATGTCCTGAATCACGCCGATCTCGTTGTTCACGCTCATCACCGATACGAGGATCGTGTCGGGACGAATGGCGGCCTTGAACTTGTCCAGGTCGATGAGACCGTCGTCCTTGACATCCAGATACGTGACTTCGAAGCCTTCTCGCTCGAGATCGCGCGTGGTGTCGAGCACGGCCTTGTGCTCGGTTTTCACCGTGATGATGTGCTTGCCCTTGCTCTTGTAGAAGTGCGCGGCGCCCTTGATCGCGAGGTTGTCCGACTCCGTCGCGCCCGACGTCCAGATGATTTCGCGCGGATCGGCATTGACGAGCGCCGCGACGTTTTCGCGCGCTTCCTCGACTGCCCGCTCCGCGTCCCAGCCGTACTGATGGCTGCGCGAAGCCGGATTGCCGAACTGCTCGCGAAGATACGGAATCATCTTGTCCACCACGCGCGGATCGACGGGGGTCGTCGCGCTGTAATCCATATAAATGGGCAGGTGGGGAATGTCGTTATTCATCTGTCGCTCCGGGAAAATCGTTCAATACACGTGGCCGGGATGCTCGCACTCGCGCTTCATGAGACGCGCCGCGCGGCTTCAACCAGCCAGGTTGAAAATGGAATTCGGCCCCTTGGGCACCACACGCGCGGCTTCGACGCCCGCCGGTTCGGCGCGGCGGTCGCGCAACACCGACGACGAACCTTCGCGAGCGCGCTGCTGATCGACCAAATCTTTCAGCGAGACGGAATCGAGATACTCGACCATCTTCTGATTGAGCGTCGCCCACAGTTCGTGCGTCATGCAGTGGCCGTCGTGCTGCTTGGTGCCTTCGCACGTGCCCTTGCCGCCGCATTGCGTGGCGTCGATCGGTTCGTCGACCGCGATGATGATGTCGGCCACCGTGACGTTCTCGGCGCGGCGCGCGAGGTTGTACCCGCCGCCCGGCCCACGTACGGACTCGACGATCTCGTGGCGACGCAGCTTGCCGAACAACTGTTCGAGATAGGAAAGCGAGATGCGCTGGCGCTGGCTGATGCCTGCCAACGTCACCGGGCCCTGCTCCTGGCGCAATGCCAGGTCGATCATCGCCGTGACGGCGAAACGGCCTTTCGTGGTGAGTCTCATAATTGGGGGCTACCGCTAATACTCGATGATTTCTGTCAAGTATAAATATCCCACAGTTTTAGTCAAGTATCCGGGACTAGATAAGTAGCTGTTTAATTCTATTTCTTGCCGCGCGCAAGGCCGCCGCGTCGTGCCCAATTCAACTGACGAGTTGCGTCCGCAGAGCCGCCAGCAGCCCCTCACAAGCGTCTTCGCACTGATCGAGCACGCGCTCGAAACCGTCGTCTCCGCCGAAATAGGGGTCGATGACCACGCGGCTGTCGTCACGCGTCGCGAACTCCATCAACAGGCGAATCTTGTCGCGACGCTCCGGCGGACAGACCGCCGTAAGCGCCGCGACGTTCTTGTCATCCATCACGATCAACAGGTCGAAGCGAGCGAAGTCTTCGGCCGTGATCTGCCTCCCGCGCAACGGTGAGAGGTCGTAGCCGCGCTTCTTTGCGGCACGTTGAGCGCGCTCGTCGGGCGGATGTCCGATATGCCAGTCGCCCGTTCCCGCCGAGTCGATGATGATCCTGTCCGAAAGCTTCGCCTCCTCGACGAGATCGCGCATCACCGCTTCGGCGCTGGGCGACCGGCAGATGTTGCCGAGACAGACGAAGCAGACGGCGATGGAATTCATCTCAAGCTTGGAGGGACGGTTATCGGCTGCCACCATCGGCAACGCGTGTTCGATAGGCCCGAATTATACAAAGGGTCACAAAAACGCGCGCGCACGAGTCACTCAAGCAAATCCGCCGAGCACGATCAGCTCCCGTCGCGATGAATGTCATGCGTGATGAAGCCGGAGTCGCCGTTCGGCATTTTCAGCCAGTCGCGATGCGCGAGCGTGCGGCGAATGTCGTCGAGCCCGCTACTCCAATGCTCGCGCATGGTCGAAAGGCCGAATTGATAGTCCTTGTAATGCCCTTCGTATTCCTTGTGGCGGTAAATCAGGTGGATCACGTTGTAGCGCTTCGAGCACGCGAGTTCGGCCGCGCGCCGGCACCATTCGTCGTTGTTGCGCAGTTCCTCGGGCACGAGATCCAGCACGTGCTGCAATACGTTGCGATACCGCTGTGAGCGCTGCATCTGATCCGTCACGAGACGCGTGCGGCTGGAATATTGAACGTCTTTCACGCGACCCATGACGTCGACGATGCTGTCCGGCACCGGCCCGCGCGCGCTCCAGAGATCGACCTGAAATGCGAGTGTGTCGCGACGCGGCGTGGCCTGCGCAATCTCGTAGAGCGGCGTGTTGGACATGAGGCCGCCGTCCCAGTAGAACTGGCCGTCGACCTCGACTGCCGCAAAGCCCGGCGGCAGCGCGCCCGACGCAATGAAATGCTCGGCGCGCAGCTTGATCTTCGTATTGTCGAAGTAAGCGAAGTTACCGGTTGCCACGTTGACCGCACCGACCGACACGCGCTTTTCGCCCGAGTTGATGCGATCGAAGTCGCACAGGCCTTCCAGCGTGGCCCGAAGCGGCGTCGTGTCGTAATAACTTGCGGTCTGCGGCGAGCCGGCCGCGAGCGGCGAAGGGGGCGGAAAGCGCGGCACGAAAAAGCCCTTTTGCCCTTCCACGATCGCGCCCAACGCCTGCCACGCGGTGAACGCCTTGCGAATCTCGTCGGGCGATTCGAACAGCGCATGCTCGATGAACGCCGGCAATGGAAACCCAAATGCCGGCTGACAAATGGTTTCCCAGAACTGGAGCAGACGCGGCACGCGATCCTTAGGCGCATTGCCCGCGATGATCGCCGTATTCAGCGCGCCGATGGAGATGCCGGCGATCCAGTTCGGCTCGATGCCCGCTTCGTAGAGCCCTTGATAGACGCCCGCCTGATACGCGCCGAGCGCACCGCCGCCCTGCAGCATGAGCGCGATGGTCTCGTAAGGCGGCAAGTCGATGCGCTTGTCGCCTTCGTTCTGAGTCTCCGGTTGCAGCGCTTCGCTGTCGTCGATTTCCGCCATGCCGATGCCTCCGCTTTCTCGCGTGCGTGTCTTTCGCTTATTGCATGAACCAGCCGTGGCTCACCACGAACGATTGCCCCGTGAGCGCCGCTGTCTCGAACTCGGACAGGAACCGCACCATCTGCGCGACGTCTTCCACCGTGGTGAACACGCCGTCGACCGTGCCGCCCAGCATCACGCGCTTCACGACTTCTTCCTCGCTAATGCCGAGTTCCTTCGCTTGTTCGGGAATCTGCTTGTCGACGAGCGGCGTGCGCACGAAGCCCGGACACACCACGTGTGAGCGCACGTTATGTTTTGCGCCTTCCTTTGCCAGGACGCGCGCAAGCCCGAGCAAACCGTGCTTGGCGGTCACATAAGCGGACTTGAGCGGCGACGCTTCATGCGAATGCACCGAGCCCATGTAGATGACGACGCCGCCGCGATCGTCCTTGTACATGTGCTTCAACGCGGCCTTGGTCGTGAGGAAGGCGCCATCGACGTGAATGGCCATCATCTTCTTCCAGTCCGAGTAGGCATAATTTTCGATGGGATTGACGATCTGAATGCCCGCGTTCGACACGAGGATATCCACCGATCCCAATTCCGCCGCGACCCGGTCGATACCCTGCTTGACCGCGTTCTCGTCCGTCACGTCCATCGCGATGCCGATAGCCTTGCCGCCCTTTTCGCGAATCTCGGCGGCGACGGTATCCGCGCCTGACTGATTTAGGTCCGCGATAGCGACTGCCGCGCCCGCCTGTGCAAGTGTGATTGCGATTGCGCGGCCAATGCCGCTCGCCGCGCCCGTGACGACCGCGGTTTTACCATCGAGCTTGCCGTTCTGTGACATGCGAACCTCCTCTCTGACAGTTGAATGACAACATGCGACGCCATTGGCCGCAATCTGGCCGTTCGGCATAGGACGAGTCACGCCGCGCATGAGAACACCTAGACCGTTCGGCCGACTAGTCATGGACGACCGGAAGCGGCTATTGTGCATGAACGGCGTGTCGCACTGCAGCGAATACGAAGCGACGCTCGGCTACAATGAGTGCCCTTCGCGCATGCCGGACGTGCCGCGCCGTTTGCCCTGAACTCGTTTTCTGTTGCCCTCCGCGGGCCTTTCGCCATGCTCAGTTACCGCCACGCCTTCCATGCGGGAAATCACGCCGACGTGCTGAAGCACGCGCTCGTCGTCCGGATGCTTCGCCATCTCGCCCAGAAAGACAAATCGTATTGGTATATCGACACGCATGCGGGCGCCGGCGTCTACTCGCTGACGGAGGGCTTCGCCGCGAAGAATGCCGAGTATGAAAACGGCATCGCGCGGCTGTGGGAACGCACGGATTTGCCGCCGCTCATCGCCGATTATGTCGATGAAGTCACGGCCCTGAACGCCGATGGTGAATTGCGCTTCTATCCTGGCTCGCCGTATCTCGCGTGGCGGCTCATGCGCGAACAGGACCGCATGCGTTTGTACGAGTTGCACAGCACGGAAATCGACGTGCTGCGTCATAACTTCCGCGATGCAGGCCGCCGCGCGATGATCTACGAAGGCGATGGCTTCGACGGCATCAAGGCCATTCTGCCGCCGCCGCCGCGCCGCGCGCTCGTGCTGATCGACCCGTCATACGAAGACAAGCGCGACTACGCGCGCACGCTTGCTTGTCTTGAGGAATCGCTCAAGCGGTTCGCGACGGGCACTTACGCGGTGTGGTATCCGATCGTCGCGCGACCGGAGTCGCAGCGCTTCGCGGAGCAATTGAAGGCCATTCGACCCAATGGCTGGCTGCATGCGGCATTGACCGTGAGGCAGCCGCCCGAAGACGGCTTCGGGCTCTACGGCAGCGGCATGTTTATTTTGAATCCGCCCTATACGCTCGCCGCCGAACTCAAGCAAGTGCTGCCATATCTCGTCGATACGCTCGGCGAAGACAAGAACGCATCGTTCAAGCTGGAGCACCGCGCGGCCTGAACTTGCTCGACTCAGGGATAAGGCGTGCGGGAATTGCCGTGCCGCCTGCCGTTGGATTGCGCAGGCGCAGTTGCTTGCCCCGACGAATAGTCGATGTACGGAGAAACGACGATAGGCGGCTGTTCCTGCTGCGGCGGTCCGGGCAGCGTGGCCATGGGCACCATGCCGGGCCCGCCGAGCGGCCCCGTCTGAAGCACGGTCCCCGGCACGCCGCTGTGGATGCCCGTTTGCGTGTCCAGCACCAGCGGCTCGCCGCCCGGCGTGCCGAACGCCAGTGGCGCGATGACGCAAAGGCATGCGCCGAGTGCCGCGCGAACGCGTCGTGCCGTATTGCTTCGCGTGCTTCGGAAAGCCTTCGTCGCGTCGTGGATATGGCTGCGCATCGCTCGCTCTTTTATGTAGACGAAACCGCTTTACCTTACCCCGGTGGCAAGCTTTAGGCTAGGTGTTTTGCCTCACAACCGGCCCTTCTCAGGAGATACGATGCAATCGACCAGAACGCTGCTTGCCCTTCTCATCTCGCTTTGCAGCGCCACCGCCATGGCGCAGACGGCCGCGCCCGCTCACGACTCCATGCACGGCATGCATATGTCCGAAGCCACGCCGAACGCGGCGGGATCGTCATCGACAGCGGACTTTCAGGCCGCCGACAAGTCGATGATGTCGGGCATGTCCGACATACAGTACAGCGGCGACGCCGACCGCGATTTCGTCGCGCACATGATCCCGCATCACGAAGGCGCGGTGGAAATGGCGAAGGTCGAGCTGAAGTACGGCAAGGACGCGAAGCTGCGCAAGCTGGCGAAGGACATCGTTGCGGCGCAGGAAAAGGAAATCCGCTTCATGAAGCAGTGGCTCGCGGCGCATCCGCAAACGAAGTAAGCAGAACAAGCAGCGCGCCAAAAACGACAAAGCCCCGCGTTGCGGGGCTTTTTGCATGGCCGTGGCGCCTTGTACGGCGCTACTGCGCCTTAAGCGTTGTAGCCGTTCGATTCGAGCGAGCGGATGCGCATTTCGAGCTGAACGATATCCGCTGATTGCGCCAGATACTCTTCACGGCGACGTTGTTCGGCGGTTTCAAACCAGATGCTGAGTTTTTCGAGCAGGACTGCAAACATGATCTTTCTCCAAGGATTTCAACGATCCCTGGCATTTCGGGTCAGGGATTACCCGCATAAGGGATAACCCGGATTATAGCGCTTGAATCTCAAAAAGTGTAGCTATATGCATGAACACTGTGCATTTCGTCACGCAGTGGTGCGTCTTTTTTGTCTTACTCAACCGACTGATTTCAAGCAGCTTTTTCTACAGCGGCCGTGAGCGAAAGCACATTTTTGGTGCATGACTCCGCCAGCTGATCCAAAATGGGGCAATCAGGACGCTCGTCGCCGTGACAGTGGTTTGCAAGATGAACGAGCGTATCGCGCATGCTCGTTAGTTCATCGATCCGACGGTCCAGTTCGGCGACGTGCTCAGTTGCAATCGCCTTCACTTCGGCGCTTGCACGCGAGCGGTCTTGCCATAGCGCCAGCAATTTGCGTATGTCTTCCACCAGGAAACCAAGCCGGCGCGCTTGCCGGACGAACCGCAATGCATGAACCTCCTGCGCACCATACACGCGATAACCCGACGACGTTCGTCCCACCGGATTGAGCAAGCCGACGCTCTCGTAGTAGCGGATCATCTTCGCCGTTACGCCCGAGGCCTTAGCCGCTTCACCTATGTTCATTTCTCGCTCCGCATAAAATCTTCAAATCGACTCTACACCTTCCCATCATGGCAAGGTATACGATGTTGTCATCGATCCAATTTTCAAGCGAGGAAACCGGGATGACCGAGTTCGAAGTTCAGGGCATGAGTTGCCAGCATTGCGTCGCCGCCGTAACGCGCTCGATTCATGAAATCGATCCGCAAGCGCAAGTGCGCGTCGATCTCGAACGTGGCCGCGTGACAGTCGAGTCATCGCAGACGAATGAGGCGTTGATCGACGCAATCGACGACGCCGGCTACACCGTCAAAGGCGCCGCGTCCGCATGAGCGCCAGCGAACGCTTTACCGTTGCGCTCATCGGCGCGTCGGGTTTGCTGGGGCGCGCGGTCGGCGCCGAGCTGAAAAACGCGGTCGAGGCGCATGACTGGTGCGTCGTGCGCACGACGCATCGGCATGGCGATGCGGGCAGCGTGTCGCTCGATATTCGCGATCACGACGCCGTGCGCGCCTTTCTGCGGAGCGAGAAGCCGAATGCCGTCGTGGTCGCCGCGGCCGAGCGCCGTCCGGATGTGTGCGAGAACGATCCCGCTCTCGCCCGCGCGCTCAACGTCGATGCCTTGCAGACAATCGCGACCGAAGCCCGCGCGCTCGGCGCCTGGGTATTGTCGATCTCGACCGACTACGTGTTCGACGGCACCTCGCCGCCCTACTTTCCCGACGACGCGCCCGCGCCGCTCAACGCCTACGGCCATAGCAAGCTGGATGGCGAGCGCGCGCTACTCGCGTGCGATCCGGCTTCATGCGTGCTGCGGCTGCCGTTGCTCTACGGTCCGGTTGTCGACTGGAGTGAATCGGCGGTGACGAGCCTCACGCCCGCCATCGTCCGATCGGCCGATGCCGCGAACGCGCCCGCGCCAATGGACGCCTGGGCGACCCGCTATCCGACCTACACGCCCGATGTCGCCGTGGTAATCCGCGGCATGCTCGAACAGCACGCGCAAGGCGAGACGATCTCGGGCATCGCGCAATGGTCCGGCGACGAGCCGATGACCAAGTTCGATATCGCCGAGCGCATCGCGCGAGTACTGAAACTCGACGCGAAGCTCGTCGCTCAAACCACGCCCATGGACGCGACACCGCGCCCGCGCGACTGTCATCTCGATTCGGGGCGGCTCGAAGCGCTCGGGATTGGACGGCGCACGCCTTTCGATACCGCGATCGCGCATCTGCTCGCTCGATATCCCGAGCAAGCTCAGTGAAAGTCGCGGCTCGGCGCGGCGAGCCGGCCAAGCAGCGCGCTATGGTCTTCGAGCCGCTGCGCCACCAGATGCCGCACATCGCCTTCTTTTTGCCAGACGCCTTGCACGCCGAGCAGCGACGCGCCCAGCAACACCTTGCGCTGTTTCTCGACGAGCCCCGGCCAGACGATCACGTTGATCGAGCCGGTTTCGTCCTCGAGCGACAGGAAGATCGTGCCGTTCGCCGTGCCCGGCCGCTGCCGCACCGTGACGATGCCGCACGCCCGCACGAAGCGGCCGTTGCGAGTCTCGCCGAGTTCAGCGGCGCTTTTGAAACGCTGGCGCGCGAGCCGCTCGCGCAGCAAGGCGAGCGGATGACGATTGAGCGTGAGCCCGAGACTCGCGTAGTCGTCGACAATCTCGCGGCCTTCCGATGCTTCCGGCAACGCGAGCGGCGCTTCGGTCATCGGCGCATCGCGCAGCAATTCCGGCGCGCGCTGCTGCGCGGTCACCGCCCACCAAGCCTGACGCCGATGCCCCGCGATGCTTTGCAGCGCATTGCCCGCCGCGAGCGCTTCGAGTTCGCGACGCGACAGGGCCGCGCGACGCGTGAGATCGTCGACATCGACGAATGGTGCTTGAGCGCGCGCCGCCATGATCCGCTCGGCCGCCGCTTGTGAAAAACCCTTGATCAGTTGCAGCCCGATGCGCACGCCCGGACCGCCCGCGCCGTACGCCTGGGCATCGAGCCTGACGCGCTTTTTGAGCTTGCGCGCGCCGCGTCGCATGGTCTTGCGAAATACCTGATCCGGGCAAGGTGTGCCGTAGAACTGCTGACGCCGCCGCTGCTTTTCGGCATCCTGCAAGACGCGCACGCCATCGCCAGGCGGCATTTCCAGCACCGATTCCCAGTCGCTCAGCGACACATCCGGCGCGAACACCTGCACGCCATGACGCCGCGCGTCCTGCACGAGCTGCGATGGCGAATAAAAGCCGAGCGGCTGGCTATTCAGCAAGCCGGCCAGAAACGCCGCCGGTTCGTAGCGCTTGATCCACGCGCTGACATAGACGAGCAGCGCGAAACTCGCCGAATGACTCTCGGGAAAACCGTATTCGCCGAAACCCTCGATCTGCTTGCACACGCGCGCCGCGAACTCTTCCTCGTAGCCGCGCGCGAGCATCTTCGTCATCAGATCGGCCTGATACTTTTCCAGATGACCGCCGCGTCGCCATGCGGCCATCGCGCGGCGTAGCTGATCGGCCTGTTCCGCGCTATAGCCTGCGGCGACCATCGCGAGCTTCATCACCTGTTCCTGGAAAATCGGCACGCCGAGTGTACGTTCGAGCACGGGCCGCAGTTCTTCCTTCGGATACTCCGCTTCCTCGAGCCCTTGCTTGCGGCGCAGATACGGATGCACCATGCCGCCCTGAATTGGACCGGGCCGCACGATCGCCACTTCGATCACGAGGTCGTAGTACTTGTTGGGCCGAAGACGCGGCAGCATGCTCTGCTGCGCGCGCGATTCGATCTGGAACACGCCGACCGTGTCCGCGCGGCAGCACATCTCGTAGACGGCCTTGTCGTCGCGACGCACATGCGTCATGCCGAAATCCGGCACGCCACGCCGCAGCGCGATGAATTCGAGCGCGCGCCGGATCGCGGAGAGCATGCCGAGCGCGAGCACATCGACCTTCAACAGCTTGAGCTGATCGATGTCGTCCTTATCCCACTGAATCACGCAGCGATCCTTCATTGCGGCGTTTTCAATCGGCACGAGGCGCGACAAGCGTTCGCGCGCGATCACGAAACCGCCGACGTGCTGCGACAAGTGACGCGGAAAGCCGCGCAACTCGCGCGTAAGCCGGATCAGATGCTTCGTCACGTGCGAGTCTTCGTTGAAACCCGCTTCCTTCAGATAACCGGCCACCGCGGACGGACCATCCCACCACTGCTGCGACTTGCCGATACGTTCGATGAGCGACGCATCCAATCCCAGCGCCTTGCCGACATCCTTGAGCGCACTCCTCGTGTGATACGTGGTGAGCGACGCCGCGAGCGACGCGCGATGCCGCCCGTACTTCTGATAGATGTACTGGATGACTTCCTCGCGCCGCTGATGTTCGAAGTCGACATCGATATCCGGCGGTTCGTTACGCGCGCGCGAAATGAAGCGCTCGACCAGCATGCTCATCTCGACCGGATTGATCTCCGTGATGTAAAGGCAATAACAGATGATCGAATTGGCCGCCGAGCCGCGCCCCTGACACAAGATTTTCCGGCTGCGCGCGAACGCGACGATGTCGTAGACCGTCAGAAAATACTTCTCGTACTTCAGGTCCGCGACGAGTTCCAACTCCTTTTCGATCTGCCCGATGGTCTCCACGCTCAATCCGTTCGGCCAGCGTTTGAGCGCGCCCGCGATCACGTTTTTGCGCAGATAACTGCCTGGCGTTTCGCCGGGCGGCACGAGTTCCTCGGGATATTCGTAGCGCAATTCATCGAGCTCGAAGGTGCAGCGCTTCGCGACCTTCAAGGTCTCGGCAATCGCTTCTTTCGGATACAACGCGCCGATGCGCAAGCGTGTACGCAGATGCCGCTCCGCGTTCGCTTCGAGCGCGTAACCGCATTCGGCCAGCGGACGATTGAGGCGGATTGCCGTCAACGTGTCCTGCAAGGGCTTGCGCGAACGCGCGTGCATCAGCGCGCCGCTTGCCGCAACGAGAGGCAAACCGCTCGCCTTCGAAATCACGCGGCACGAAGCGAGACGTTCATCGTCGCTGCCGTCCTGCCACAACTCCAGCGCAAGCCACGCGCGGCCAGCGGCGAAACTTCCAAGCCAATGAGCGCGATCGAGCGTATCGGCAAGCGTGGCCGAGCGTTGCGGAACCAGAATCAAGAGACAGTGCGGCAGATGCTTCAGATGCGCGATATCGCCGCGTAAATCGGTGGCATCGAACGAGTCGGGCGGAGTGGCGGCGGGATTCGTGAAATCTTCCGGACCGATCCGATACGTTCCCTTCGGCGAACGCGAGCGCGCAAGCGAAATCAGCTCCGACAAATTGCCGTATCCCTCGCGATTGGTCGCCAGCGCAATGAGCGTGCAAAACGGCTCGCCGTTGGCATCGGTGAGATGCAATTCACTGCCGATTATCAGCTTCAACGTTGCCTGCTTGGGCGATGGCTCGCCGGCCTTTCGCGCCGCGTCGGCTGCGGCTTGCGCCCGCGTCTCGATCTCCTTGATCGCGCCGTACGCGCGCACGACGCCTGCAAGCGAACATTCGTCCGTGATTGCTAGCGCGGTATAGCCGTGTTCGAGCGCGGCGGCCGCCAGTTCCTGCGGATGCGAAGCGCCGCGCAGGAACGAGAAGTTGCTCAGGCAATGCAGTTCCGCGTAACCAGGCAAGAACGCCGACGCGGACATCGCGCCGGAGAACTTGCCTTTGCCGTCGCCACCGCCCAGGCCGATGAGGTCGCTCAAATCTTCCATGGCGGCGTCATCCGAAAAAACCGTGGAGAAACCAGTCGCCCGTCAGACGCTCGCGATACACCCAGAACATGCGGCCGCAATCGTCGGAGGCGACGTAGTAATCGCGTTGAACGCCGTTGCCGTCCCACCAGCCCGCTTCGATACGCTCGGTCCGGCTGATGAGCTTCAACGCGCGACGATAGAACGGCCGCTCGTTGCGCAACATCAGCTTTTGCGGCGTTTCGAGAATCCACGATGGCCGCGGCTGCGAAGGCACGGCTTGGTCGGGAAGCTCGAACGATTCCGCGCTTTCTTCTTCCGTGTCGTCTGGCGTCGGCGCTTCGACGCCCTCTTTCGCGCGCGACTTTTTTCCGCGCTTGGGCTTGGCCTTACGTTCAGGCTGATACGTTTCGACCGTCACCGCCGCTTCCGGCCGATGATCCTCCCGCTCGCTCAATTGCACGACATTTTCCGCGCCGAGTCGCGCGCTCAGACGCTCCAGCAACTGCGCCATCGAGTCGGCATCGGAACCCGGCATGGGGAAAAGCGTATCGGCGGGCGGCTCGTGCTCGCTGACCTTGTCGGCCAAAAGCTTCATCTCGATCACCGGCGCGATCAAGGTTGCTTGATTCAGCTTTTCGCGCAGCAGCCAGAGAATGTGCTCGGCATCGCGCGTCGGCACAGCCCATGCAATCTTGAGCGTCGATGTCTTGGGTGCGTTGCGCGCCGCCAATTCATGTTCGAGCAAAAGCGAAAACTCGCTGACCGCCGAGTGATGCGCGTTCAGCCAACCGGCGAGTTGCAACACGAGCCGGCGTGCCGCAAACAACAGCGCATCGGCGTTTTCGACGCGCGCCTGCAACTCGAGTTTCGCCTCGAACGATGCCGGCGCGCAAAACGCTTCGCGTGGATCGGGCGCCTGCCCGTAAGCTTGCGCGAGCCATTGCAGAATGCCCTGCCCGAAACGCCGCGCCACGCCTTTGCGCGGCAAGCGACGCAAGTCGGCGAGCGTCACGCAACCAATCTGCTCGAACGCATTGCCATGCGATGCCGCCGACGGCACGAGAGACACCGGCAAGGCATCGAGCGCGCGCACGAGCGTTGCCTCTTTCACAATACGAACGCGTTTCGCCACTCGTCGCGTGCGCGCGTGCGCAAGGAGCCACGCGCCCCACGCGGTCGGCGCACAGCCCATCCGGGACGTGAAGCCACAATCTTTCACCGTGGAGCGCACCTTTGCAAAGAGGCTGCGCAAGCCGCCGAAAAGCCGCATGCTCGCGCCGACTTCCAGCAACACGGTATTCGCATGTGCAAGCACGACCTTCGGCGTGAACGCGAGCAAGGACAACGCCACTGCTTCGAGAGCGCGCTGCTCTTCGCTGATATCGACGGCAAGCAAAGTGAGCCGCGGCGCGAGCGCGAACGCATGCGAGCGCGTGCTGCCCGGGCGCACGCCGAGGCGGAACGCGACGAGATCGGGCAGCAGAATGCGCGCGTGATCCGCGAGCGCAAAACATGGCTGACCGGAATCGTCCGCGTTCGCAACCGAATTGCCGACGAGCGCTTCACCGGGCATCGAGCCCGTTCCAGGCGAGGTCGAATTCGTCGAGATCGACGGCATCGATGGCGGCCTGACTGCTTCGAGCGATAAAAGCGGCAATGTCACCGCTATCCACAACATGATTGACCTCTCGTGCTCTCCTGGCTTGATCCGCGCGACGAATGTGCTCGGGCAAGGCCGGCATTTGCAGCGGCAAACGCAACTGCAGCGGTTTCTCCAGCAACGGACCACGCCGCTTGATGATGTCGATTTCGAGCATGACCACCTGCATCCATTCGCGACGATTCATTGTCTGCGCGTGCGCAGGCAGCACCGGTTTGCAGACGATGCGCAATGGTGCCGCGGAGGATTGCTTCGCGGCATCGAGCGGACGGAACAGAAACACCAGCGACTGCGAGTCCTGAGCGGCCACTTGCAAACGACGCAGCGCATCGGGCCGCGCCTTGGGCAGCCAGATCAAGACCGCGCCACTGCCATCCTGTTTGAGCGATTGCTCGGCCGCCCATAGCACCTGATCCTCGGGCGCTTTGACCCAGACCAGCTTGCCCGGCGCGATGTTCATCGACCGGAACGCTGCTGGATTGGGCATCCAGGGAGGCGCTACGAAGATGACGGTGCGGCCTCTTTTCGTCACCAACTCACGAAGCGAACGCGCGAGCAGCCTGACCTCGCCGACCCCGCATTCTTCGATAAGCAATTCAGTGACGGCGCCGGCCATCCAGCCGGTATTTGGCAAGACCAGATCGAGCGCCCGATAGCCACTCGAAACGACACCCGCGTCCGACACGCCGACCTGCTCGCCTTGCCAAAGCTGCTGTTGCAGGCGCGATGTCAGCCCGATATCGAGCAGTGAAAGTGCTGCACCCATGAGTCTTCCCCGTCCACCCGAATGCAAGAGCCTGCTCATGCCCAGAGCATTCGGCACCCCTTTTGTACTGTATATTTATACAGTATTTCGAGGCGACGAGGTAAACGGTCGATGTGAGTTTTAGACGGGCTTGAGACGGACGACTGGAGGGGATTTGGTGCTTGCGTCGTGATGTAAGCAAGACTTTCTCGCGCGCCAACGCTGCAGAAATGCAAAAACCCCACCTGTTTGGGGGTGGGGTTTTTGTTGCTGCATGAGGAGCCTGACGATTACCTACTTTCACACGGGAGATCCGCACTATCA
>NZ_JALQDD010000013.1:0-350160 GCF_023631405.1 Caballeronia sp. GAWG2-1
AACCTTCCTCTAATACTGTGTGAGACTTGATAACTTTCGCTAAACGTCCCAACCCCGAAAGGTCAGAACCGCTCGCGCCATCAAGTGCCCACACTTATCGGCTGTTAGTTTTTAAAGAGCACATTCGCCAAGACTTCCCGCCAAGCGCACCGAGCATTTTGCTCAGCACCGCTTCGTCTTGCGTCGCTGCATCTGCAGCAGAGAAACGAGATTATGTACGTCGTTTCAGTTACTGTCAACAAGAATTTGAAGCTTTCTTTTCTTGCCCGCCGCGCTTCGGAGCGAATACCACCTTTGCCCGCCTCGCCTACTGAAACCACCTCCCGCTTCCTTCGCGTTCATCGAATCGCGAAGGAACGGAATTCTAGTTGCGCGGCGTGCAATCCGCAAGTAGCCGAAACGAAAAAATTGACGGGCGAAGATCCACCGCCCAAACGATCCACTTCAAAGCCCGTGTTCAACGTTTCGAACGTCACTCTAGCTACCATTCAGATGAGCAGTAACGGCGCCACCTAAGCGACTACAATTAAAGGTTTTCTGCCCCAACTAACTCGTATCCCTATGCGCTCGCGAATTGCAAAACGTATTCCTCCGGACGCTGACAAGCTCGTCAGTCTCTCGCTCGCGCTGTTCGCGTCGGGCAGCCGCGTCGAAGACCGCTTCTGGGAAGTGCGTCTCGATGCCCTTATCGCCAAACTCGTGCGTAACGGCAATCAAACAACGCTCGACGCTGCCTTAGATCATCTCCAGCAGAATCATCCCGATGCCTACGGTGCGCTTGCCGATATGGCCGAGACGCATAGCGAGTCTTTTGCCATCGACATTGAGGGCGTCGCGCACGAAGCGCTCCTGATTGCCGCGCCGGTGCTCGCCTGGACGCGCTATTCCATCCCGTCGGGTGCGCTCAAGTCCGAGACGATCGACGCCATGCGTACGCAGCTGCAGGCGCACGTGCTTGCGGCGGGTGCGCGCGTCGCATTCGCGCCGTATCTGTACAGCATCGATCAATTGCCGCGTCATCACGTGGACACGGCTCGGCTAGCCCAGCAATTGACGCAGACCGCCTTGGGCGCGGCGGCAGTCCGGCTGAATCTAGCTGATCTGCCGGAGACCTCGCCAATTCTCGCCGACCCGCGCTTCCTGTTGGCCATCGCGATCGTTCCTGCAGGCGCGGCTTTCTTCCGCTGGCAAGAAGACGAAACGGGCGGTCGTACCGAACGCGGTCAGTGCCTGGAGCAATGGATGGCGCAAGGTGGGCCAAACTTCGCTGCCATCCTGCCGGGTTGTGAGATCGAATGCCTGCTTCCAGACGCCTATTACTCAGCCTGCCGCGATGCAGACGAGCAAGTCCGCCCTCACACGGTGCGCACGGCGGTGCGTTATCTGTTCGATACGCTCGGCACCGCGCCGCAGGAATTGCGCGCAGTCATCGCGGGCTTTGGCGAGCGCCGAATCGACGAGTATCGAGTCGGCTTCACGCGTCGCGGCAGTAACGATGTGATCTACGGTGTCGTATGGCCGTTATACGGCCGCGAGAACGGCGAGCTGGACATGGAAGAGGACATCGTCGAACTGGAAGGCGCAAACGGTCCGGTCGAAGAAATCGTCGAGCTATTGAAGAAAGCTGGAGTGTCCGACGTGCGCCGCCACGCAGGCCGCTTCGAACCCGAATTTTGCGACGACTGCGGCGTGCCGCTTTACGCAGATCCGCTCGGTGAGATCGTACATGCCGAGATGCCTGAAGACGCCGAACCTGCGCAACCCCACTTTCATTGACTGGCGTCATAAGACTAAGTGCCTAAGGCAATTAAAAAACCCCGCTTTTGCGGGGTTTTTTGCGCAATTCTGCCTATGCCGTTTGGCTAGGGGGAAAAATCGGCCGAAGTTTGTCAATATGGACCCGTGCCGACGCGCTTGTCGGCAGCAAGTCCCGGCGCGCAGGCGTCGGCGTATTGATTCGAGGTATAAGCATGAAAATTACGATCATGGGTGCTGACGGCGAACGTCGTGCAGGCCTTAAAACATTGCTGCGCCGTATCGCGCGTCACGCGCAGTTCAACGAAGTAATCGACTGGCGACAGGCCGGGGTGGCCTTGAGACAAGCCAGATCCAGCCTGATTGTCGTCGACTGGGAGCCTCATCTGCGAGCGGGCGATCTGCAGACGCTGCTCGAAGAGGCACGAGGCATTCCCACCGCCGTAGTGGTCGACCGACCCACGGTCGCTCAGGTTTATATGCTGATGGGCATCGGCGCGATGGGCGTCATTCCACGCACGCTCGATCCCGTTCTCATCGTCAGGGCGCTCGACATGGTGCTCATCGGCGGTCATTACGTGCCGCCCGATGTGATCGATCCGGCGCTGAGTCAGGAGTCGCTCATCATTCGTACGCCGCTCAGCGCGGCCATTCGGCGGCGGCTGCGTCATCTGCCCGCGCTGTCGCCACGGCAGCAGCAGATCATGCGTTGCGTACACATGGGCAGCACCAACAAGATGATCGCGAAGACGTTGGGTATCAGCGAAGGCACTGTCAAGATCCACCTTGCGAGCATCTTTCAGCAACTGGGCGCCACGAACCGTGCCGCTGCCGTTGCCATCTATAACGGCGTGCAAACCGCGCATCTCGAGATTCTTCGCAGCAGCGAATGCGAAGCGCCGGAGCGCGCAGTGCCGGGACAAGCGAACGTGGTGCCATTGCGCCGAAGACGCGCGCTGTATCCGTCACTCACGGAAAGCGACGCGTCGTCACTGCCAATGGCCGCCCAGCCCGAGGCGACGTTCTAGCAACAAAGGACGCGTTTGGGTTCGTCGTTTGCACGCACGAATCACGCGCAACGAGTAATATGCAAGGCATGGGGTTCTTTTACACACCGCTCCCGCTTTGGCTTACCGTCGGCGGCTGGATAGTCGCCGCGGGATTGCTCGCGCTCGTACTGTTGCAGCGTCCTTTCAGCAGATTGCAGGACGCCACGCTACAGCACGTGTGGCTTGGCATCATCGTCGCGGTGACGGTGTTGTGGGCGTGCAATGCATGGTTCGACGACGGACCCGTCATCCACTTGCTGGGCGCGACCTTGATGGTCACCTTGTTCGACTGGCGGCTGGCGCTCATCGGCACGGCTGCCACCACCGGTCTCGCGGCCGTCGTGCTCGACGCATCCTGGCTCTCGGTCGCGGTCACCTATATGTTGTTCGGCGCGCTGCCTGTTGCGGTATCAACGTTCCTGCAACGGCTATCCAATGCGTGGCTGCCGCGCAATCTGTTTACGTTCATCATCGGGCACGGCTTCGTGAGTTCCGCGGCAGCGGTTGCCGCGGCATGCGGTGCGACGGTGCTCTTCGAGATGGCGCTCACCGGCGGACCGGTCACCGTGCCCGCTGCATTCATGCGCGGCTCGCTATTGCTGGTTGTTGGCGAAGCGCTCTTTACCGGCCTGCTCACCATTTTGATCTCGGTGTATAAGCCAGCCTGGATCACCACTTACGACGTGCGCCGCTATCGCCTTGATCGCGGACCTCGCGTCTGAGGCACCGCAAGCCGAATTGCACGCGAGCAAAAACGCAATCAAAGTGCGATAAGATGGAACTCCTTCCCCGCACGCGGCATCTTACTTGCCCGTGTCTTCTTAGCACCAGACTTGATGGAAAGTAACCACGCACCGCGCCGGCTTTTGCGGCTCGTCGGCCGGTTGGCGGTATGCGCATCGATTGCATGCGCGGCAGTATCCGCCTTAGCCGACTCGCTCGACGAGCGCAACGAATTGATTCACCACTTCGTCACCGACTTCCACGCCAATCCGCTCGTCGCGGATTGCGCGGCACACGGCAACTTCATCGCCAGCACTTCGGCGGCGTTCGATCACGTAGAGTTTCCGCCTGCTGTCTTCGACCAATCGCGCTCGACCATCGAACCGTGGAACGATTCGTTCGACGAGAAGAAGCAGCGTATCAAGGTGGACAACGTCGTGACAGTCGAGGGCGAAGGCGTCTCGAAGAGCGGTGAGAGCGATGTCACGCCGCTCAAGTTTCGTTGTGGCTACGTAGGCAGTCAAATGCTCGCCTTCGGCTGGAACGATCCGGTTCCGCCACTACGCCCCCGCGCCGAACCGTCGTCCGCACGCGGCACGAAGGGCAAGCATGGCGCGAAAACAAAAGGTGCGTCTGCGGGCAAAAGCAAGAGCTCGGGCAAGTCGACGAAGAAGTCGGCCAAGAAGCACTAGCTAGCCAGCCAGGAAGCACGGCAAACAAAAAAGGCGCGGCACCTGAAGGTGTCGCGCCTTTTTGCGTCATCGGAAACGCTCTGGGATAGATCAGGCCGGATACGTCTGCAACTGCCAAAGAATCGCCTGCAACATCGCCGCACCAAGCGCCGAACTCCGCTCGCCACTCCAGCCCACACGCTCATCCGGCAAATTCGCGTTGTCCTTGAACGGCATCTCCAGCGTCAGCGAGAGACACTTGTACTCGTTGCCGATGTACTTCGACGCGAGCTTGAGCGCATCCGTCTGATACTTGCTCGACTCGTAGCCGTGCACGTCCTGAAAGTCCGGGCTTGCCTGCTTGAAGAATTCGATGAACGCCTTCTGCTCTTCCGCCTGCTTGCCGGTGAAGCCCGGCAGCATCTCCGAGCCCGCGACGAACACGTAAGGAATGGCTTCGTCGCCATGGATGTCGAAGAACATGTCGCAGCCGATATCGCGGATGGCATCACGCACCACGAGCACCTCGGGACTGCGCGCGGCATCCGGCTCCATCCATTCGCGGTTCAGGTTCGCGCCGGCCGCGTTGGTGCGCAGATTGCCGAGCACGCTGCCATCCGGATTCATGTTCGGGACGATATGAAACACCGCGCGATCCAGTACCGCGCGCGCGGTCGGGTCACCCGCCCAGTCGCCCCAGCCCGCGAGCCGCTTGACGAGGCCCTCGACGAACCATTCCGCCATCGTTTCGCCCGGATGCTGGCGCGCGATGATCCACACGTTCTTCTTGGGCTTGGCACTCGTGCCATCGGCGAGACCGAGCGAAAGCAAGGACATTGGTCGGCCTTGCACCGTGCTGCCAAGTTCGGTCAACGTGGCGTGCGGCATCTGCTGCACGGCGCCAAGGAATTCCGCGTGACGCTCGTCGCTATACGGCTCGAAATACGCGTAATGGATGCGATCGAAATCGGGGGTATGGTCGATCTTCAACACGCCGCCCACGTACTCCGTCTCCACGCGAAACCAGTTCACGCGATCGTAGCTCGCCACCGCCTGATAGTCGCGCCAGCCTTCCGGAAACGCGCATTGCGCCGCATTCTCGAAGCTCATCACGAGACGCTCGCCACGCGCACCCGAGACGCGGAAATAAAACCACTGCGCGAAATCGGCGTGAGAATCCGGACGCACGCGCAAACGAATATCGGACGGGTTGGTCGCGTCGACGACTTCGATTGCGCCCGCATCGAAATGACTTGAAATTGAAATGCTCATGATGAATTCCTTGATGCAGACACTTTAATCCGCGACGCGGCGGCGAAAAACATAAGTCGTATCGTTCGATGCCTTCGCGTCGAACGCATACCCGTCACTGTCGAAGTCCTTGAGCCCTTCCGGCTCGTCGATGCGGTTCTTCACCGCATAGCGCGCCATCAAACCGCGCGCGCGTTTCGCATGAAAACTGATGATCTTGTAGCGTCCGCCCTTCCAGTCCTCGAACACGGGCGCGACCACCGGCACGTCGAGAAGCCGCGGCTTCACCGACTTGAAGTATTCCCCCGACGCACAATTCACGAGCACGCGCGCGCCGCGCTGCTTCCTGAATTGCTCGTTGAGCGCGGCCGTGATGCGCTCGCCCCAGAACGCGTAAAGATCCTTGCCGCGTGCGTTCGGAAACTTGGTGCCCATCTCAAGGCGATACGGCTGCAATAGGTCGAGTGGTCGCAAGAGCCCATAAAGCCCGGACAAAACACGCACATGATTCTGCGCGTAGTCGAGATCGGCCGAAGACAGCGTCTTCGCGGCGAAGCCTTCGTAGACATCGCCATTGAAGGCGAGCACGGCCTGCTTCGAATTGGTCTCGTCGAAACGCCTCGACCATTCGGCATAACGCTGGAAGTTGAGCGACGCGAGCTGGTCCGAGATGCCCATCATTCCGCCGATCTGTTGCGGCGAAAGATGACGCAGACCCTTGATGAGCTCGGCGGCGTCATCGACGAACTCGGGCAGCGTGTGCTTGCGGATATGCGGCGGCGTCTCGTAGTCGAGCGATTTGGCAGGCGATAGAACGATTATCATGGAGGCTCGCCGTCAAACGAGCGGCGATCATAGGCATAAACCCCCAATTGTATCGAATGGAAAATTCCGCCGCGCTGCCCGTGCAAGCGCCCACGCCCGCCTCCGCCTTACGCGTGGTGCTCGATTCCAACGTGTGGATCGACATCCTCGTATTCGACGATCCCGCCACGCGCCCGATTCGCGCCGCGCTCGAAGCAGGCACGCTCGAAGCGCTGATCGATCCGCGGTGTCTCACCGAACTCACGCGTGTGCTCGACTATCCGCAGTTCGTGCGCTTGAACGTCGACAAGGAAGCGGCGCTTGCCATCGTCGCGCGGCTTTCGACCTTGATCGCGCCGCGCACGCAGGAAGGCGAACGGCCGCTGCCCAAGTGCCGCGACCGCGACGACCAGAAGTTCCTCGAACTCGCTCAGGCTTCTCGCGCGGACTGGCTCGTCTCGAAGGATCGCGCGGTGCTGAAGCTCGCGAAGCGCGTCGCGCGGGATTTTGCGTTTCGTATCGGCGAACCCAAACCTTTCGTCACCGCATTCGAGGCACGATTCGAGGCACCGCAGGCCACGTCCGCGCACATTGCAAGCGCTGTTTAGAAGAGCAACCCTACCCGTCAGCACACGTCCACGCCATGAACGCCACGCACGAACTGCCACAGACCCCGCCCGAGCTGTCCTTTCCGTCGCGTCTGCCCAATGTCGGCACGACCATCTTCACGGTGATGAGCGCGCTCGCCGCACAGAAGGGCGCGGTGAATCTCGGTCAGGGTTTCCCCGATTTCAACTGCGACCCGCGCGTCGTGGATGCCGTCGCCAACGCCATGCGCGACGGCCACAACCAATATCCGCCGATGGCGGGCGCCGCGCCCTTGCGTCAGGCCATCGCGCGCAAGATCGACGCGCTCTACGGCCGCGCCTACGACGCCGACCGCGAGATCACCGTGACCGCCGGCGCGACGCAGGCCCTGCTCACGGCGGTGCTGTGCTGCGTGCATCCGGGCGATGAAGTCATCGTCATCGAGCCGACGTACGACAGCTACGTGCCGTCCATCGAGCTCGCGGGCGGCAAGCCCGTGTTCGTCGCGCTCGAAGCGCCCGACTACGCGCTGCCCTTCGACAAGATCGCCGCCGCGATCACGCCGAAGACGCGCCTTCTGATGATCAACACGCCGCACAATCCGACCGGGCGCGTCTGGCGCGCGGCGGACATGAAGAAGCTCGAAGAGATCGTGCGCGATACCAACGTGCTGATCCTCTCCGACGAAGTCTACGAACACATGGTCTACGACGGCGCGCCGCACGAAAGCGTCTCGCGCTACCCGGAACTGGCCAAGCGCAGCTTCGTCGTGTCGAGCTTCGGCAAGACCTTCCATGTGACAGGCTGGAAAGTGGGCTACGTCGCCGCGCCCGCCGCGCTGACCGCCGAATTCCGCAAGGTGCATCAGTTCAACGTGTTCACGGTGAACACACCCATGCAGGTCGGCCTCGCGCATTATCTCGAAGACCCGAAGCCGTATCTCGAACTGCCCGCGTTCTATCAGAAGAAGCGCGACTTTTTCCGCGCGGGTCTCGCCGATTCCCGCTTCAAGCTCCTGCCTTGCGACGGCACCTATTTTCAGTGCGTCGATTATTCGGCGATCAGCGACATGCCCGAAGCCGACTTCTCGCAATGGCTCACGAGCGAGATCGGCGTCGCGGCCATTCCGGTGTCGGCGTTTTATCACGAGAGTCACGAATCCGGCGTCGTGCGGTTCTGCTTCGCCAAGAAGGAAGAAACGCTGGCGCTCGCCTTGCAAAGGCTCTCGAAACTCTGAGCGGGGCGCGGCGAATTCAATCACGTAGAGGAGACATCCGCATCATGAGTTCGCAGGAATACGCAATCGGAACGCTTGGAATCGTCGGCAGCGGCGCGATGGGTCGCGGTATCGCGCAGATCGCGGCGCTCGCCGGACTCACCGTGCGTCTCTTCGATGCCAATCCCGTCGCGCTTGCCGCCGCGCGCGAGTATCTGTCCGAAACGCTATCGAAGCTCGCCGCCAAGGGCAAGATCAGAGAAGCCGATGCGCACGCCGCGCTCGCCAACGTGCACGACGCACAGGACGCGAGCGAACTCGCGGATTGCGACGTCATCGTGGAAGCGATCGTCGAAAATCTCGACATCAAGCGCGAACTGTTCCGTGAACTCGAAGCCGTGGTGAGCGCGCGCTGCATTCTCGCGTCGAACACTTCGTCACTGTCGATCACCGCAATCGCGGCGGGCTGCTCGAAACCGGAACGCGTCGCGGGCTTCCACTTTTTCAATCCCGTGCCGTTGATGCGCGTGGTCGAAGTCATCGACGGGCTACGTGGCGATCCGCGCGCGGGCGATTCACTCATGGAACTCGCGCGCCGCATGGGTCACACGCCGGTGCGCGCGAAGGACATGCCGGGCTTCATCGTGAATCACGCGGGACGCGGCATGAACACCGAAGGCCTGCGCGTGGCGAGCGAAGGCGTGGCGAGTTTCGCGGACATCGACCGCATCATGCGCGAGCAGGCGGGCTTTCGCCTCGGGCCGTTCGAATTGCTCGATCTCACCGCGCTGGATGTCTCGCATCCGGTGATGGAGTCGATCTATCACCAGTTCTATGAAGAGCCGCGCTTCAGGCCTTCGCCGATCACGGGCACGCGGCTCGCGGGCGGGCTGATCGGGCGCAAGACGGGCGAAGGTTTCTATCGATATGCCGATGGCAAACAAATCGCGCCGTCCGAAGCCGAAGCGCCTACCCGCTTGCCCAAGCGCGTGTGGGTCAGTCGGGCGTCGCAAAGCGCTTATGAAGCGGTGCGCGCGTTGCTTCCCGCATCGGTCGAACTCGATACCGACGCAACGCCCGCTTCGGATTCCTTGATCGTGGTCACGCCGCTCGGCTTCGATGCGACCACCGCCGCCGTCGCTGAAAAGCTTGACGCCACGCGCGTCGTCGCCATCGACACACTCTTTCCCTTCGATACCGCCGCGCGCCGCACCATCATGACGACGCCCGCGACCACGCCCGCCATGCGCGACGCGGCGCACGCGCTCTTCGCCGCCGATGGCGTGCCCGTCAGCGTCATCCGCGACTCGACCGGTTTTGTCGCGCAACGCGTGGTGGCAACCATCGTGAACATTGGCTGCGATATCGCGCAGCAAGGCATTGCGACGCCGACCGACATCGATCTCGCCGTGATGCTCGGCCTCGGCTATCCGCGCGGACCGCTCGCACTCGGCGACGCGCTCGGCGCCGCGACCATCCTCACGATCTTGCAGAACATCCACGGCGTGCTCGGCGACCCACGCTACCGGCCTTCGCCCTGGCTCGCACGCCGCGCGAGGCTCGGACTTTCGCTTACCCATATCGAGGAGCTCAGATGAGCGCCGAACTGCTGACCTACCGCCCTGCCGGGAGCGACACCACGCTCGTGCTCAAGCTGTCGAATCCGGGCGCGCGCAACGCCCTGCATCCGGATATGTATGCGGCCGGCATCGAGGCGCTCAGCACGGCCGAGCGCGACACGTCGGTGCGCACCATCGTGCTGACGGGCGCGGACAACTTCTTCTGCTCGGGCGGCAACCTGAACAGGCTGCTCGAAAATCGCGCGAAGGATGAGTCGGTGCAGGCCGAGAGCATCGACTTGCTGGGCGAATGGATCAGCGCGTTGCGGGCATCGACCAAGCCGATCATCGCGGCCGTGGAGGGTGCCGCGGCCGGCGCGGGATTTTCGCTTGCGCTCGCGTGCGATCTGATCGTCTCCGCCGACGACGCGCGCTTCGTCATGTCGTATGCGCGCGTCGGCCTCACGCCCGATGGCGGCGCTTCGTGGTTCCTCGCGCGCGCCTTGCCGCGCACGCTCGCCAGCGAAGTCCTGCTCGAAGCGAAGCCGATCGGCGCGGCGCGTCTGTATGAAGTGGGCGTGGTCAACCGGCTGACGAAGAAAGGCATCGCGCTCGATGCCGCCATCGCCTGGGCCGACGATCTCGGCAGCGTGTCGCCGAAAGCACTCGCACGCATCAAGTCGCTCATCAACGCGGCGGACGTGCAGCCGCTCGCCGCGCATCTCGACATGGAACGCGACAGCTTCGTCGACGCCCTGCATCACGGTGACGCGCTCGAAGGCATTACCGCGTTCCTCGAAAAGCGTCAGCCGACTTACCGCTGAGATGGCTCAATACCAGTTGCCCAAACGCCGCCGCATCTATCTGATGCGCCATGGCGACGTCACGTATTTCGACGACAGCGGCCGCGCAATCGACCCGGAAAGCGTGCCGCTCAACGAACGCGGCCGCGAGGAAGCAAGCGCGGCTGGACGCGTGTTTGCCGCGCAGAACATTCGCTTTGACCGCGTGATCGTGAGCGGCTTGCCGCGCACGCGCGAAACGGCGCAGCGCGTGCTCGCCGAAACGCATCAGCCAATCGAGCCGGAAGTTTGGCCGGAGTGGCAGGAGATACGCGGCGGGCGGCTCGCGAGTCTCACGACGCAGGATATCGAGCGCGCTTTTCTTTCCGTGTTCGATGGCGTGGTGCCCGAAGAGACGCGCTTTCTGGGCGGCGAAAGCATTGGCGAGCTGCTCGATCGCGCGCTGCCCGCCATGACGAAGCTGCGCGGCGATGCCTCATGGGACACGGTGCTGCTCGTGCTGCACGGCGGCGTGAATCGCGCGTTGCTGTCGCATGCGATCACGGCCGGCGGGCGCGCGTTCTTCGGACATCTGTCGCAGGCGACGGGCTGCATCAACGCGCTCGATGTCGGCGACAAACCCGGCGACTGGGTCGTGCATGCAATCAATCATTCGCCGCCCTCGCCGCTTCATGCCGACGTGCGTCACACGACGATGGAACTGCTGTACGCGCAGTTTCTGCGCTTCAAGGCCGACGAGATGGACTGAAGCGCGACGTCCTGGCGCACCACAAAAATATGGGAGGAGACGATGCCAGACAACGAAACCGATTTCGCAGCGTTCGAAGGAACGCGTCCGGTGCACGAGAGCCAGCGCTTCGATAGCGACGCGCTCGCCGCGTGGCTTGCCGCGCACGTCGAAGGATTCAGCGGCCCGCTCAAGCTGGAGCAGTTCGCGGGCGGCCAGTCGAACCCGACCTTCAAACTCGTCACGCCCACGCGCGCTTATGTCATGCGCTCGAAGCCCGGGCCGGCCGCGAAGCTCTTGCCATCGGCGCATGCAATCGAGCGTGAATATCGCGTGATGCACGCACTCGCCGCCACGGATGTCCCCGTCGCGCGCATGCTCGCGCTGTGCGAGGACGAGAGCGTGATCGGCCGCGCGTTCTATGTCATGGATTTTGTGGAAGGCCGCGTCTTGTGGGACCCGTCGCTGCCCGGCATGTCGGCCGACGAACGCGCCGCGATTTATGGCGAAACCAATCGCGTGATCGCCGCGCTTCATACCGTCGATGTAGCAGCGGTCGGACTCGCCACCTACGGCAAGCCTGGCAACTACTTCGAGCGGCAAATCGGACGCTGGAGCAAGCAGTACGTCGCGTCGCAAACCGAATCCATCGACGCAATGGACCGCCTGATCGAATGGTTGCCGCGGCATATCCCGCAAGTCGAGGCACGCGTGAGCATCGTGCATGGCGACTTCCGGCTCGACAACCTGATCTTTCATCCGAACGAGCCGCGCGTGCTTGCCGTGCTCGACTGGGAACTCTCCACGCTCGGCAATCCGCTCGCCGACTTCGCGTATCACTGCATGGCTTGGCATGTCGATCCATCGCAGTTTCGCGGTATCGCGGGACTCGACTGGACCGCGCTCGGCATTCCCGACGAAGCCGCCTACGTCGCACGCTATTGCGAACGCACGGGCTTTGCGATCGAAGGCGACTGGAACTTTTACCTTGCCTACAACATGTTCCGCATCGCCGCGATTCTGCAAGGCATCATGAAGCGTGTGGTCGATGGCACCGCCGCGAGCGCGCAAGCCGCCGATGCGGGCCGGCGCGCGCGGCCGATGGCCGAACTTGCCTGGCACTACGCCCAGAAAGTCGGCCACTGAAGACGGAAAAGAGGAGACGAGCGATGAATTTCGACTACACAGAGAAGGTGCACGCGCTGCGCGAGAAGCTGCTCGCCTTCTTCGACGCGCATATCTATCCGAACGAACACGCCTTCGCCGAGGAGATCGCAGCCAATCGCGCGGCGGGCAACGCATGGGTGCCGACGCGGCTGATCGAAAACCTCAAGGACCACGCACGTCGCGAAGGACTGTGGAATCTGTTTCTGCCGGCATCGGCGCGTGGCGCGGGTCTCACGAATCTCGAATACGCGCCGCTCTGCGAAATCATGGGTCGCGTACCGTGGGCGCCCGAAGTCTTCAACTGCAATGCGCCCGATACCGGCAACATGGAGACCATCGAACGCTATGGCACCGACGCGCAAAAGGCGCAGTGGCTCGAACCGCTTCTGCGCGGCGAGATTCGTTCGGCGTTTCTGATGACCGAGCCGGAAGTGGCGTCGTCGGATGCGACGAACATCCGTTGCAGCATCACGCGCGATGGCGACGATTACGTCGTCGATGGCCACAAGTGGTGGTCATCCGGTGCGGGCGATCCGCGCTGCAAGGTGTATATCGTGATGGGCAAGACCGATCCTGATGCGCCACGCCACGCGCAACAATCGATGATCCTCGTGCCTGCCGATGCAGCGGGCATCACGGTGCGTCGGCCGCTCAATGTTTTCGGCTACGACGACGCGCCGCACGGCCACATGGAGATTACGCTCGAGCAAGTGCGCGTGCCGGCCGCCAACTTATTGCTCGGCGCCGGACGCGGCTTCGAGATCGCGCAAGGGCGGCTCGGGCCGGGGCGCATTCATCATTGCATGCGGCTCATCGGTCTCGCCGAACGCGCGCTCGAACTGATGACGAAGCGCACGCTGTCGCGCGTGGCGTTCGGCAAGCCGATTGCGCGACAAGGCGTGACGCAAGAGCGCATCGCCGAGGCGCGCATCATGATCGAACAGGCGCGTCTGCTCACGCTCAAAGCTGCCTACATGATGGACACCGTCGGCAATAAGGGCGCGCGCGGCGAGATCGCGATGATCAAGGTCGTGGCGCCGAACATCGCGTGTCAGGTCATCGACTGGGCGATACAGGCGCACGGCGCGGCCGGCATCTGCGACGACTTTCCGCTCGCTTATGCGTATGCTTCGGCGCGCACGCTGCGGCTCGCGGATGGGCCGGACGAAGTGCATCGCAATGCCATCGCGAAGCTCGAGTTCGAGCGGTATTCGGAAGCGCGCGATTGAGCGAGGAAGACGGCCTAGCCGCGCCCTTTAGCTCGCTTGCGAACCCGCGTTGCGCAACCCGAACAGCGCCGCCGAATCCACCGTCAGCACCAGTTCGCCATCCTGGTTATGCGCTTCCCAGCGCGTGGCGACGATACCGCGATCCGGCTTGCTCTTCGACACGCGCTTGTCCAGCACGCGCACCGTAAGCCGCACCGAATCGTCGACGCGCACCGGCTTGATCCAGCGGATATTGTCGAGACCGGGCGAACCCATCGAGGTCGAATCGGCGAGCATGTCGCGCACGAGAATGCCCATCATCGCGGAACAGGTGTTCCAGCCGCTCGCAACGAGACCGCCGAAATGCGACGCCTTGCCCGCTTCCTCCGACAGATGGAACGGCTGCGGATCGTAACGCTTCGCGAACTCGATGATCTCATCGCGCGTGAACGTGTGGGCGGAGAGCGTCACCGCATCACCGACTTCGAAATCTTCATAGGCGTAGGTCATTCAAGCTCCTTCCAGGTCATGAAACGCGGGCTGCGACGCAAAACGCGCGAGGTGGTAGTCCACGTCGCCGAGCGTCGTCTCGATGATCGACAGCCGTTTGAACCAGTGCGCGGCGGGCATCTCGTTGGTCACGCCCATGCCGCCGTGCAACTGCACCGCCTGTTGCCCGACAAAGCGCGCCGCCTGACCGACACGCGCCTTCGCAGCGGAAATGGCCTGCGTGCGCGTGGCCGCGTCGTCGCTGGCGTAACGCGCAGCGGCAAGATACGTGATGGAGCGTGCCTGCTCGGTGTGAATCAGCATGTCCACCATGCGATGCTGCAGCACTTGAAACCGCGCGATGGGCGCACCGAACTGCTTGCGCTCCTTCGTGTAGTCGACGGTCGCGCGATCGAGCGCATCGAGCGCGCCGAGGGCTTCGGCGCAAAGCAAAAGCGTGGCGTAATCGGCGATCTTCGCGAACGTGGCCGCACCACCGTTCAAACGCGTGGCTTGCGTGTTCCTGAAGACGAGCGTCGCGGCGCGCTGACCGTCGATCGTGCGGTAGTCGGTGACATCGACGTTGGCGGCATCGCGCGGCACCAGAAAGAGCGCAACTTCATCGCCGAGACGCGCGGGCACGATCCAGTAATCGGCCTGCGCGCCGTGCTGCACGACCGACTTCCTGCCGTCGAGCGTATGGCGTTCGCCTTGCTTGCTCGCCGTAGTGCGAAGATCGAAGAGATCGTAGCGCGCGTGCGGCTCGTTGAACGCCACCGCCATCCTGAGTTCGCCACGTCCGGCGCGCTCGAGCAATTCGCCCTGTTCCGCCGATGCCGCGAGCCGCAACGCTTCGATGCCGACCGCCGTCGCCCAATAAGGCTCGACGACGAGCGCGCGCCCGAGCTCTTGCATCACGACGAGCATATCGACGGGCCCACCATCGAAACCGCCTTGCGCTTCGGGAACGGGCAGCGCCAGCAAGCCGAGTTCGCCGAACGCGTTCCAGTGCCGTGCATCGACACCCGCTTGCGACATGACGATCTTCTGCCGCGCGTCGAACGAATATTCGCGGTCGAGATAGCGGCGCAGTGCATCGCGAAACTGCTGCTGTTCATCGGTGAAATCGAAGTCCATGCGCGCTCCTCAAAGGCCCAGAATCATCTGCGCGATGATGTTCTTTTGAATCTCGTTCGAGCCGCCATAGATCGACGTCTTGCGAAAGTTGAAGTAGTACGCGGCAAGCGGCGCGGCATCGTCGTCGCCGGTCTGGCTCGCGTCGCGCTCGCCTTCGAGGTACGCGGGATCGAAGCCGGCCGCTTGCGGTCCGGCCGCTTCGAACATGAGTTCGGTCAGCGCCTGCTGCACTTCCGTGCCTTTGATCTTCAGCATCGATGCTTCGGGCCCCGGACCTTTTGCATCCGACTCGCTTGCGATCACGCGCTGCACCGTCGCTTCGAGGGCCATCAGTTCTATCTCGAGCGCGGCGACTTTCGCGGCGAACAAGGGATCGTGCAAAAGCGGCTGGCCGCGGCTCGTGCGTTCGAGTGCAAGCCGCTTGAGAAAGCGCAGTTCACGCTTCGATTGCCCCACGCGCGCAATGCCCGTTCGCTCGTGCCCCAGCAAATACTTCGCATACGTCCAGCCGCGATTCTCCTCGCCGACGAGATTGGCGGCCGGCACCTTCACGTCGTCGAAAAAGACTTCGTTGACTTCGTGATCTTCGTCGAGCGTGATGATCGGCCGCACGGTGATGCCCGGCGTTTTCATATCGATCAGAAGGAACGAAATGCCCTCCTGTTTCTTGGCCTCGGGATCGGTACGCACGAGGCAGAACATCATGTCGGCATGTTGCGCGAGCGTGGTCCACGTTTTCTGACCATTGACGATGTAGTGATCGCCCTGTCGCTCGGCGCGCGTGCGCAACGAAGCGAGATCGGAACCGGAGCCGGGCTCGGAATAGCCCTGACACCACCAGTCGGAGCCATCGAGAATGCGCGGCAGATAGCGAGCCTTTTGCGCGTCGCTGCCATATTTCATGAGTACGGGCGCGACCATCGATACGCCGAATGGCAGGACCATCGGTGCGCCCGCGCGCGCGGATTCTTCGTCCCAGATATGACGCTGCGTGGCGTTCCAGCCGGGACCGCCATACTGCTTCGGCCACGCGACCGCCGACCAGCCGCGCTCGCCGAGCAGCTTGTGCCAGTTCGCGAAGTCTTCGCGAGTCAGACGCTTGTGATTGAGAACCTTGTCGCGCAGTGCGCGCGGCAGGCTGGCTTCGAGCCAGTTACGGATGTCGGCGCGAAAGGCTTCGTCCGCAGGGGAATGATCGAGATTCATGCGCTGTGTCTCCTGTGTAGCCGACCACATGAGACACCGCTGACTTACTGCAGCGGCTCTTTCAGTGCGGCCGGAACGGGCAACGGCAATACGTCGATCCCTTCTTCCAGCAAGGCATGCGTTTCTTCGGGCGTCGTCACGCCGCGGATATTGCGCGCGGGCGCTTCATCGTAATGAATGCGCCGTGCTTCCTCGGCAAAACGATCGCCCACGTTCTCGGTCTTCTCGATCAACTCGCGCATGAACTGAAGCGCGCGCGCCTGAACGCCCGCCGCATCCGGCGATGGTTCCGTCGGTACCGCGCGGTCGTTGCGCGTCGTCGAAAGATTCAGACGCGGCGCCGATGGCATGCGGCTCACATCCGTCTCCGAACAGACCGGACACGCAACCAGCTTGCGCAACAGTTGCGATTCGAACTCTTCGGCAGAAGCGAACCAGCCTTCAAACCGATGTTCATGCGAGCACTTTAAATCGAGGACCTTCATGCTGATGGGGACTTCCGGGAAGTTTATCTCAAAACTATCGATTGTGAACGGTCGTTCGTAAAGACTGATCTTTTGATTGCTCGACCGGTGATCGATTCTAGCGGTTCGAGGGTACGGGCGCTTGGCTCACCCATAACGCGAAATGTGGCAGTCTGGCACTGCGCCGAAAACGAACAAGCCCCAAGATCGAATGATCTTGGGGCAAGCGATACGTCTTCAGCGGTTCAACGGATGACGACTACGCCTTCGATTCTCCCAACGCCCACTCTCCCGAGCGCACCTTCTCCAGCCAGAACGCGCCGATGATCGTCTTAACATCGCTGATCGTGCCGTCCTTCACCCACTGCATGAGTTGCGCCGGCTCCGCGATAAACGTCTCGAGAAATTCGCCTTCATCGAGCCGGGCATCGCCAGCGGTGAGACCGCGCGCGAGATAGAGATCGATGAACTCGGTCGAATAGGAGATCACGGGGTGGATACGCGTCAGAAAAATCCACTCGCTCGCGGTATAGCCCGTCTCTTCCAGCAGTTCACGCTTCGCGCATGTCAGCTCGTCTTCGTTGGGATCGAGCTTGCCGGCGGGAAATTCGAGCAGCACCTTTCCCACCGGATACCGATACTGCCGTTCCAGCAAGACGCGACCATCGTCGAATTCCGGCAGGATCATCATCGCGCCCGGATGCTCGACGAATTCGCGCGTGGCGTGCTTGCCGTCGGGCAATTCCACGGTATCGCGCTTGAGCGTCAAAAATTTGCCTTCGTGAAGCGTGACGCTTTCGACCTTCTTCTCGATTAGGCCGTCGTCGTTACCGAAGTTCGCGGTGGAAGAAGCGTTATGATCTGCCATCTTGAGCCCTATGCCAAATCGCCAAAAGCCGCCGACAGCAACCAGCCGTCAGCGGCGTTTGACAAGATACTGATACGTGAAGCCCGGAAACGCGAACACCACGAAGAGACTGAAGGTAATGGCATAAAACTGCCATTCCTGATCGAAGCGGTTGCCGGCGCGCGCTTCGAGCATGAAGCCGAGCGCGCCAACCGCGAAGTAAAGAACGAGCAACTCGCCGATTCGAATCCAAACGCCCTTCTTCGCCGTCTTGCTCCCATCCGCATGAAGCTTGAGCGGCACGACGGCAAAAAGGCGCTGATTCAGGAACGGCAAGTTGGCGCCGACGAGCGCCAACAGCACGATAAACCATCCCGCTGCCGACATTACAGCGGCAGCGTATGCGTGATCGCTTGCAGGCAAGCCGTCATCAGCGGGCCGGGCACGAGACCGAGCACCAACACGGCCAGACCGTTGAACGCCAGCAAGGAGCGATTGAGGCTGCCGGCAACGATCGGCGACGCATCTTGCGGCGCGTCGAAGTACATCAGCTTCACGATACGCAGGTAGTAGAACGCACCGACCAGCGATGTCAGGACGGCCAGCACGGCGAGCCACGTCAGACCGGCGTTCATCGTCGCTTCGAGCACGGCGAGCTTCGCGTAGAAACCGACCGTCGGCGGAATGCCGGCAAGCGAGAACATCATGATCATCATGACGAACGCGAACACCGGGCTGCGCTGATTCAAACCCTTGAAGTCGTCGATCATCTCGGCTTCGAAGTCGCGGCGCGCAAGCAGCATGACCACGCCGAAGGTGCCAAGCGTCGTGACGAGGTAGATGATGCTATAGAACATTGCCGAGCTGTAGGCGCCCGCCGCGCCCGTTACCTTGCCGTCCACCACGCCAGCCAGCAGGCCGAGAAGCACGAAGCCCATGTTGGAGATGGCCGAGTACGCGAGCATCCGCTTGATGTTCTTCTGCACGATACCCGTGACGTTGCCAACGATCAGCGACAGCGCGGCGAGAATCACGAGCATCTCTTGCCAGTCGACCGCGAAAGGCAGCAGACCCATCACCAAGAAGCGCAAGCCCCACGCGAAGGCCGCGACCTTCGGGCCGCCGCCGGTGAGCAAGGTCATTGCGGTCGGTGCGCCTTGATAGACGTCCGGCACCCACATATGGAACGGCACCGCGCCCATCTTGAACGCCACGCCCGCCACGACGAAGATGATGCCGAACAACAGCACCGCATCGTTGATGCGGCCCGAAGCCACCGCCTTGAAGACTTCACCCAGTTCCAGCGAGCCGGTCGCGCCATAAAGCATGGAAATGCCGTAGAGCAGGAAGCCGGAAGCGAGCGCGCCGAGGACGTAATACTTCATCGCCGATTCGTTCGCCTGCGGCGAATCCTTGCGCAGCGCGATGACCGCATACAGCGACAGCGACATCAGTTCGAGGCCGAGGTACAGCGTGAGGAAGTTGTTGCCCGAAATCATCACGCACTGGCCGAGCAGCGAAAAGAGGCCAAGCAGGAAGAAGTCGCCGCGAAACAGACCGCGGTCTTCCAGATAGCGCCGCGAATAGATGACCGACACCGCGTAGCCCAGACACACCACCGCTTTCATGGCGCTCGCGAACGGATCGACGACATACATGCGCGTGAAGAAGTAATGCGGCGTCGGGTCGAGTGCTGTGAACGCGAACCACACGCCGACCACGAGGGTCGACACGAGCGCGATCAGATACGTGACACGACGGCTTGGCACGCCGAAGATCGTGTCGTTCAACCAGGCGATGACGACTGCGGCCATCAGGACCGCGTCGGGCAACAGCACACTCATAGGGGCGTTTTGCATGATCTTTTAATTCCTCCGCACGGCGTTACTGATCCAGCGGCAGCTTGGACTGCGCGACGTGGGAGAGCAGGTTTGCCACCGATTCGTGCATCACGTCGGTGAAGGGCTTCGGATGCAGGCCCATGTACAGCGTGAACGCTGCGAGCACCACCAGCATGAACATTTCGCGCTTGTTGATGTCCTTCAGCTTCGCGACATGATCGTTCGCCACGGCGCCGAAGTACACGCGCTTGTACATCCACAGCGTATAGGCCGCGCCGAGAATCAGCGTGAACGTGGCCAGGAAACCGATCCAGAAGTTGAACTTCACGGCGGCCAGAATCACCATGAACTCGCCGACGAAACCCGAGGTGCCCGGCAGGCCGCAGTTGGCCATGGCGAACAACATGGAGAACGCCGCGAACTTCGGCATGGTATTGACGACACCGCCGTAATCCGCGATCTGGCGCGAGTGGACGCGGTCGTACAGCACGCCGATGGAAAGGAACATCGCGCCCGAGACGAAGCCGTGCGAGATCATCTGGATGATCGCGCCTTCCACGCCAAGCTGGCTGAAGATGAAGAAGCCAAGCGTGACGAAGCCCATGTGCGCAATCGACGAATACGCCACCAGCTTCTTCATGTCCGCCTGAACGAGCGCGACGAGACCGATGTAGATCACCGCGATCAGCGACAGCGTGATGACCACGGGCGCGAGAAAGTGGCTTGCGTCCGGCGCGATGGGCAGCGAAAAGCGCAGGAAACCGTACGCGCCGAGCTTCAGCATGATCGCGGCAAGCACGACCGAGCCGCCCGTCGGTGCTTCCACGTGAGCGTCGGGCAGCCAGGTGTGGACGGGCCACATCGGCACCTTGACGGCGAACGCGAGGAAGAACGCTATGAACAGCAGCACCTGCGGCGTCATGCCGATCTTCGCGGCTTGCCACGTGGCGAGGTCGAACGTGTGCGTCTGCGTGTACAGGTACAGCAGCGCGATCAGCATCAGAAGCGAGCCGGCCAGCGTGTACAGGAAGAACTTGAACGCCGCATACACACGGTTCGGACCGCCCCACACGCCGATGATGATGTACATCGGGATGAGCGTGGCTTCGAAGAACACGTAGAACAACAGGCCGTCGGCGGTCGAGAACACGCCGATCATGATGCCCGAGAGAATCAGGAACGCGGCCAGGTACTGCGAGACGCGCTCGGTGATCACTTCCCATGCGGCGATCACCACGATCACCGTGATGAGCGCGGTCAGCACGACAAACCACATCGAGATGCCGTCCACGCCCAGGTGATACGTGATGTTGAAGCGTTCGATCCAGTTCGCCTGCTCGACGAACTGCAACGCGGCCGTCGACGTATCGAAGCCGGTGATGAGAGGGATCGTCACGATCAGCCCGAGCACCGAGCCGATCAATGCGACCCAGCGCGCGGGCGCCGGGTTGTGGTCGTTACCTATAGCCAGGACCAGGACGCCGAATACGATCGGCAGCCAAATCGCGACACTGAGAATCGGAAAAGAGTGCATAGGGTCCCTCGCCTTATTTGCCGCCGAGCGTTACAAACAGGGTCAAGAGCCCCAACATGCCGATAATCATGGCGAACGCGTAGTGATAGATGTAACCGGATTGAAGGAAGCGGATCACACCGGCGAACCAGCCGACGAACCGCGCACTGCCGTTGACGATGCCGTCGATGACGACCACATCGCCCTCTTTCCACAGCCCCCGGCCAATGGCGACCGCGCCCTTGGCGAAGACCACTTCGTTGATCTTGTCGAAGTAGTACTTGTTGTCGAGGAGCGTATAGATCGGGCCGGACGCCTTCTTGATGACAGCGGGCAGATCCGGACGCTTGATATACAGGAACCACGCGACGATCACGCCGAAAGCCGCGATCCACACCGGTCCCGGCGTGATGATGCCGTGCAGCGCCATGGCCATCCAGCCGTGGAACTCCGTGGCCATTTCCTTCAGGCCTTCGTGGTTTTCGGCGATGTAGATCACCTTGTCGAAGATCACGCCGTGCGAGAAGAAGTCGCCGTAGACCATCGGACCGATACCGATCGCGCCGATGATGATCGACGGAATAGCCAGCAGCACGAGCGGCAGCCACACCACCCACGGGGTTTCGTGCGGCACGTGCGCGTGGCCGTGGTCATCATGGCCGTGCCCGTGGTCGTCGTGACCATGGCCGTGCGAATCGTGACCGTGGCCATGTGCTTCAGCTTGACCCATCGGCGAATCGGGATGCTTCGGACCGCGGAAACGCTCCGGACCGTGGAACACCATGAAGTACATGCGGAACGAGTACAGCGACGTGACGAACACGCTTGCGACCACCGCGAAGTACGCAAAGCCGGAGCCCGCCAAGTGCGAGGCCTTGGCCGCTTCGATGATCGAATCTTTCGAGTAGAAGCCGGAGAAGAACGGCGTGCCGATCAGCGCGAGCGAACCGATCAGCGACGTGATCCAGGTGATCGGCATGTACTTGCGCAGACCGCCCATGTTGCGCATGTCCTGGTCGTGGTGCATGCCGATGATTACCGAACCCGCGCCGAGGAACAGCAACGCCTTGAAGAACGCGTGCGTGGCAAGGTGGAACACGGCGACCGGATAAGCCGACACGCCGAGCGCGACCGTCATGTAACCGAGCTGCGATAGCGTGGAGTAAGCCACCACGCGCTTGATGTCGTTCTGCACGACGCCGAGAAAGCCCATGAACAACGCGGTGATCGCACCGATGACCGTGACGAACGACAGCGCCGCATCCGAATGCTCGAAGAGCGGCGACATGCGCGTCACCATGAAGATACCGGCCGTTACCATGGTTGCCGCGTGGATCAGCGCGGAGATCGGCGTCGGGCCTTCCATCGAGTCGGGCAGCCACACATGCAGCGGAAACTGCGCGGACTTACCCATCGCGCCGATGAAGAGGCAAATGCACGATACCGTCAGCAAGCCCCATTGCGTGCCGGGAAAGGTCATGGTCGCGAGCTTGTCGCTTTGCGCGAACACGTCGCCGTAGTTCAGCGAGCCGCCGAACGCCAGCAACAGGCCGATGCCCAGCAGAAAACCGAAGTCGCCCACGCGGTTCACGATAAACGCCTTCATGTTGGCGTAGATAGCGGTTTCACGCGTGAAGTAGAAGCCGATCAGCAAGTACGACACGAGACCCACGGCTTCCCAGCCGAAGAACAGCTGCAGGAAGTTGTTCGCCATGACGAGCATCAGCATGGAAAACGTGAAGAGCGAGATGTATGAGAAGAACCGCTCGTAACCGACTTCTTCATCCGCCATGTAGCCGATGGTGTAGATGTGCACCATCAGCGAGACGAAGGTCACGATGACCATCATCATCGCGGTGAGCGAGTCGACCAGGAAGCCGACTTCCATCTTGAGCGAACCGACCGTCATCCATTCGTAGACGGTGGCGTTGTAGCTCGCGCCGTTCAGCACGTCGAAGAAGACCATCGCGGACAGCACGAAGGAGATCGCGACGCCGAGAATCGTCACGCTGTGCGCGCCCTTGCGCCCTATCGTCTTTCCCAGCAGCCCCGCGATCAGCGAACCGGCAAGCGGCGCCAGCGGAACCGCAAGCAGGACGTTTTCATTGAGTGTCATGGACATAACAGCCTAGCCTGAAATTAACCTTTGAGCTGATCGAGGTCCTCGACGTTGATCGTGTCGAGGCTGCGGAACAGGGTCACGAGAATCGCGAGACCGATTGCCGCTTCAGCAGCAGCCACGGTCAGCACGAAGAACACGAAGATCTGGCCGTGTATGTCGCCCAGATAATGCGAGAACGCGACGAAATTGGTGTTCACCGCGAGCAGCATCAGCTCGATGGCCATCAAGATGATGATGACGTTGCGGCGGTTCAGGAAGATGCCGACGATGCTGATCGCAAAGAGGATCGCACCGAGCACGAGGTAATGGGCAAGACTCAACATTTCGATATTCTCCTTCGCGCTCAGCCCTTGTTGTCGACCGTTCCCGCACCGATGTTGCCGGTCACGGGCGGTTCCGTCGCGGCGTCGGGCGCCTCTGTCTCGGACTTCATCTTGACGATACGCACGCGGTCCTGGGCGCGCACCTTGACCTGCTGGCTGACGGTCTGCGTCTTCTTGTCCTTCTTGTCGCGAATCGTGAGCGAGATCGCCGCGATGATGGCGACCAGCAGCACGAGACCGGCGATTTCGAACGCGAAGATGTAGTCCGTGTAGATGATCTTGCCGATGAGCTGCGTGTTCGGCATCACCGCCGCGCCGCTGACAGCCGCGCCGACGACCGGCGTGGTCGTCGCGCCGAAACCGTGCCACAGGATCAGCGCCGTTTCCACCACGATGATCGCGCCCACGATGCTCGCGAGCGGCACGAAGCGTCTGAAGTCGCGTCGCAGTACGTCGATGTTGATGTCGAGCATCATCACGACGAAGAGGAACAACACCATCACGGCGCCCACGTAGACGAGAACCAGCAGGATCGCGAGGAATTCGGCCTGCAGCAGCATCCAGATCGCGGCGGCGTTGAAGAACGCGAGCACGAGAAAGAGCGCGGATGACACCGGGTTGCGCGAAGTGATCACCTTCAGCGCCGACACGGTCAGGAGCAGCGCGAAGATATAGAACAGTACGGTTGTGAATTCCATGATTACCGGTTCATCGTTAGGCCATCAAGAGGCATGGTGTATCGGCGCTTCGGCTCGCTCTCTCCGTGCGACGGACAAAGCGCGGCCGGGGAAGATCAGCCACGAAGCACGGTCACTAAGCGCGCCGCATTGTGCCAGACAGCAACAACAAAAACGCAACGACATGTCGAGGACCGGAGCGCGCGAACGTGGTTTCTGTTTCTCTCGCGCGGCGCTCCAGGCTCGGCTTCGCATCAACGATAAGGCGCGTCTGCCGCCTTCGATGCGGCGATTTCCGTCTCGTAACGATCGCCCACCGCAAGCAGCATGTCCTTCGTGAAGTACAGGTCGCCGCGCTTCTCGCCGTGATATTCGAGGATGTGCGTCTCGACGATCGAGTCGACCGGGCAGCTTTCTTCGCAGAAGCCGCAGAAGATGCACTTGGTCAGGTCGATGTCGTAACGCGTCGTGCGGCGCGTATTGTCAGCACGCGTTTCCGATTCGATCGTAATGGCGAGCGCCGGGCATACTGCCTCGCACAGCTTGCAGGCAATGCAGCGCTCTTCACCGTTTTCATAGCGGCGCAGTGCATGCAGGCCACGAAAACGCGGAGAAATAGGCGTCTTCTCTTCCGGGAACTGCACCGTGATCTTGCGCTGGAACGTGTAGCGTCCCGTCAGCGCCAGACCCTTGAGCAGCTCGGTCAGGAAGAAGGTCTTAAAAAAGCTCTGTATTGCGTTCATGATATTTGTCCGCTCTTGTCTCTTTGCGCGCCGTTACTTCCAGATGTTGAGCGGCGACATGATCCAGAAGCCGACCACGACGACCCACACCACCGACACCGGCAGGAACACTTTCCAGCCAAGACGCATGATCTGGTCGTAGCGGTAACGCGGGAAAGTCGCGCGCGCCCAGATGAAGACCGACAGCAGGAGGAAGACCTTGAAAACGAACCAGAACACGCCCGGGATGAACGACAGGAAGCCGAACGGTGCGTCCCAGCCGCCGAGGAACAGCGTCGTGGCGATCGCCGAGATCACGATCATGTTGATGTACTCGGCGAGGAAGAACAGCGCGAACGCCATGCCGGAGTAATCGATCATGTGACCGGCGACGATTTCCGATTCGCCTTCCACCACGTCGAACGGATGGCGGTTCGTTTCGGCGATGCCCGAGATGAAATACACGACGAACATTGGCAGAAGCGGCAGCCAGTTCCACGACAGGAAGTTGACGCCGAAGCCCGCGAAAATGCCGCGCTGCTGCGAGGTGACGATATCCGACATGTTCAGCGTGCCCGCGACCATCAGGACGACGACCAGCGCGAAGCCCATCGAGATTTCGTAGGACACCATCTGCGCCGCCGCGCGCATGGCGCCGAGGAACGCGTACTTCGAGTTCGACGCCCAGCCCGCGAGAATCACGCCGTACACGCCGATGGACGAGATCGCCATGACATACAGCAGACCGGCGTTGATGTCGCCGAGCACGGCCTTGGCCTGGAACGGAATGACCGCCCACACGGCGAACGCCGGGACCACCGTCATGATCGGCGCGATCACGTAGATCCACTTGCTTGCTTGCGTCGGCTGAATGACTTCCTTGAGCAACAGCTTCAGCACGTCCGCAATTGGCTGCAAGAGACCTGCCGGGCCGACGCGGTTCGGGCCGAGACGCACGTGCATCCAGCCGATGAGCTTGCGTTCCCAGAGAATCAGGTACGCGACGCACAGCAGGATCACTACCGCGACCACGACAATGCGCACCAGCGCCCACACCGTTGGCCATGCGACGCCCAGAATTTGCGTGCCGCCCGCGTTGATCGTATCGAACAAGCCCATTTACGCCTTCTCCACTACCAGTTCGCCGAACAGGCCGCCAAGCGCGGCGCCGGCTGACGTGCCCGCCGATACGCGGACCACCGATTCCGCCAGATTCGCATCGCGAACCGCGGGCAGCACCACCGACAGATTGCCTTGCTTGACGCGCACTGCTTCGCCGTCTTTCAGGCCGAGCTGGTCGAAAAGCGCGGTCGGCAGACCCGCCATGTTCGCGTCGCGGGCCGCGGCCGTCAGATGCAGCGACGGGGCGCGGCGCACCAGTGCGTCGGCGTGATAGATCGGCACGTCGGCAAGACGCTGGAAGCCGCCGTTCGCCGTGACATTCGACGCCGCGCGCTTGGCCGCGACCGTCGTCTCGTTCGACAAACGCGCGCTCAACTCACCCGTGCCGAGTGCGGCGATACGCACTTCTTCGGCCGTGTCGTAATCGAAGCCCGACAGACCGAGCAACGTGCCGAGCACCCGCAGAACCTTCCAGCCCGGACGCGTGTCGCCCAGCGCGCGCACGACGCCGTTGAACGACTGAGCCGTGCCTTCCGCGTTGACGAAGGTGCCCGACGTTTCCGTGAACGGCGCGATGGGCAGCAACACGTCCGCGTAGTCGAGGCCGTGCTTGAACGACGACATCACCACGACCATTTCCGCCTGCTTCAATGCGGCGATGGCTTGTGCGGGGTTGGCCGTATCGAATTCCGGTTCTGCATTGAGCAGCACGTAGCCCTTGCGCGGCTGTTCGAACACTTCGCGCGCGTTGAGACCGCCTTCGCCCGGCAGGACGTCGACCAGATGCGCGCCCACTGAATTCGCGCCTTCGGTCAGGAAGCCAAGCGTGGCGCCCGTGCTGTTCGCGATCCATTGCGCCGCCGCGTGAATCTGCGCGAAATCGGGATGCTGAACCGCGAGGTTGCCGAGCAGCACGACGCGCTTGTCGCCCGCCGAGAGCGATGCCGCGACATCTTTCGCCGCCGCCGATACTTCGCGTCCGGCAAACGCTTCAGGCAGTTCCGAGCCACGCGCTTCGGCCACCGCGGCTGCGATGCCCGCGAGCTGGTCGAGCCAAGCCGACGGCGCCGCCACCAGGCGATGCGCGGTCGGGATCAGCGAGTCGTCGTTGCTTGCGTTGAGAAGCGTGAGCATGGCGCCATTCTTCGCCGCCTGACGCAGACGCGCGGCCAGCAACGGGTGATCGCGACGCAGGAACGAACCGATGACGAACGCGGTATCGACATTCGACAGATCCGCGATAGGCACGCCGAGCCAGGGTGCGCCGACGCCCAGGGGCGCCGAGAAGTCGTTCTGACGCAGACGGAAATCGACGTTGGGCGTACCCACGCCTTCCGCGAATTGCTTCAGCAGGAAAAGTTCTTCGACCGTTGCATGCGGCGTGGCCAGCGCAGCGATGGCGTTCGCGCCGTGGTCCGCCTTGATACCCTTGATGCCCTTCGCCACGTATTCGAGCGCGGTTTGCCAGTCGGTTTCGATCCAGTTGCCGCCTTGCTTGAGCATTGGCGTGCTCAGGCGCTCGTCGCCGTTCAGACCTTCGTAGGAGAAGCGATCCTTGTCTGAAATCCAGCATTCGTTGATGGCTTCGTTTTCCATCGGTAGAACGCGCATGACGCGATTGTTCTTCACCTGGACGACGAGGTTCGCGCCAACGGAATCGTGCGGGCTCACCGACTTGCGGCGCGACAGTTCCCACGTACGCGCGCTATAGCGGAACGGCTTGCTCGTGAGCGCGCCGACCGGGCACAGATCGATCATGTTGCCGGACAGTTCGGAGTCGACCGTCTTGCCGACGAACGAGGTGATTTCCGAATGCTCGCCACGGCCCAGCATGCCAAGCTCCATCACACCGGCCACTTCCTGGCCAAAGCGCACGCAACGCGTACAGTGGATGCAGCGCGTCATCTCTTCCATGGAGATGAGCGGGCCGACGTTCTTGTGGAACACCACGCGCTTTTCTTCGCTATAGCGCGATTGCGACTTGCCGTAACCGACGGCCAGATCCTGCAACTGGCACTCGCCGCCCTGATCGCAAATAGGGCAATCCAGCGGGTGGTTGATCAGCAGGAACTCCATCACCGACTGCTGCGCCTTCACGGCCTTGTCGGAGGTGGTACGCACGATCATGCCGTTGGATACGGGCGTGGCGCACGCGGGAACGGCCTTCGGCATCTTTTCGACTTCGACGAGGCACATCCGGCAGTTCGCCGCGATCGACAGCTTCTTGTGATAGCAGAAGTGAGGAATGTACGTATCGACCTTATGCGCAGCCTGGATCACCATGCTGCCTTCAGGAACCTCGACCGTCTTGCCGTCAATTTCTAGTTCAACCATGATGGATAAAGATCCTCAACCTCTGTCGCGCATCTGATTGCGCGTCTGATTACGCGGTAAGCGCTTCGGACGCCGCATGATGCGCGTGCCCGCCGACGAGACAATGCTTGTGCTCGACGTGATATTCGAATTCGTTCCAGAAGTGCTTGAGCATGCCGCGCACGGGCATGGCCGCCGCATCGCCGAGCGCGCAAATCGTGCGGCCCATGATGTTTTCGGCAACCGAGTTCAAGAGATCCAGATCTTCCTTGCGGCCAAGTCCGTGCTCGATACGATGCACCACGCGATACAGCCAGCCCGTGCCTTCGCGGCAAGGCGTGCACTGACCGCACGACTCTTCGTAGTAGAAGTACGACAGACGCAGCAGCGAACGCACCATGCAGCGCGTTTCGTTCATGACGATGACCGCGCCCGAGCCGAGCATGGAGCCCGCCTTGGCGATGGAATCGTAGTCCATGTCCGTTGCGAGCATCATCTCGCCCGGCACGACCGGCGCCGACGAACCGCCTGGAATGACCGCCTTGATCGACTCGCCGCGTACACCGCCGGCCAGTTCCATCAGCGTGGCGAACGGCGTGCCGAGCGGCACTTCATAGTTGCCAGGACGATTCACGTCACCCGACACCGAGAAGATCTTCGTGCCGCCGTTATTCGGCTTGCCGATCTCGAGGTAATTCTGCGGGCCGATTTCCAACAGGAACGGCACGGCCGCGAACGTCTCGGTGTTGTTGATGGTGGTCGGCTTGCCGTACACGCCGAAGCTCGCCGGGAACGGCGGCTTGAAGCGCGGCTGGCCTTTCTTGCCTTCCAGCGATTCCAGCAGCGCGGTTTCTTCACCGCAGATATACGCGCCATAGCCATGATGCGCGTACAACTCGAACGAAAAGCCCGTGCCCAGGATGTTCGCGCCGAGATAACCGGCCGCGCGCGCCTCTTCGAGCGCCGCTTCGAACACGCGATAAACCTCGAAGATCTCGCCGTGAATGTAGTTGTAGCCCACGGTGATGCCCATTGCGTACGCGCCGATGGCCATGCCCTCGATCAGCGAATGCGGGTTCCAGCGCAGGATGTCGCGATCCTTGAACGTGCCCGGTTCGCCTTCGTCCGAATTGCAGACGAGATACTTCTGCCCCGGGAACTGACGCGGCATGAAGCTCCACTTGAGGCCGGTCGGAAAACCCGCGCCGCCGCGGCCGCGCAGACCCGACGCCTTGACGTCGGCGATCACTTGCTCGGGCGGAATCTTTTCTTCGAGAATGCGCCGCAACTGCTTGTAACCGCCGCGCGCAACGTAATCTTCGAGATGCCAGTTCTCGCCGTTGAGGCCAGCGAGGATCAGCGGCTTGATGTGACGATCGTGGAGTGACGTCATTTCGAAAGTTCCTCGATCAACTGGTCGATCTTCTCGTGGCTCAGGAAGCTGCACATGCGGTGATTGTTCACCAGCACGACGGGTGCGTCGCCGCACGCGCCAAAGCATTCGCCTTCTTTCAGCGTGAACTTGCCGTCCGGCGTGGTTTCGCCGAAGTCGATGCCAAGCTTCTGCTTGAGATACTGAGCAGCACTATCCGAGCCACCGTCCGGGCCAAGCTGGCAAGGCAGGTTCGTGCAAAGCGTGATCTTGTGCTTGCCGACCGGCGCGAGGTTATACATGGTGTAGAACGTCGCGACTTCCTGCACGGCGACCGGCGGCATGCTGAGATAGCTCGCCACGAACTGCATGAGTTCCGGCGAGAGCCACCCGTGCTCTTCCTGAGCGACAGCCAGCGCTGCCATCACCGCGGATTGCTTTTGCTCCGCGGGATATTTCGCGACCGCGCGATCGATTTCTTTCAGGCCTTCAGCTGAGATCATTTTCAGACACGACTCTTTCAATTCCTACCGAACGAAAACCTGCCGCGCCCTTCTTGTTGCGGCAGACCTGGCGTCCTGCGGTTTGCTGTTATTGCTGCTGCGCTGTTCGCTTGGGCGTCGAGCGAGAACCAATACGAACGGCTATCAGCGATCGATTTCGCCGAACACGATGTCTTGCGTGCCGATGATCGTCACGGCATCCGCGATCATGTGGCCGCGCGCCATTTCGTCGAGCGACGCGAGATGCGCGTAGCCCGGAGCGCGAATCTTGAGGCGATAAGGCTTGTTCGCGCCGTCCGAAATCAGATAGATGCCGAACTCGCCCTTCGGATGCTCGACGGCGGCATAAGTCTCGCCTTCGGGCACGTGGAAGCCTTCGGTGAAGAGCTTGAAGTGGTGAATCAGCTCTTCCATGTTGCTCTTCATGCCGACGCGCGAAGGCGGCGCAACCTTGTGATTATCGACCATCACCGGGCCCGGATTCTTGCGCAGCCAGGCAATGCACTGTTTGGCGATACGCACGGACTGACGCATTTCCTCGACGCGCACCAGATAGCGGTCGTAGCAGTCGCCGTTCACGCCAACCGGGATGTCGAAGTCGAGTTGGTCATACACCTCGTACGGCTGCTTCTTGCGCAGATCCCATTCGATGCCCGAGCCACGCAGCATTGCACCGGAAAGACCCATCTGCAACGCGCGCTCAGGACTCACCACGCCGATGCCGACAAGCCGCTGCTTCCAGATACGGTTGTCGGTGAGCAGCGTTTCGTACTCGTCGACACAGTGCGGGAAGCGATTGAAGAAGTCTTCGATGAAGTCGAGCAGCGAACCTTGACGGTTCTCGTTCATCCGGTCGAGCGCCTTCGCATTGCGAATTTTGGACGCCTTGTATTGCGGCATTGCGTCAGGCAGATCGCGATAAACGCCACCCGGACGATAGTAAGCCGCGTGCATGCGCGCGCCCGACACCGCCTCGTAGACGTCCATCAGATCTTCGCGCTCGCGAAACGCATAGAGGAACACCGCCATGGCGCCGACGTCGAGCGCGTGCGATCCGATCCACATCAGGTGGTTCAGCACGCGCGTGATTTCGTCGAACAGCACGCGGATGTACTTCGCGCGGATCGGCACGTCGATACCGAGCAGCTTTTCGATGGCGAGCACATAGCCGTGCTCGTTGACCATCATCGACACGTAGTCCAGGCGGTCCATGTACGGAACCGACTGAATGAAGGTCTTGGTTTCCGCCAACTTTTCGGTCGCGCGATGCAAGAGGCCGATGTGTGGATCGGCGCGCTGGATGACTTCGCCGTCGAGTTCCAGCACGAGACGCAGCACACCGTGCGCTGCAGGGTGTTGCGGGCCGAAGTTCAGCGTGTAGTTCTTGATCTCTGCCATGGCGTTCTCTTAATGTTTCAGACCGCCGTAGCGATCTTCGCGAATCACGCGCGGCGTGATCTCGCGCGGTTCGATCGTCACTGGCTGATACACGACGCGCTTCTCTTCCGGGTCGTAGCGCATTTCCACGTAGCCGGAGATCGGGAAGTCCTTGCGGAACGGATGGCCGATGAAGCCATAATCCGTGAGAATGCGGCGCAGGTCGGGATGGCCTTCGAACACGATGCCGTACAGGTCGAACGCTTCGCGCTCGTACCAATTTGTCGACGACCAGATGTCGACCACCGACGGCACGATGGGCACTTCGTCGTCCGGTGCGAACACGCGCACGCGCACGCGCCAGTTGTTCGCGATGGACAGAAGATGCAGCACAGCGGCAAAACGCGGGCCGTCGTAGACGCCGTCGCCGAAGGTCGAATAGTCGACGCCGCACAGGTCCATGCACTGCTCGAAGCCGAGCGAGCGATCGTCACGCAGCCGGGTCGCGACTTCGATGTAGTCGGCCGCTTTCACGACCACCGTTACCTGACCCAGCGACTCGGTGACTTGGAGACGGTCGCCAAACGCCGCCTCGAGGTTCGCTTTGAGGGTCTCGAGTTTGCTTGCCATAATTGGGGAGGCTCAGGCCTTTATTGACGCGCGATGGTGTTGGTCCGGCGAATCTTCGCCTGCAACTGGATCACGCCGTAGACCAGCGCTTCGGCGGTCGGAGGACAGCCGGGCACGTAGACGTCGACCGGAACGATACGGTCGCAGCCGCGCACGACGGAATACGAATAGTGATAGTACCCGCCGCCGTTCGCGCACGAACCCATGGAGATGACCCAGCGCGGCTCGGCCATCTGGTCGTACACCTTACGAAGCGCGGGCGCCATCTTATTGCACAGCGTGCCTGCCACGATCATGACGTCGGACTGACGCGGGCTCGGGCGAAACACCACGCCGAAGCGATCCAGGTCGTAGCGCGCCGCGCCCGCATGCATCATCTCGACCGCACAGCAGGCGAGACCGAACGTCATCGGCCAAAGAGAGCCGGTGCGCGTCCAGTTGATCAGCTTGTCAGCCGTGGTGGTGACAAAGCCTTCCTTCAAGACCCCTTCGATACTCATTTGTTTTCCACTCCAGATGAGCTGCCAGCCATAGCCGCCCATGAATCCGGTGATCTAACTTTCATTCCCAGTCGAGTCCGCCCTTTCTCCAGATGTAGGCGAAGCCGAGCAAAAATTCGAGCAGAAAAATCATCATGGCCATGAAGCCCGGCCACCCGATATCGCGCAGGGCAACACCCCACGGAAACAGGAACGCCGTCTCAAGGTCGAAGATGATGAAAAGAATCGCGACGAGATAGTAACGCACATCGAACTTCATACGCGCGTCTTCGAAGGCTTCGAAGCCGCATTCGTACGGTGCGTTCTTTTCGGTGTCGGGTCTGTTGGGACCGAGAACTTTGCCGATGCTGACCAACGCTATACCCAGACCGAGGCCGACTACGATAAACAAGAAGACGGGGTAATAGGGTGCGAGGTTCAAGGCTATCCTCAGATCGGTAGATGTGGTCTGTGACTGTCTGGGTGCTGCTGCCGGCGCAAATGCACGGCGGAGAATTCACTTCGGACCGCTTGGTAACTCTTCGGCACCATGCTTATCACAACGATAAGTCAATGTGAAACCGTAAGGGTACTCCAGAAGTGACAATGCCAGCCGAAGCGATGCATGCGGCTGGCATTTGGATAACTTTTTGGTGCCGACGGCGAGACTCGAACTCGCACAGCTTTCGCCACTACCCCCTCAAGATAGCGTGTCTACCAATTTCACCACGTCGGCACTGTACTGCAATCCGGGAAAACAACTTCTTAATTGCCGCGAATCGCTACAAGACTTGAATTATAACTAGGTCTCACGAATTGTTCAACGCACAAAACACGAATAACGCGAAAATTTGTTCTGGGCGTTTCTTGAACAACCCGGCCGAGGAAGTCCGAGATTTACTTCGGCACGTCGGAACCCGGCGCGCTCGACGCAGGCGCGGCGGATGCTGGCGCAGTCGCGGCGGCAGGCGCCGAACCCGACTTTGCCGCAGCAGGCGCGGAAGCCGTGGGCGCAGACATTGCACCGCCAAGAACGCCTGCGGAAACCTGCGGCTTGTAGCTGCCAATGTAGGTCAGCGCAAGCGTCGTCACGAAGAAGACTGCGGCAAGCACGGCGGTCGTGCGTGATAGGAAGTTAGCGGAACCGGTCGCGCCAAACAGACTGCCCGATGCCCCACTTCCGAACGCCGCACCCATGTCCGCACCCTTGCCATGCTGCAACAGCACAAGCCCGATTACGCCAAGCGCCGACAACAACTGGACGACGATAATCAAAGTCTTCAAATACAGCATTTCAACTCACCTGGATCTTGATGTTTCCGTGACACTCATGTGCCGCGATTTGCTTCTTCGTCTGCCTGACGCTTCGGCCGTTTACTGAATCTCGGCCAACGCCGCCTGGCAAATCGCAAGAAAATCTTCCGACTTCAAGGACGCGCCGCCAATCAGCCCGCCGTCGATGTCCTGTTGCCCGAACAATTCCTGCGCGTTCTCGGGCTTCACGCTGCCGCCATACAACAGCGGCACGTTCGCCACCGACGCACCCTTCTCCGCCAGCTTCGCACGCACGAACGCGTGAACATCCTGCGCTTGCTGCGCCGTGGCGCTCTTGCCCGTGCCGATGGCCCACACCGGCTCGTACGCCACCACGATGCTCGCTGCCTGTTCCTCGGTCAACGCGAGCAACACGGCTTCGAGCTGCGTGCCGACGACTTCTTCCGTCGAGCCTGCTTCGCGCTGTTCGAGCGTCTCGCCGACGCACACAATGGGCGTCAGGCCTGCGTCGATTGCACGCAGCGCCTTGGCCGCCACGAGTTCCGGGCTTTCGCGATGATACGCGCGCCGCTCGGAATGCCCGACGATTGCATATGTCACACCGAAATCGGCGGCCATTTCCGCCGCGACTTCTCCGGTGAACGCGCCCTTCTCATGCGCGGACACATCCTGAACGCCCCAGCGCACGACCGAGCCGCTCAAAAGCGCCTGCGATTGCGCGAGGTACGGACATGGAACGCATACGCCCACACCCACGCTCTTCTGCAAGGCCGACGCCCCAACGGCGACCTCGCTCAGCAAAGCCGCGTTCTCTTTGATGCGGCCATGCATCTTCCAGTTGCCCACCACCAGTTTCGCTCGTTGTCTGGACATTGTCTCGTCACTCGACGGCGGTGGAATGACACCGCCATGCGTGGCGGCCTTTGAAGATCACCGGGGCGAACCCGATCGTTCATCAATCGTTCACCCGGAGGTTCAAAGACCACTCTGTTATAGGAATGTTTGAACCCTCTGCGCGTATTTCGAAAAAGCGAACTGCCAACTGCTTGCAAAACAGGCGATTTTACTGTGATACGGCGAAACCGGTCAAACCGCCAGAACCGCAACGCGCAACAATCAAGGGCAATCAGGCGTCCTCGCGCCAGTCGAGCATGATTTTGCCGACGTGCGTGCTGCTTTCCATCAACGTGTGTGCGGCTGCGGCTTCGCTTGCCGGGAACACCTGATGAATCACCGGCTTGATACGCCCCGCCTCGATCTCCGGCCAGACTTGCTCTTTCAACTTAGCGGCAATCTTCGCCTTGAACGCCACCGGACGCGGCCGCAGGGTCGATCCGGTGATGACCAGCCGACGCCGCAGCACGTCATTGAGATTGATCTCCGCTTTTGCGCCGCCAAGCAGCGCGATCACGCAGATACGCCCGCCATCCGCAAGCGACTTCAGTTCGCGCGGGAGATAATCGCCCGCGACCATGTCGAGAATGACGTCGACTCCACGATCGTTCGTGAGCGAACGCACCACTTCGACGAAATCTTCCGTCTTGTAGTTGATCGCGCGCTCCGCGCCGAGTGCTTCGCAGGCGCGGCACTTTTCGTCGCTGCCGGCCGTGGCGAACACGCGAAAGCCGAGCGCCTTCGCAATCTGTATGGCCGTCACGCCGATACCGCTCGATCCGCCCTGCACGAGCAGCGTCTCCTCGTCGCCGTTTTCGCCCGAACCGAGATGCGCGCGCTCGAAGACATTGCTCCACACGGTGAAGAACGTTTCCGGCAGCGAAGCCGCTTCGATGTCCGTCAATCCAGCCGGAACCGGCAAACATTGTTCGAGCGGCGCAACCGCGTATTCCGCGTAACCGCCGCCCGCGAGCAGCGCGCAGACGCGATCGCCCTTCTTGAGGCCGAACGGATTATGTTTAGGATCGAAGTCGCCATCGACGATCTCGCCCGCCACTTCGAGCCCCGGCAAATCCGACGCGCCCGGCGGCGGCGCATACGCGCCCTTGCGCTGAAATACATCGGGCCGGTTGACGCCGGAAGCGCTCACCTTGATGAGCACTTCGCACTTGCCCGGCTCGGGCTTCGGGCGCTCGCCCAGCTTCAGCACTTCGGGTGCACCAAACTCAGTGATTTCGATGGCCTTCATTGCTTCTCCCAGACAGTCAGTCGTGTGGCAAGCGCGTTGACTTGGCGAACCAGATGGCACTGTGCCGCGCGGGCAACACGCGCTCCACAGTGCCATCGGGTCCGGCGATGCATCGGACAAAGCGTCGCCCGCTGCACCTCATACAAGAAAACGGCCGGCTCGCAGATGCGGCCGGCCGTCGACACATTACCGCATTACTGCTGCGGCTGCGTCGGTTCGGCTTGTTGCGCGGCTTCGTTCAGAAGCGCCTTGGCCGACAGACGCACGCGACCCTTCTCGTCCGTCTGGATGACCTTGACCTTCACGATCTGGCCTTCCTTCAGGTAGTCGTTGATGTCCTTCACACGCTCGTTGACGATTTCCGAGATGTGCAGGAGACCATCCTTGCCCGGCAGGATATTCACGATCGCGCCGAAGTCCAACAGCTTGAGCACCGGACCTTCGTACACTTGGCCCACTTCCACTTCGGCCGTGATGTTCTCGATACGCTTCTTCGCCTCGGCCATGCCTTCCGAGCTCGTGCTCGCAATGGTCACGACGCCGTCGTCGGAAATGTCGATGGTCGTGCCGGTCTCTTCCGTCAGCGCGCGGATCACCGAACCGCCCTTGCCGATCACGTCGCGAATCTTCTCCGGATTGATCTTGATGGTGATCATGCGCGGCGCGTAGTCCGACAGCTCCGTGTTTGTGGTCGGCACCGCGGCGGTCATCTTGCCGAGGATATGCATGCGGCCTTCCTTCGCCTGCGCGAGCGCGACCTGCATGATTTCCTTGGTGATGCCCTGAATCTTGATGTCCATTTGCAGCGCCGTCACGCCTTGCGCGGTGCCGGCCACCTTGAAGTCCATGTCGCCGAGGTGATCTTCGTCGCCGAGGATGTCGGTCAGAACCGCGAACTTGTTGTCTTCGAGGATCAGGCCCATGGCAATGCCGGCCACGTGCGCCTTCATCGGCACGCCGGCGTCCATCAGCGCGAGGCAACCGCCGCAGACCGAAGCCATCGACGAAGAGCCGTTCGATTCCGTGATTTCCGACACGACGCGGATGGAATAGCCGAATTCGTCGGCGTTCGGCAGGCACGCGACCAGCGCGCGCTTGGCGAGACGGCCGTGACCGATTTCACGGCGCTTCGGCGAACCGACGCGGCCCGTTTCGCCCGTCGCGAACGGCGGCATGTTGTAGTGAAGCATGAAGCGCTCGCGGTATTCGCCTTCGAGCGCGTCGATGTTCTGCTCGTCGCCCTTCGTGCCGAGCGTGGCGACGACCAGCGCCTGCGTCTCGCCGCGCGTGAAGAGCGCCGAGCCATGGGTGCGCGGCAGAACGCCGGTGCGGATTTCGATCGGACGCACGGTGCGCGTGTCGCGACCGTCGATACGCGGTTCGCCGTTCAAAATCTGCGAACGGACGATCTTCGCTTCGATGTCGAACAACACGTTGCCGATGGTCGCCGCATCCGCCGCTGCCGTGCCCGAAGCAGCCGCGTCCGCTGCGAGCTTCGCCGAGGTCGCCGCGAAAACTTCCTTCAGCTTGGCCGAACGCGCTTGCTTGTTGCGCAGTTGATAAGCCGCTTCCAGTTCCGGCTTGGCGATTTCCGTGACGCGCGAGATGAGCGCTTCGTTCTTCGGGGCCGGCTGCCAGTCCCATTCCGGCTTGCCGCCGTCGCGCACCAGTTCATGGATTGCGTCGATGGCGATTTGCATCTGCTCGTGGCCGAACACGACCGCGCCGAGCATGACTTCCTCGGACAACTGCTGCGCTTCCGATTCCACCATCAGCACCGCGCGTTCCGTACCGGCGACCACGAGGTCGAGCGCCGATTCCTTCATTTGCGGACGCGTCGGGTTCAGCACATATTCGTTGTTTATGTAGGCGACGCGCGCGGCGCCGACCGGGCCGTTGAACGGCAGACCGGACACGGCGAGCGCTGCCGACGCGCCGATCAGCGCGGGAATGTCGGCGGGAACGTCCGGGTTCAGCGACAGGACGTGGATCACGACCTGCACTTCGTTATAGAAGCCTTCCGGAAAGAGCGGGCGCAGCGGACGGTCGATCAGGCGCGAGATGAGCGTCTCGCCTTCGGACGGACGGCCTTCGCGGCGGAAGAAGCCACCCGGGATCTTGCCGGCGGCGTAGGTCTTTTCGAGGTAATCGACGGTCAGCGGGAAGAAATCCTGACCCGGCTTGGCGGTCTTTGCGCCGACGACAGTGGCGAGCACGACGGTATCTTCGACATCGACGATCACCGCGCCGCTTGCCTGACGAGCGATTTCACCCGTTTCCAGGCGGACGTTATGCTGTCCCCACTTGAATTCCTTGACGATCTTATTGAACATTGCGACTCCTTCTACGTTGCGCCACGCCGGATCGGTGGACGTTTGCCCACCGGACGGCGCTGGCTAGGCGGTACCGAGCCGCGCTTGAGAGGTGTGTTATGCCATTCCAGCGCGACGCGCGCATTGAGTGTTCGTACCGCGCTGGAATGACACAAAGCTCCGCCGCGAGGCTGCACCGAGTGTCTGTCCGGATGAAGCATCCGGGGTAAAGCATGTGAACTACTTGCCGATTATCAGCATTCGACGAACCCAATGATGAGAAATCGACCGAGCGCTGACCGGGCAAATGATCAGGCGAGCGGATCGCGCAAAAACAAAATGCCTGTATCAGCGAACTGACACAGGCACTTCGTTAGAACGCTGGCCGCAAAGCCACGTTTGGGCGCAATTACTTACGCAGACCCAGTTTTTCGATCAGCGAGCGGTAACGGTCCGCGTCCTTGCCCTTCAGGTAGTCGAGCAGCTTGCGGCGACGGCTCACCATGCGCAGCAAACCGCGGCGGCTGTGGTGGTCCTTCGTGTGGGCCTTGAAGTGGACGGTCAGTTCGTTGATGCGGCTCGTGAGCAGAGCGACTTGCACTTCGGGGGAGCCAGTGTCGTTGGCGCCGCGCGCGTATTCGGCGACGACGTCGGACTTCTTGATTTCTGCTGCGGACATTTGCTTTTCCTTTAAAACAGACAGGCGGTCACGGAAGAAAGGCCGTGCCGTGGTTTGTTCACGATAGTTTCGCTTCTTCTAGACTCTTGGTTGTCAGACTGTTTTCGACAGCCGGATCGAGTCAAAAAAGCGAAGCGCAGAGTATAGCATAGGGCGAAGTCCGAAAGACGGGCAACTAGCGCGCCGGACGCGCCATCTGGCACGTCGACGGCTGGACGGTCTTTTCCGCCGGCACCGCGAGCAGCGTCCGAAAGCCATAGCCCGAGCCTTCGTTATCGAACCGGATGCCCGCCGTGCTCGCCTTGTCCATCTCCATGACATACAGGGGCTGGATCAATTGATGATCTTCCGCGCGCATGGTCGATGCGTGGAATCCTTCGCCATCGAACTTCATGCCTTCGAGCGCGCGGGCCACGGCGTAAGGGTCCGCGCTGCCGGCGCGCGTCATCGCGGCGGCGAGCATCTCGATCATCAGCGGCATGCGCAGCACGAGGTAATCGTCCGATGCCGCCGGATAGCGCGCGCGGAAATCGCGGTAATACGCGTCCGATAACGCGCCGCCCGCATTCGGATGCCAGTCGGCGACCGCGATCACGCGCTTTACGCCGGCGTCACCCAGCGCGGCCGGTGCGCCGAGACTGTTGCCGTAGAACGTATAGAACTTCGTGTCGAGCCCCTGCTCGCGCGCCGCCTTGACGAGCAGCGTGAGATCGTTGCCCCAATTTCCGGTGATGACCGCGTCGGCCCCGCTCGCGCGAATCTTCGCGATATACGGCGCGAAATCCTTCACGCGGCCGATCGGATGAAACTCGTCGCCCGCAATCGCGATATCCGGCCTGCGTTCTTTGAGCGCACGCTGCGCTTCGCGGCTGACGTCATGGCCGAAGCTGTAATCCTGATTCAGCAGATAGACCTTTTTGACCGCGCGATCGTTCTTCAGCGCGTCCGCGAGCGCGTCCATGCGCATGCCGGCGTGGGCATCGAAGCGAAAATGCCAGAAACTACACGCGGCGTTGGTCAGGGCGGGATCGTCGGCGGAGTAGTTGAGGAACACCACGCGATGCTCGGGCTCGCGCCCGTTCTGCTTGTCGATGGCCGTCACCAGCGCGGCCGCCACCGCCGAACTGTTGCCCTGCATGACGAAGCCGATCCTGTCGTCGATCGCCGCGCGCAACTGTACGAGGCTCGCCTCGCTGCTGCCTTTGCCATCGAGCACGACGAGTCGCAGCGGGTGCATGCCGTCGGCGAGCTTCACGCCGCCCTTCGCATTCACGCGCTCCACGCCGAAGCGCAAGTTGCGCTCGACCGCCGCGCCTGCGTTGGCGAAAGGTCCGGACATGCCCTCGATCATCGCGAGCTCGATGGGCGGCAAGTCAGCGGCGCTTACGTGCGCCATGAAAGACGACATCGCGCAGGCCAGCGCGGCCCGTTGCAGCCATCGCGCGGCTCGTTTGCTTGCGGATTCGCTCACCGTCAGCCCTTCCAGTCGAAGAAAGGGCGGATCATAGGACGGCTATGGCTCGCGGTGCAAGTGCGGCGATTACGCGAGCGCCCTCTTCGCGTCGATGAGAGGCATCGCGCTTTTGTCCCGATGGCATGTCAAAATCGAACGCGAACGATCCAGGCTTTGGCGACGATCGTCGAAACGATGAATGCGACAACGCGCGGCGCGCTGGAATCCTCGAGGCGCCAAGAACGTTAACACTGTCGCGACACAGAATGTGTGGAGGCCTTCATGCTGAACTCTTTCAACCGGCTGCGCGGCACGCTCGCTTGCGTGGGTGCCGCGCTCATGCTCACGGCTTGCGCGCAGCCCTGGCAAAACTTTCAGACGGGCGCGGATTCATCCACGCTCACCGCGCGCTTGGGCCCGCCACGCGAAGTCTACGATTTGCCCAACGGCGGCAAGCGCCTGATGTGGCCGACTCAACCGCTCGGTGAAGTCACGACCGCCGCCGATGTCGATGCTTCCGGCAAGATCGTCAGCGTGCGGCAAGTGCTCGACGAGAACGAGTTCTACAAGGCGCAGATCGGCACATGGACCAAGACGGACGTGCTCGTGAATTTCGGCCGTCCGGTGGAGACGTCGTACTTCCCGCTGATGAAGCGCGAAGTCTGGACGTATCGCTACATGGAGGCGAACGTCTGGTACATGATGTACAACTTCTATTTCGATGAACAGGGCATCGTGCGTCTCACGCAAAAAACGCCAGATCCGCTGCACGATCCCGACCGCCGCAACGCCTTTTGAAGTACTCAAAATGACGAAGGCCTCGCTAATCGCGAGGTCTTTCGTTTCGAGCTACATCAAGCCGCGATCAAAGCTGCGGGTTGAGCTTTTCGACCTTCGAATGCAGCTTGTTCAACGCGGCGATATAAGCCTTCGCCGACGCCGCGATGATGTCCGGGTCCGTGCCCACGCCATTCACGATCCGCCCGCTCTTCGAAAGACGCACCGTGACTTCGCCCTGTGCCTGCGTGCCGGTCGTGATTGCATTGACCGAATACAGCACCAGTTCCGCGCCGCTATCCACCTTCGATTCGATCGCGTGCAACGTCGCATCGACCGGACCGTTGCCGCGCGCTTCGCCCGTCACTTCCGCGCCTTCGACCGCGAACACCACTTGTGCTTGCGGTTGCTCGCCGGTCTCCGAATGCTGCTTCATCGACACGAAGCGGAAGTGTTCCTTCGCCTGCGCTTCCGCCGATTCCTCCGAAACGATCTGCATGATGTCTTCGTCGAAAATTTCGGCCTTGCGGTCGGCGAGTTCCTTGAAGCGCGCGAACGCGGCGTTCACGTCGGCCTCGGATTCGAGTTGCACGCCGAGTTCTTCCAGACGCTGCTTGAACGCGTTACGGCCTGACAACTTGCCGAGCACGATCTTGTTCGCCGCCCAGCCCACGTCTTCCGCGCGCATGATTTCGTACGTGTCGCGCGCCTTCAGGACGCCGTCCTGGTGGATGCCCGACGCGTGTGCAAACGCGTTTGCGCCGACCACTGCCTTGTTCGGCTGCACGACGAAGCCGGTGATCTGCGAAACGAGCTTCGACGTGGGCACGATCTGCGTCGTATCGATACCGACATCGAGCCCGAAGTAGTCCTTGCGCGTCTTGATCGCCATCACGATTTCTTCGAGCGACGTATTGCCCGCGCGTTCGCCGAGTCCGTTCATCGTGCACTCGACCTGACGCGCGCCGCCGATCTGCACGCCCGCCAGCGAATTGGCGACGGCCATGCCGAGGTCATCGTGACAATGCACGGAGAAGACCGCCTTGTCCGAATTCGGGATGCGCTCGCGCAGCGTCTTCACGAGATTGCCGTACAACTCGGGCACGCCGTAACCGACCGTATCCGCGATATTGATGGTGCGCGCGCCTTCGTCGATCACCGCTTCGAGCACGCGGCAAAGAAAGTCGATGTCCGAACGGCTGCCGTCTTCCGGCGAGAACTCGACGTCGTCCGTGAACTTGCGCGCGAAACGCACCGCAAGACGCGACTGCTCGTACACCTGTTCCGGCGTCATGCGCAGCTTCTTTTCCATATGCAGCGCGGACGTTGCGATGAACGTATGGATGCGAAACTGGCTCGCGGGTTTCAAGGCGTCGGCGGCGCGCTGGATGTCCTTGTCGTTCGCGCGGGCGAGCGAGCAGACCGTGCTGTCCTTGATCATCGAGGCGATCGTGTGGATGGCGTCGAAGTCTCCGTTCGAGCTGGCCGCGAAGCCCGCTTCGATCACATCGACCTTCATGCGCTCCAGTTGCCGCGCGATACGGATTTTTTCTTCCTTCGTCATGGACGCGCCGGGGGACTGCTCGCCATCGCGCAAGGTCGTATCGAAGATGATCAACTTGTCTGCTGCCATATTGGACTCCAGTGGGGAGAATTATCGACTGTTGGAATTATCGCGTTGAAGCGAAAGACAAAAGGGAATTCGGGTGTTCGCGCCACCGCTGGCGTCGAAAACCTTGAACGAGCAGACGGGAGGCGAGAAGAATCAGCGCGGTAGGCGCGCTAGTAGCGATAGTGCGCGTAGCGACGCACCAGCCGAATAAAGCGAGGGGGAGAACGAGAAAAAGTTCATTCGAAAACTATAACGGCTTTTAGGAACGCGTGCAATCGGGCTTTCCGATCGAACCGATTGACTTTTACCTGCCGCTAGTCATGCAAAACAGCGCGTAGGAAAACAAAAAGCCTGCATTCCGTTGGGAAGCAGGCTTTCGTAGATTCAGACGGCGTACAACTACGGCTTAGTAACCGCCGATACTCGCGCTCACGCGCTGACGCAATTCGCTACCGTCGGTGAACTGCACGTTGTCGATGCGGCGCGCGCCCTGGAAGCGCTGCTCCCAGTAACCGCTTTCCATGTCGTCAACGCGGATCGTGCTGCCGGTGGACGGCGAATGCACGAACTTGTTGTCGCCAATATAGATGCCGACATGCGAAAACGAACGGCGCATGGTGTTGAAGAACACGAGATCGCCTGGCTTGAGATCCGACACGCGGACCTTCTCGCCGACACGGCTCATTTCCTCGGCGCGGCGCGGCAAGGTCATGCCGAGCGTGTCCTGGAAGACGTATCGCACGAAGCCGCTGCAATCGAGGCCGGAATCCGGTGTATTGCCACCCCAGCGATAACGCACGCCAATCATATTGAGTGCGCCGACGACCACGTCGCCCGCCTTGCTGGCAACGCCAGAAAGAAACGAGCGTGCGCCGCCAGGAGCGCTGGCGGTGTCTGCCGTGGCGGCGACTGGGCTGATCTGAGAGGAATTCGAAGCGTTGCCGTTGCTGGCAACTTGGCTACTTTGGCTATTACTGCTGACTTCGTCGGCGAACGCGCCGGAAGTTGTTGTCATCAGAAGGCCGATCAACATGCCTGCGGCTGCCCGCGCGCATGTCTGAGTCAATGTCAATGGCTGCATCGGTCGGTAGGTTTTACAATTAAAGACTGAAAAATCAGGGAGATACGAGAAAGTTTGGAAGGATACTAGCCACAAATTATTTAACTGTCAAAAGAAATAGGAAAATACAATTGAGACGAGCACCCAATTGATGAAAAAGAAAGATTTTTAGGATTCCAGCGCTGCCCTCAGTAGCTTTCGTGTGTATTCCTCTGAAGGGTTCGAAAAAATCTTCTCTACTTCTCCCGCTTCCACGACAATTCCGTTTCTCATCACGGCCACGCGATGCGCCATTGCGCCGATCACTTCAAGGTCGTGGCTAATGAAAACATAACCGAGATTGTGCTTCTTCTGAATCTCGGCGAGCAGCGTCAGAACTTGCTGCTGGATAGAAACGTCTAGTGCACTCGTCGGTTCGTCGAGAATCAGAATGCTGGGTTCGAGCACCAATGCCCGCGCAATTGCGATGCGTTGCCGTTGTCCGCCGGAAAACTCGTGCGGATAACGCGTAAGCGCCGTCCGATCCATCCCCACCTCACGCAGCACGGCAATGACCTTGTCGCGCCGCGCCGGCGCCTTCAGTTCCGGCCGATGCAACGCAAGCCCCTCCCCGACGATTCGTTCCACCGTTTGACGAGGCGAAAGCGAGCTGAACGGGTCCTGAAACACCACTTGCAGATTCGACCGCAGCACGGTTTTTTCGCGTCCGCGAAAATCGCCGAGCGCGCGCCCCTGGAACTGCACCGCGCCGTTCGAGACGCGCTGCAAGCCGAGCAACGCCATGGCCAGCGTGGATTTGCCCGATCCCGATTCCCCGACGATGCCAAGCGTCTCGCCTTGCCGCACGGAAACGCTCACGTCGTCGACGGCTTTGAAGCGGCCGCGCCTGAACCAGCCGTTGATGCCTGGCAGTTTCGTCGCATAGTCGACCGACAGGTTTTTCGCGTCGAGCAAGACCGGCGCGATGGGCAGCACGGGCAGGACGTGGCGCTTCGGTTTGCTTTCGAGCAATCGCTGCGTGTACGGGTGCTGCGGCGAGGTGAAAATCTGCTCCACCGGCCCGCTTTCCACCAGAAGACCCTTCTCCATCACCGCGACGCGCTCCGCGAAGCGCCGCACGAGATTCAGATCGTGGGTGATCAGCAGCACGGCCATGCCGCGCTTCTCGGCTTCGTCACGCTGCAGTTCCAGCAGGAGATCGACGATCTGCGCGCGGATGGTCACGTCGAGCGCGGTGGTCGGCTCATCCGCGAGCAGAAGGCGCGGCCGGCACGCGAGCGCCATCGCGATCATCACGCGCTGACGCTGCCCGCCCGACAACTGATGCGGATAGCTGTCCACACGCCGTTCGGGCTCGGTGATGCCGGTACGCGCCAGCAACGCGATGGCACGCTGACGCCCCTCGCGCGGCGTCGCGCCGTCGTGCAACTGAATGGTCTCGCCGATCTGGTCGCCGACCGTGTAGAGCGGATTGAGCGCGGTCATCGGCTCCTGAAAGATCATCGCGATGTCGGAGCCGCGCAGGCCGCGCATCGCGTGCTCGCTCTTCGACAGCAACTCCTCGCCGTTGAAGCGAATGGAGCCGCTGAGTTCGGCATCGCGCACGAGGCGCAGGATCGCCAGTGCGGTCACGCTCTTGCCCGATCCCGATTCGCCGACGAGCGCCACGCGTTCGCCCGCGCGAATGTCAAGGCTCACGCCGTCGACCGCGACGGTATCGCCGAAACGCACGCGCAGGTCGTCGATCGCCAATAACGGTTCGCTCATGCTCGCGCTCACTTCGCGCCTCCGGCCTTCACCGCATCCGCAATCCGCGTGTCGAGCGCGTTGCGCAAGGCGTCGCCCATGAAAGTCAGAAGCAACAGGGTCGCTACCAGCACGCCGAAGGTGGACAGCGAAATCCACCACGCGTCGAGATTGGCCTTGCCTTGCGCGAGCAATTCACCAAGCGACGGCGTCGGCGACGGCACGCCCAAGCCGAGAAAATCGAGACTCGTGAGCGCGAGAATCGCTCCGCTCATGCGAAATGGCAGAAATGTGATGACGGGCGTCAGGCTATTGGGCAGCACATGCCGCCAGATGATCTGCCAGTTGGACAAACCCATCGCGCGCGCGGCGCGTACGTAGTCTTGCGTGCGGTTGCGCAGAAACTCCGCGCGCACGTAGTCCGAGAGCCCGATCCAGCCGAACAGCGACAGCAGGATGACCAGCAAGACGAGGCTCGGCTCGAAGATCGACGCGAAGATGATCAGCAGATAAAGCTCCGGCAACGCACTCCAGATTTCGATCAGCCGTTGCCCGGCGATGTCTGTCCGGCCGCCGAAGTAGCCCTGCACCGCGCCCGCCACCACGCCGAGCACCGTGCCGATGGCCGTCAGCACGAGCGCGAACAGCACCGATACGCGAAAGCCGTAGACGAGCCGTGCGAACACATCGCGCCCGCGGTCGTCGGTGCCGAGCCAGTTCTCGCGCGACGGCGGCGCGGGATTCGAGCCCTTCGAGAAGTAATTGAGCGTGTCGTAGTAATAGTGATTCGGCGGATAAACCGCGAAATTGCCCGGCGCGCTGAAGCGGTCGCGCACGAACGGGTCGAGATAATCGGCGGGCGTCGGATAGTCGCCGCCGAACGTCGTTTCCGCGTAGGTCTGCACGATCGGAAAATACAAGTGTCCCTGGTAGCGCACGACGAGCGGCTTGTCGTTCGACCAAAGCGGGCCGGCCAGGCTGATCGCGAACGCCACGACAAACACGATCAGACTCCAGTAGCCGAGCTTGTGCTGCCTGAAACGCATCCACACCCGCCGCGAAGGCGATGGCGAAACCGGCTCGCGCAAGGGCTGCGCATCGGCGGCGCCGCGTGAGGATCGTGAAGAAGCGGCTCGGTTCATCAGCGCTCCAGTTGCTCGAATTGAATGCGCGGATCGACCCAGACGTAGCAGAGGTCGGAGATGAGCTTGGTCGCAAGCCCGATCAGCGTGAAGAGATAGAGCGTGCCTAGCACGACGGGATAGTCGCGCCGCACCACGGATTCGTACGAGAGCAGCCCGAGTCCGTCGAGCGAGAACAGCGTTTCGATCAGCAGACTGCCCGTGAAGAATGCGCCGATAAACGCTGCGGGAAAGCCGACGATCAGCGGCAAGAGCGCATTGCGGAACACGTGCTTCCAAAGCACGCGTCTTTCGGAAAGGCCCTTCGCGCGCGCGGTGAGCACGTATTGCTTGCGGATTTCGTCGAGAAACGCGTTCTTGGTCAGCATGGTGACGATGGCGAAGCTGCCGACCACCGACGCCACCACCGGCAAGGTGATGTGCCAAAGATAATCGACGATCTTGCCGCCGAGCGAGAGCGTGGCCCAGTTATCCGAAGTGAGATTGCGCAACGGGAAAAGCTGCCAGAACGAGCCGCCGCCGAACAGCACGAGCAGCAGCACGCCGAGCACGAAGCCGGGAATCGCGAAACCGATCAGCACGATGAGACTCGTCGCCACGTCGAAGCGCGAGCCGTTTCTCACCGCCTTCGCTATCCCGAGCGGCACCGATATCAGATAAGTGATGAAAAACGTCCATACGCCGATGCTGATCGACACCGGCAGTTTCGACACGATCAGCGACCAGACGCTCTGATGCCGGAAGTAACTGTCGCCGAGATCGAAGCGCGCGAACTTGCCGAGCATCAGCCAGTAACGCTGCAAAGGCGGCTTGTCGAAGCCGTAGAGCGCCTTGAGTTGCGCGACCTGCTGGGCATCCACGCCAGTATGCGTGCGCAGCCCGAAGCCGCCGCCTTCCGCGTTGCCGCGCCGCAGATCGTGCACCGCCTGCTCGACAGGCCCGCCCGGCACGAACTGAATCACGACGAAGGTCAGCGTGAGCACGCCGATGAGCGTCGGGATCATCAACAGAATGCGTTTGAGTATGTAGCTCCACATGGCGCGCGGTCCTGTTATTTCGACGCGGCGGCTTTCGCCCACCACGCCGACACTACCCACTCTTCCGCCGTGTAGTAGAGCGGCAAGGTCGCGGGGTACTGAAGCGTATTGCGATACGCCACCCGATGCGTCGCCGAATACCAATGCGGCACCACGTAATAGCCATTCATCAGCACGCGATCGAGCGCGTGAGTGGCATCGACGAGTTGTTCGCGCGTCTGTGCGCCCACCACTTTTTGCAGAATCGCGTCGACCGCCTTCGACTTCACGCCGGCGAGATTGTCGGAGCCTTGCTCGTCGGCGGACTTGCTGCCGAAGCGCGAGACTTGCTCCGTGCCGGGAATCTGCACGTCGGGCATGCGCACGCTCGTGACGTCGAAATCGAACGCGTCGAGCCGTTTTTGGATCAGCGCGTAGTCGACAGTGCGAAAGTTCATCGTGATGCCGAGCTTTTGCAAATTGCGCCCGAACGCGGCGGCGACCGGTTCCATGGAGGCGCCGCCGCCCGTATCGTCGAGAATCTCGAACACGAAGGGCTCGCCCTTCGCATTGCGCAGCGCGCCATCGCGATACGTCCAGCCCGCCTCGGCGAGCAATCCGCGCGCCTTGATGAGGTTGGCGCGCAGCGATCCGGGCGGGTCGGTGTCGGGCTGACGCGGCATCTCGCCGAACACGGACGCATCGAGGTCCTTTTTGAGCGGATCGAGAATGGCGAGTTCGCCGTCGCTCGGCTTGCCCTTCGCCTGCAAGTCCGTATTGACGAAGAAGCTGTCGATGCGCCTGTACTGATTAAAGAACAGTTGCCGGTTGAGCCACTCGAAGTCGAGCGCGAGATCGAGCGCCTGACGCACGCGCACGTCCTTGAAGAGCGGCCGGCGCGTGTTCATGAAAAAGCCCTGCATGCCGGTGCCGTTATGCTGCGGGAATTCGCGCTTGATGAGTTCGCCGCTGTCGAAGCGCTTGCCGATATCGCGCCGCACCCAGCTTCGCGCAACGTATTCGACGAGCACGTCGTACTCGCCCGCCTTGAAGGCTTCGAGCCGCGCGACCGGGTCCGAATACAGCTTGTAGTGAATCTGCGCGAAATTGAACAAGCCCACGCGCACCGGCAACGCCGCGCCCCAGTAGTTCGGGTTGCGCTTGTACGAGATGGTGCGGCCGTTGTCGTATTGGTCGATCAAATACGCGCCGCTGCCGATCGGCTTCTGAAACGCGAGTTGATCGAACGGAATACGCGTGCCGTCGGGCTTCACTCCCCATTTGCGCGAAAACACGGGGATGCCGCCCGCGAGCAACGGCATCTCGCGCGTCGCGGTCTTGAATTCGAAGCGAATGGTCGATGCATCCACCACGACCGCGCGCGCGATCTGCCCGAAGTACACGGAGAACTGCGGCGCGGCGAGCGGGCTTTTCAGCGTCTCGAACGAGAACTTGACGTCCTCGGCGGTAACGGGATCGCCATTCGAGAAATGCGCTTTCGGGTTGATGTGGAACGTGGTGGACAGGCCATCGGGTGCGACGGCGATGTCGTCGGCAAGCAAGCCATAACCGGTCGATACTTCATCGAGACTGCCGGTGGTCAGGCTTTCGAACATCAGCGAGAGCCCCGGCGCGGGATTACCGCGCAAGGTGAACGGATTGAATTTGTCGAAGCTCGTCAGGCGGTTCGGATTGGCGAGTACGAGCGTGCCGTCGCGCGGCGCGTCGGGATTGACGTAATCGAAGTGACTGAAGCCGGCCGGATATTTCGGCTCGCCGTACTGTGCGTAGGCGTGCGCCGCCTCGGCCTGGTTCGCGCCCGAGACGATCGATCCGGCCAGCGCGAGCGCAATGGCCATGCGCCATGCGCGGGTTGGGCGGATCGTCGTGCGAGTCGTCATAAGCTCCTTGGGCGCCGGGTATCGCGCAATCGACGTTCGGGTCGGGCAGGCCATTGCGATGTGAGAGAATTCTACCCAAATCAAAAGCCGTGCGACCGTGGGTCAATTGCGCCGCACGCGCTTGAGGCTCACGCGGCGCGGGCAGATGCGGCTCGTTCGCCACCGTGCGCGACATTGACTTCAAAGGAGCATTCATGGGCTTTCTCGCTGGAAAACGAATTCTGCTGACGGGCTTGCTGTCGAACCGTTCGATTGCCTACGGCATCGCACAGGCCTGCAAGCGCGAAGGCGCGGAGCTGGCGTTCACCTATGTCGGCGAGCGTTTCAAGGATCGCATCACCGAATTCGCAACCGAATTCGAAAGCGATCTGATCTTTCCGTGCGATGTCGCGAACGACGCCGACATCGACGCACTCTTCGCGTCGCTCAAGGAACGCTGGGATTCGCTCGACGGTCTCGTGCATTCCATCGGCTTCGCGCCGCGTGAAGCGATCGCGGGCGACTTCCTCGACGGCATGACGCGCGAAAACTTCCGTATCGCGCACGACATTTCGGCGTACAGCTTTCCGGCGCTCGCCAAGGCGGCCAAGTCGATGCTGTCGGACAGTTCGTCGCTGCTCACGTTGAGCTACCTCGGCGCCGAGCGCGCGATTCCCAACTACAACACGATGGGTCTTGCCAAGGCATCGCTCGAAGCAAGCGTGCGCTATCTCGCGGCTTCGATGGGCAACAACGGCGTGCGCGTGAACGGCATCTCGGCCGGCCCCATCAAGACGCTCGCGGCCAGCGGCATCAAAGGCTTCGGCAAGATTCTCGATTTCGTCGAAAACAACGCGCCGCTCAAGCGCAACGTGACGATCGAACAAGTGGGTAACGTGGCGGCGTTCCTGCTGTCGGATCTCGCGGCCGGCGTGAGCGCGGAAATCGTGCACGTCGATGCGGGATTCAATGCGGTGGTCGGCGGTATGGCGGGCGTGACGGAATAACGCCTGCGGCGCTCGATCATGTGCAAAGGGCTGCTCTCTTGCTAGAGCGGCCCTTTTGTTTTGTGCGTCTGGGTTTTTGCGAATGGCGGCGTCGTGACAGCCGCTTATACAGCGCCATGCATGCGGGCGTGATCTTCGTGAACCTCGCCTCCGGGGACGTTGGCTTTGTGAAGAACGCCTTTGACAGCGTCGTCTAAAGACCCGCTATATCTGCCGACTCGGCAGCCAGACTGGACCAGCGCGTTCAATGCCTGCCATGCGGACCACCATGTCCGTTGCCATGACCATTGCCGTGTCCGTACCCGTTACCGTGTCCGTGTTGCGGCCCGCGATTGTAGCCATGCCCGTAACCGTGGCCGTGATAACGGTTCCAGTCGTTCCGGTTCCAGTAACGGCGCCCATCCCAATACCGGTTTCCATACCAGCCGATGACCACGGGCGGACGCGCATAAACCGGAGCCGGCTGGTAAATCACAGGCGGCGGAGGCGGCGCGTACACAGGCGCGGGTGCAACGTACACCGGCGCGGGGATGCCGACGTTCACGCCTACGTGTACATCGGCGTGCGCGGTGCCACTTATCGCTGACGCGGTCACGATCAACATGCCGCCCAGCACTCGCCCCATGACATTCACTTTCATCGCGTGGTCCTCGTTTTGTTTTGATTGGCTTGCGACAAAATATAACGGACGCCTTTCAGCGCAATATTTCAGCTTTGTAAGTTCTTCCCATGACGTGGCTCTCGTCAGGAGAAACCTTACCTTTTGTTACACGCTGCCGCGCGGCGACAAATAAAAAGCCACCCTTCGACCGGGTGGCTTTCTCTTAGCGCGACGTTCGCTCAATGGTCGTGATGACCGTGATCGTGATGATCGTAGTCGCGGCCGCCGTATCCGTGACCGCCGTGACCGTGGTTCCACTCGTCGCGGTTCCAATAGCGATGGCCATCCCAGTACTGGTCGCCATGCCATCCGATCACGATAGCCGGTTGCGCATAAACCGGCGGAGGCGGCGGCGCATAGACCACGGGCGGAGGCGGAGGCGCATAGACCGGCGCCGGCGCAACATATACGGGCGCGGGCACGCCGAGATTGATGCCGACGGAAACGCCCGCCATTGCCGCGCCGGACAGCGTCATACCACCGATGACGAACGCTCCTGCGAGCGCGGATGTCCTCAATACCTTGTTCATGTGAAGCCCACCTCGATGGGATGTTTGTTGTGTTGAGTGGACTATATCGAACGAACGCCTTTGCTTGTGTGCCACTTGGTAACGTCCCATTACCAATGCCTACCAGGCAAATGATTACGGAGAGTAAGGATCATGCACGCCGCGCGCCAATGAGAAACGGCGGCTCGTGAAAGCCGCCGTCAGGGACCGTGCAACGGGCACTAATTGGGCAGTTCCTGTCCGCGCGTTTCAGGCGCGAGCGGAATCACCGCGAGGCCGATGAGAAACGCGATACCCGTGAGCGCGATCGGCACGCCGAGCGTCTTCATATGCAGCACCATCGCGCCGATGCCGAAGTTCACAATCGCGCCGAAGAAGCGTCCCACCGACGTGCAGAATGCGAACGCCGTCGCCCGGACGCGCGTTTCGAACTGTTCCGGCAGCCACAGGCTGAAGAGCGCGAAGTTGCCGCCGAAGAAGCCGAGCACGACGAGCAGCGCAATGAACGGCACGAGCCCGTTCGGCAGATAGAACGCCCAGCCGAACGACAGGGCAATGGAAGCCGCCATGCCAACGAAATACACCGCGAGCGTCTTGCGCCGGCCGATGCGCTCTGCCATCGGCGGCAAGGCGAGACAGCCGATGATCGTGCCGATGGACAGCAAGCCCGTCGCGATCGACGCCATGCGCGCGGCTTCGGGCTTGCTCATGCCGGCCTTCGTCGCAAGCTGAATGACTGCCGACGGTTCATACACCGCGCCGGCCCACAGACCGATGATCGCCACGGTCAGCAGCACCGCCGCGACGATCGTGCGCTTGCGATACTGCGGCGAGAAGATCGTGCGCAACGAACCGTGCTGCTTGACGGCAGGCGCGCTCGTCGCTTCGGCACGCTGCCACTTGTCGGTTTCCTTCACGCGCAAGAGCACGAGAATCGATACGACGACCGGGAACAGTCCAACTAGAAACATCGCGCGCCAGCCGAATGCCGCGCCGATCGTGTAGTTGAGCGCGGCCGCCAGAAAGAAGCCCGCGTAATAGCCGGTTTGCAGATAACCCGCGCCCATCTTGCGACGATCTTCCGGCCATGCCTCGGCGACGTAGGTTCCGGCAAGCGCCCACTCCCCGCCTATGCCGACGCCCGCAAAGAAGCGATAAATGCCCAACTCCCAAACCGAATGCGATGTCGCGGCCAGCCCCGTGAAAATCGCGAACGTGAAAATGGTCGCGGCGAGCACCTTGGTGCGCCCGAAGCGATCGGCGAGCGGTCCCCAGATGAACGACAGTCCCCATCCGACCAGAAAGAGCGCGAAGAGTATGGAGCCTGCAAGACCGACGTTCGCGGGCGTGGCCGCGTAGCCTGAACGCGGCAGCAGTTCGGTGAGCGCGGGCGCAAGCACGAGCGCGTAGATGAACGAATCCATTCCATCGAGCGTCCAGCCGGCCCACGCACCCCAGAAGCCGGTGATCTGCGAGCGGTTGAGCGGGGTTTTGATCGGGCGCGAGGCGCGTAACTCTCGGTCCACCGTGGTTGGCATGGCCATGTCTCCGGAAAAGAATGATCGATACACGCGCGCTCTCGATTCTTGTCAGCCGCTCCCAGCTTAGGGAAAGCACCTTCTGTGAAGTCGCGCATCGTTTTATATATAATATTTGAACATTGACACGCGGCAAGTCCGCACTTACACCTAGCCATGCCGACAGATCTCTCCACTTCCGATGCAGCGCAGCCACTTGCATCGTTTCGTCACGCACAGTTCGAACCGCGCCAGAGCACGTCGCGCTTCATCGCGGATGCGTTGCGCACGGCTATCGTCGAGGGTGCGTTGCTGCCGGGCGAACCGCTGCGCCAGGACGCCATCGCACGGCAGTTTTCGGTGAGCGCGATTCCGGTGCGCGAAGCGTTCCGGCAGCTCGAAAGCGAAGGCTGGGTGACCATCGAGCCGAATCGTGGCGCGGCCGTCAGCCTGCAATCGGCCGACGAGGCGCGCGAGATCTACGAGATACGCGCGTCGCTCGAAAGCTTGGCGATCGGCATCGCGCTCGAACATCACACGGCGCAAACGCTCGCCGAATCGCAACGTCTGCTCGAAGCGGCGGAAAGCGAGCCGGACCCGGCGCTCTACGTCGTGCGCAACGAGCAGTTCCATATGAGCCTTTACGCGCCCGCGGACCGGCCGCGTCTGATGGAGCTGATCGGCCAGATGCATCGGCGCGGCGAACGTTATTTGCGGCTGAAGCTCGGCTTGCCGATTCACAAGGATTCGTCGGATGCGGAGCATCGCGCGATTCTTGCCGCGCTCGTCGCCCGCGATATCGAACAGGCGCAAACGCTCGTCGCGCGTCATCTGCTTGCGACAGGCGATTTGATCCACCGCTTTCTCGCCGATGCGCAAGCGCTTGCCGCGGCGAGCCATGTCAAGAAGAAGCGCCGCCCGCGCGCCGCGCCCGCAACGGCTTCTGCAACCTCTTTGAAGGAGGATCGATGAACTCGTCCCCGACGCCTGCCACGTCGCCCGCGCGCGACACGAGCCCGCAAACCCGGCAGTGGAACACGCGCGCGCAGGAAAAAGCGCGCCGCCTCAAGCTGATCGAACCGTGGCTCGACGGCTCGGTGCTCGCGACCGACCGTATCGTCGATGCCTTGCACGCGCTGATCGTCACGGGCGACCGCGTGGCGCTCGAAGGCAACAACCAGAAACAGGCCGACTTCCTCTCGCGCGCCTTCGCCAGACTCGATCCCGAACGCGTGCACGACGTTCATCTGCTGATTTCGAGCATCAGCCGCCCGGACCATCTCGCGCTGTTCGAACAGGGCATCGCGCGCAAGGTCGATTTCGCGTTCGCCGGTCCGCAAAGTCTGCGCGTCGCGCAACTGCTCGAAGACGGACAACTCGAGATCGGCGCGATCTATACGTATATCGAACTGTATGCGCGCATGTTCATCGACCTCACGCCGCAGGTGGCGCTCGTGTGCGCGGTGCAGGCAGACCGGCACGGCAATCTCTACACGGGCGCGAACACCGAAGACACGCCTACCATCGTCGAGGCCACCGCGTTCAGACATGGCATCGTGATCGCGCAGGTCAACGAGATCGTCGATGAACTGCCGCGCGTCGATATCCCCGGTTCGTGGATCGATGTCGTCGTGAAGGCAGACCGCCCGTTCGCCGTCGAGCCGCTCTTCACGCGCGATCCGCGGCATATCGGCGAGTTGCAGATTCTCATGGCGATGATGACCATTCGCGGCATCTACGACCGCTACGGCGTGACGTCGCTGAATCACGGCATCGGTTTCGATACGGCGGCCATCGAACTTCTGCTGCCGACATATGGCGAATCGCTCGGGCTGAAGGGAAAGATCTGCACGCACTGGGCGCTCAATCCGCATCCGACCTTGATCCCCGCGATCGAAAGCGGCTGGGTGCAGAGCGTGCACTGCTTCGGCAGCGAGGTCGGCATGGAGGACTACATCACGGCGCGGCCGGACGTGTTCTTCACCGGCCGCGATGGCAGCCTGCGTTCTAACCGCGTGTTCTGCCAGTTGGCAGGGCAATACGGCGTCGATCTCTTCATCGGTTCGACCCTGCAGATGGACGCCGACGCCAACTCGTCCACCGTCACGCTCGGGCGGCTGGCGGGTTTCGGCGGCGCGCCCAACATGGGCCACGATCCACGCGGCCGCCGTCATTCGAGCGAGGCGTGGCTCAAGCTGCTGAAAAACGACGGCCCGAACCCGGCCATCGCGCGCGGTCACAAGCTCGTCGTGCAGACCGCCGAGACGTACAAGAAAGGCGGCGAGCCGACCATCGTCGATGCATTGGATGCCATCGCCGTCGGTGAAAAAAGCAACATGCCGATCGCGCCTGTCATGATCTACGGCGACGATGTCACGCACGTCGTGACGGAAGAAGGCATCGCGTATCTGCATGCGGCCGAAGGCGTCGATGAGCGCCGCGCCGCGCTTGCCGCCGTGGCGGGCGTCACGCCCATCGGCGTGCGCGCGGATGCGAAGAAGACGGCGGAGTTGAGAAGGCGCGGCATCGTCGCATTGCCGGAAGACCTCGGCGTGCGGCGCGGCGAAGCGAAGCGTTCGCTGCTCGCGGCACGCAGTATCGACGACCTGGTGGCGTGGTCGGGCGGTCTGTATGCGCCGCCTGCGCGCTTCAGAAGCTGGTGAGCGCGATGAATTCGTGTATGTCTGACCGTGAAGACAAAGCGTCGAGCCTTTGCGTGGTTGCCGACATTCCCGCTGGCGTGTGTTCGTGGAACGCAGAGGCGCGGCTCGATGACGCCACGCATGCGAACCCGTCGAATTCGCGTGCCGTCGCAGCGCACGCCAATACCGGAGCCGCTGCCCGCCCGAGCATGGGCCATGCGATGCAAACGGCGCTAGCGTCGCGCGAAGCCACTCGGTTCGCCCACTTGCAGCCGATCGCGCCCGATGCCATCGCGACCCGCGCCGTGGCCGCGCTCATCGACGAAGCGTGTCTCACACCGAAACCCGCATTGGTAGACCGGCGCGGCAGCGGCGCGCATCGCGATTTGTCGCTCGACATCATGTTGCGCTCGGCAAAAGCGTTGCACCCCACGTTTGTCGCCATCGCTCGCGCGTCGGCCGATCTCGACCCGTCGCAGACGTTACGCGAACAGCTTGCACGCATTGGCCGCGAAGGCGAGATTGCGATGATGCGCGCGACCGCCGGCAGCAACGCGCATCGCGGTGCGATCTGGATCGTCGGCTTGCTGTGCGCCGGCGCGACAATGCATGCGCCCGACGACAGCGCGGCGATCTGCGCAAGCGCGGCACGCATCGCGCGCTTCAAGGATCGTTACGCGCCCGCGTCGGCACAAACGAGTCACGGCGCGCGCGTGTCGACGCGATACCGTGTGGCGGGCGCGCGCGGCGAAGCGTGCGATGGCTTTCCGCATGCGCTCGAAATCGGGCTGCCCGCGCTCGATGCAGCCCGTCGCCGCAATCTCGATGAAAACGACGCGCGCCTCGAAGCGCTCGTCGCGATCATGGCGTCGCTCGACGATACCTGTCTCCTGCATCGCGGCGGCATGACGGCGCTGCGGGTCGCGCAACACGGCGCGCGTCGTGTGCTCGACGCAGGCGGCGTTGCATCGGCGAGCGGCAAGACAGCGCTTCACGAACTCGACCGCGAACTGCTCGCGCTCGATGCATCGCCTGGCGGCGCCGCCGACTTGCTTGCGGCGACGCTCTTTCTCGACAGTCTCAGGCGCTTGCATTGATTCGCAACGCGCGCATCGAAGAGGAACGATGATGGAAAACATCCGATACGAATACCCCGCCACCCGCCCCGTGCCGCGTCGCGCGCACGTCGGCGTGGTCGGCTCGGGCGATCTCGAAGTGCTGCTCTCGCCATCGGCGACAGCGAATGCGGAAGTGGTGATCCGCACGAGCGTCGACGGCTACGAGCATGTCTGGAAGAGTGTGCTCGACCGTTTTTTTCAGCGATACGACGGCGCCGCGAAACTCGAACTCAACGACTTCGGCGCGACGCCCGGCGTGGTCATGCTGCGCCTGAATGAAGCCGTCGAAGCCAGCGAGGGCACGCCATGAACGCTCACGACACCTTTCTCGCGCGTCACAGCTTCATCGAGATGACCGCGCGCGAACGCGCCCGCGCCCTGCTCGATGCCGGCACCTTTCGCGAACTGCTCGGCCCCTTCGACCGGCTCGAATCGCCGTGGCTTGCCATGCAGAACGTCGTCTGCCAGTCCGACGACGGCGCGGTGATCGCGCGCGGCATGCTCGATGGCGAACCCGCCGTGATCGCGGCGATCGAACCCGCGTTTCAGGGCGGCAGCATCGGCGAAGTCTCGGGCGCGAAGATCGCGGCCGCGCTCGAAATGGCGCTCGGCGAATTCGAAGCGGGCCGCGCGATCCGTCCCGTCGTACTGTTCGAAACGGGCGGCGTGCGTCTGCAGGAGGCGAACCTCGGGCTTGCGGCCATCGCCGAGATTCAGGCGGCGATCGTCGCGTTGCGGCGGCACGTGCCGGTGGTCGGCGTGATCGGCGGCATGGTCGGCTGCTTCGGCGGCATGTCGCTCGCGGCGGCGCTCTGCACCGAACTCGTGATGACGCGGCAGGCGCGCCTTGGCATGAACGGGCCGGAAGTGATCGAACAGGAAGCGGGCATCGAGGAGCTCGATTCGAACGACCGGCGCCTCATCTGGTCGATGATTGGCGGAGAAGAACGCGCGGCGGTCGGCCTCGTCGATGCGCTCGTCGAAGACGATACCGCGCAAGTACGCGACGCGGTGCTGGCGGCGTTCGCGCGCGGCGTGCCGACGCGTCATCGCACCGAGGATGTGGACGGTTTCATCGAGCGTCTGGCGCGCGTGAACCCGGACGCCATCGATCCCGAAACGCTGCGCACGCTCTGGAGTGCATCACGATGAACACGACAACTCTCTCGCGCGGCGAACGCTGGATCGACGCGCTGACTTCGCCTGCGTCCGGCGCGCAAGCCGGTCCGATTCGCGCGCGTGGCGGGCTTTTGAACGGCGAGCACGCGCATTTTCTCGCCGTCGTGCCCGATCCGGACAACCGCTTTCCACGCGCCCGCGACAACGTCGTCGGCCTCGAACAGGGATGGCTGTTGGCGCGCGCGGTGCGCGAGGTTATCGACGCGGATCGCGAGCGTGACGTGAAGCGTCCGATTGTCGCCGTCGTCGATGTCAAAAGTCAGGCTTATGGCCGGCGCGAGGAACTGCTCGGCGTGCATCTTGCCTGCGCCGCTGCCGTCGATGCTTATGCGAGCGCGCGTCTTGCGGGTCATCCGGTGATTGCGTTGATCGTCGGGCCGGCCATGTCGGGCGCGTATTTGGCGCACGGTTATCAGGCGAACCGGATCGTCGCGCTCGATTCACCCGGCACCGCCGTGCATGCAATGGGTCGCGAAGCAGCCGCGCGCGTCACGCGGCGCAGCGTGGAAAGTCTGGATGCGCTCGGCGACACCGTCTTGCCGATGTCGTACAAGATGAGCGCTTATGCAAAGCTCGGATTGCTGCATGAACTGATCGAAGGCGTCGATGCGGATGCGCCCTCGGCGGCCGAGATCGAGCGCGTGAAGGCATCGCTTGCGGCGGCCGTGAACGATGCGCGCGGTGCTTTGCGTGATCTGTCGAGCCGGCTTGGTTCTGCCGATGCGAAGCGCACGCGGGCTGCGTCGGTCGAGGTGCGCAAGCGGATGCGTGAGCAGTGGGATGAAGCTTGAGTCGGGGCGGTGCCCCATGCGGCTTGGCGCATCGAGAATGGCTTGTCACGCACCGATGAAGCAGCTGTCACCGACGATAAGCTCCGCTTCGACGCAACATGCAAGAGGCCTTTGTGCGGCCCGTTTGCCGCGCATCGTTCAATACGGTCGCGCGATTCGTGACTGCGCGTACCCAGCGAGCGTCACCGATGAGAACAATGATGAACGCCAGGCAGCATGAGATGCGGCCACATGACCTGCTGAAGATCGACACGCTGTCGTCATCGGCCGGAGGCGGCGCGGATGTCGCGGCCTCGCTTCTCTTCGCGCCCAACGTGCCGTCCTGGGTCGCCACCTCGCTCGCGCACTCACCCTTCGTCGTCGTCCGCCGTGCGCCGCGCCTGGGCGACGCAATTCCCATCGGCGTACGCGGTTCGACGCGCGGCGAGCGCTTCGGCGCGTGGATCGATCCACGATCGATCGCGTCTGCGTTGTCTCCCGAAGCCTTGCTCGAACGCACGCCCGATTCGCACCGCGCACACTTGCCCGCGTTCGCGCTTCTGCGGGCAATCTCGTCTTCGATCCAGGCAACGGGACTCGCCTGGGGCCCCGCCGGCAGCACAGGCTTCGAACTCGCGAGCGGTACACCCACGGTCACACCGGAAAGCGATCTCGACATCGTGATTCGCGTGCCCTCGCCGCTTTCGCGCGATGCAGCCGCCGCGCTTCTCGACACACTGTCGCGAACCGCGCGGGAGATCGGCACGCGCATCGACGTGCAGATCGAAACGCCGGAAGCCGCCTTCTCGCTCGCGGAATTCGCGCGCGCGAATCTACGCGTGATGCTGCGTCACGCCGACGGGCCGCGACTCGTCGCCGATCCGTGGGCAGCCGCATGATCGCGTATCTCTTTCCGGGACAGGGTGCGCAGACGCCAGGCTTTTTGCATCGGCTGGGCGGCGAGCAACCGCATCCGGTCATCGGGCAGACGCTCGCCGAAGCATCCGACATCCTCGGCGAAAACATCCTGCAACTCGATGACGCCACCGCGCTTGAGTCGACCGTCGCGGTGCAAGTCACGTTACTGGCGGCAGGCGTGGCGGCGGCGCGCGCGCTCGCGGCCGAAGGTATCGAGCCGGAAGCCGTCGCGGGTTTGTCGGTCGGCGCGTATGGCGCGGCGGTGGCGAGCGGCGCCGTTGCGTTCGACGATGCCCTGCGCCTCGTTCGCCTGCGCGCGACGCTCATGCAGAACGCGTATCCGCACGGCTACGGCATGCTGGCGGTGCTCGGCCTGAACGAACGAGAGATTGCACGCGTGATCGCCGACGGTCACGCCGATGCCTATGTCGGTAATCTGAACGCGCCGCGTCAAATCGTCGTATCCGGCAGCGATGATGCGCTCGAAGCCGTGAGCCGCCTCGCGCTCGAACGCGGTGCGCGCAAGGCCGAACGGTTAGCGGTGAGCGTGCCTTCGCATTGCGTGCTGCTCGAAGACGCGGCCACGCAATTGATCGAAGCTGCCGCGAAAGTCCGCTTCGATGCGCCACGCGTTCCATATGTCGGCAATCGCGGCGCACGCGTGCTGCGTCGCGCCGATGCCGTGCGCGACGACCTCGCGACCAACTTGCGCTATCCGGTGCGGTGGCACGAATCGACCATCGCGCTGTTCGAACTCGGCGCAAATGTCTTCGTCGAAATGCCGCCCGGCCACACGCTGACGCAACTCGCAAGCGACGCCCTGCCCGATGCGCAGGCGCTATCCATGGACGCCGCGTCCACTCATCCGACCGCCGCTCGCGTACGCGCGGCAAACCAGCGCGCCGCAGATTGATCCGCTTTTTTCGCACTTTTCCGACAGCGAATTGTCAACGACCGTAAGCAAAATCAGAATGTTCCGCTAGCTTTTTGTTCGACGGACATCGACGATGCCGCTCCGTGCGCGAAGCATCGCGTCACGGACGCCCCAAAAACAATTCTAGGAAGACCGAAACATGAAATTCATCCGCTTGGCGCTCGCGGCGCCCGCTCTGTGCGCGCTCATCTCCTGCAGCAGCATGAACGCACTCAATCCCGACACGCTGTTGCAGTCTGGCCAGCTCGCATCGCAAGCCTTCACGCTGAGTGACGCCGATGTGCGCACGCTCTCCGACAAATCGTGCGCGGACCTGGACAAGGAAAACAAGATTGCGCCGGCGTCGAGTCAATACACGCAGCGTCTGAACCGCATCTCGAAGCAACTGGGCGACAACATCAATGGCGTGCCGGTCAACTACAAGGTCTACGTCACGAAGGATGTCAACGCCTGGGCGATGGCCAACGGTTGCGTGCGCGTGTACAGCGGCCTCATGGACGCAATGAACGACGACGAAGTGCGCGGCGTGGTGGGCCACGAAATGGGTCACGTGGCGCTCGGCCACACCAAGAAGGCGATGCAGCTCGCTTATGCGACCTCGGCCGTGCGCTCGGCGGCGGCATCGACGGGCGGCGCGGTGGCGAATCTGTCGGCATCGCAACTGGGCGACTTGTCCGAGAAGTTCGTCCAGGCGCAATTCTCGCAATCGCAAGAAAGCGCCGCCGACGATTACTCGTTCGACATGCAGAAAAAGAAGGGATACAGCCCGGCCGGCCTCGTGACGGCGTTCCAGAAGCTCGCGACGATCGACGGCGGCAAGTCGAGCATGATGGATTCGCACCCGTCGTCGCCTTCGCGCGCGAAGCACATTCAGGATCGGATTGCGTCGGGCAAGTAAGGACGGGGCAAAAAAAAGCGCGAGCAGCGGTTGCTCGCGCTTTCCATTCCGATTCGTGACGATCAGAAGTAGTAATGCACGCCGACGGTCAGACTGTCGTTACGACGATGGCCGCCGTCGCAGTGCGCCGTGTCGGCCGTGTATTCGCCAGCGACACTCCATTGCTTCGCGAACTTATACTCGACGCCCGCGCCATAGTGCAAGCGCGTGTCCGGCCAGGTGCCAGTGAAGCCCACGCGCGCGTAGGGCATGATGTTGCCGTCGATAGGCATGCCGACTTTTACGTCGATGCCGCCGTCCTTCTTGGTCGTCGAACCGGCGTGAAGATCAGCGAATCCTTCGACGCCGACTACGAACTGGTTGACATCGACGTTATAACCTGCCGTCAGGCCCGGAAAGAACGTCGTGTGCGTCGATTCCTCGAAATCGTGTCCGGTTGCATCGGAGAAATTCAAGCCGAGCTTCGCGCCGACGAAGGGGCCGGCAAATTCGCTAGCGTGCGCGCTAGCGATACCGAGCAGCGAGACGAAAATCGGCGCCGCTACCTTTTTGATACTTACCATGAGTGAGCCAACCGTGAGAAAGGCGTCGCCAGAACACGCAAATCGAATTCAGGCAAGAAAATAATCGAGACAGCGCAGGCTGTCTTGCAATTGACTGCTTCCAAACAATCAACGCGCAAGATTAGTTTCCGATTGTTAACTCGGATAGCGGACTTGTCTTAAAGGTTGGGCTCGGCGGCGTAGGGTGTGACATGCGTCATGTGTTGCCTGGCCGATGACGCCGATGAGACCGGCACGCCTCATGGGAAAGTGGCGGCGATTGATGGTAGTACCGGCGGATGAGTGAACTTGCCGCCTACTTCCCGCGCAGAATGTCCCAAATTGCGATACTTCCCAAAAGCAAAACGACGATCAGCGCCGCCGTTCCAAGCACGTTAAAAATCACATTCACGATCAACTTCGTCGCCTCCAGACACTGCCTGTTTTTTTGAATGGTTCGAGTAAGTATTCGCTATTTTTGCACGCCAGCCGTTTGAACCATCGAAGATGGGAGCCGACTCTCGTACATGATCGTGCGTCGCTCGTTCTTTATTGCGTGTGGAAGACCTCGACCGGGCAGAGAGTTTCTCCTGAACCATCCTGATATTGCAATCTGCCATTCGGTCGGTGTGTGACGCGTGGCACGTCCGAGACATGGCTGGCGTGCTCCGCAAAGTTTCTAAGCTCGGACCCTGAGCACGCCATCTCCACAAAGTTGCATTCCAAAAGACATCGATAGACTCGCTCCGATGATAAGATCGTTAGTCTTCTTTAGCTTTCGAACGCGTCGTTTTCGTCAGAGCCGATTTTCTTCAACTTGGCTCGCTCGTGTCGTTCATCGTGCGAAACCATCCGCCATTACGCGAACGCGATTACATAGCCCACAAGCGTGACTTCAGACTGCATACCTATGCGATCGTCTTGATGTCCCGTGGTCAAACTCGCAGCGTCCTTAAAGACTCGTCACTTCTCTGATCGTCAACAGTGCGACATCCCCTCGTTAGCTCATCCAATTGGAGCATCACTTAAATGAAAATCACGCTATTGGTGAGTTCCATGGGAAGCGGCGGCGCGGAAAGGGTCGCGGCCACGCTCGTGAATGCCTGGAGTGAGCGCGGTGACGATGTCACGCTGATCGCTACATATAGCGGTAAGGGTGATTGCTTTTACAAGATCTCCGAGAACGTTCGCTTCATCTATCTGACTGACCGTGCAGGGAGTCAAGGCGGCAAGTTATCGAGCTTCGTTCAGCGGCAGCGGGCTTTGCGCTCGCTCATCCGGGAGAACCGTCCCGACGTCGTGATTTCCTTTTTAACCAATGTCAACGTAGCCGCAATTCTTGCAACATTAGGCTTGGGCATTCCGGTTATCGCTTGTGAGCATAACGATCCATCTCGCGACGGACGATCCGCGTTATGGAAACTGCTTACTCGTCTGACTTACCCGCATGCCAGCGCGATAACGGTGCTCACCGAAAATGTCGTCGCGCCGTTCAAGACAATGGTGCCCGGCATGCGACATATTGCTGTCGTCCCAAATCCGCTGCCTGACGAATTATTCCAGCAGTCGGCGCCGTCTATCGAAACCGGCGCGCACATGCGCCTCGTTTCGCTCGGACGATTGCATCCGCAAAAGAACTATCGCCTTTTGATCGACGCATTCTCGTCCATTGCGAATGCGTGCCCAGAATGGGATCTGTGGATATGGGGTGAAGGCGCCGAACGCGCATCGCTCGAAGCGGAGATCGAAAGGCAAGGTATGACCCAGCGCATCTTTCTTCCGGGTGTCACCGAAAATCCATGGACGGAGATTCTGCGCTCGCAGGCATTCGTCATGTCATCCCGCTTCGAAGGATTCGGCCTCGCGCTCGCCGAGAGTATGGCTTTAGGCGTTCCCGCCGTAGCTGTCGATTGTCTCAGTGGTCCGCGCTACATCACGCGCGACGGGCAGGACGCGCTGCTTGTGCCAGTCGCCAATCCGCAAGCGTTAGCCGCTGCAATTCAAAGGATGCTCACCGATGACACGCTGCGTGCCGAACTGAGTCGCAAAGGTGCAAAGTCCGTTCGCGAGCGATATTCAACGAATACGATTCTTCGCGTGTGGGACGAGTTGTTCACGCGCGTTGGCGTGGACACCGACGATGCCGCGGCGCGCCGACCCATCCATGAAAACGACATGACAGATTACGACTCACACGAATCGCAAGGCGCCTACGACTCGACGCGCCGTTGATATCGCCTAATGAAGAAAATAGCTGTAGACATCAGCCTGATAATTCTTGAGGGCATCTGCCGACAGGGCTAGAAGAATCAGCGCAGTCCACCATATCACGAACGCGTTCCTGAATCGAATTTGCGAAATCACGTACGGCAGCAGTAACGCTATGCAATACCACACGCGTCCCTTCCCGAACGGAAACAGCACATACGCAAAGACCAAATAAGCCATGAGCGCAACGTGCATCGTGCATAGCTCCGTCCATACCTTGTCCTTCGCTGTGCCCTTCTCTTTCCATTGCGTATAAAGCACAATGACAGAAGCCGTTGCATAGACGATCAACAGGATGAGCAGCCGGATAGTGAAATCGTCCTGGTAGTCCGCATATTCCTCGACTCGCCTGCCGCCGAAATTATTGAAAAGATAGCCCGCCGCGGCGGCGAGTACGAACGCCGTCAAACTCGAAACGATCAACGCTCGCCATTTTCGATCTCCGCACGCTCGAATGGAGAGCAATAGCAACGCGGGTATCGCGAAGGTCGTATGAACGAAGCTCGCGAGCACCCATCCGAGGACGGGCCGCTGATAGCGCAGCGTGATAAGCATCGCTATGCCGAATGCCAAACCTTGACGGATTTGAAACAGTCCGACCGTAGCCAAGGCTACCGGAACGACCGCCCAAAGAAGCAGCCCTAGTAGCGGTCGCCGGACTTCTAAAAGCGCCGCAATGACAAGTGCGTTCGCCAATACGACGGTCACTCTTACACCAATATCGGGTGTTACGCCGAACGCATTCAATACGATCAACCAGGTACGCCAGCCGAATTCCTCCGTCACCGTGCTGATGACAAAACTGAGCGTTGAAGTGCGTGTCTGATAAAGATTGACGAACCAGTCCCACGTTGTCTGGCTGAAGTACTCCAGGTAATTGTCCTGATCGAGCAGCATCGTACGATCACCTACCGCAACCACCACCAGCAACAGAATCGCTATCAGGATGAATAGCCAGCCGCCAGGAGTATTCAGGTAGGCTCGCGCCTGAGTTTTGCGACGGGGAACTGCTGGACTCGGCGCTTGAGTCATTCTGGCTTTCATCGAAATTCTTTTAGGTCGGATAATGCGCTCGGCGCCGGCTTGCTGCCTTGCGAGGTTGTCGTCGGCGAAGTGCGCCGATTATCGAATAGTCTTCAAGTCCGTTACTACGATCTGCGGTCCGCGCTTGTCGTAATCGTGGCTTTCGACGGAAAGAAGCTTTGGCTTGATCCAGGTCGCCGATCGATTGACGATTCGTCCTTTCACAATTGAACCTTTGGTATCGAGACCTGAAACGCTAAAGGCGGCGATCTTCGCGGATTCATCGCGCTGACCGCTGATATCGATCTGCACGTCCTTGGACTCGACACCGGCAATCTTCAAGAGATAGACGAGGATGCCGATCTTGCAGTTTCGCGTGACAGGATTGACGATCCTGATGTTCTCCAGCACGTCACGATTCGAATTGGGCTCGATATCCAGACCCGCCGACGGCGCCGTTCCACCGATGTTCTCCCACAGACCGCCTTCAATGAAAACGTTCCTTCCGCTAATGATGGATATTCCCTGTCGACGACAGTTATTCGCGTGATGGTCGATCACGTGAATATCCTGAGGCGGCATGCTGGTCGGCTGATAACTGTTCGCCAGGTATATGCCGTCGCCCCAGCAACCCACCGTAGTTGCCGATTTGATTGTGATTTTTGAACTACCTGCTATCGAAATGCCCATGCCGTAGCCTTCCGAATGCGTTTTGGGCTGCGCCGAATTCAACTCACGACTGCCGTCCAGTGTCGCGTTATCCAGCACAACGTCGATCACGTCCCACATGCGCAACATTTGATACGAAGGCGTGTCATGCGCAAGCAACTTGATCGAGGCGCCCGGTTCGAAGCGAACGCGCGAGCCGCTCCGCAGACTCAGTCCTTGCGTGTCGATGCGGCACTGTCCGCCAATGAGTAACGTCTTGCCAACTGAGCGATCGATCGCATCTTGAAGACGCGACGTGTCATTGCTCACGCCATCGCTCACGACGCCGAAGACACTCGCATGCACGACGTCGTCTTCATTCGATATCTTAGCCGCCGCCGACCGACACGCAAGCCCATGCGCCAGAGGCATCGACGCTATGACTTTGAGCGCAACTCTTCTGCTTATCATGATCGTTCTCAAGCGTTCTGCGTTGTTCCATACACCGCAACGGTCCGCTCGATCACGATCCTTTCGTCGAACTCTGCGAGCGCGCGAACGCGCGCATTGGCACCGATCGTTTCGCGCAACACCGGGTCGTCATGCAGACGCGCGATTGCATCTGTCAGCGCGACGCCGTCCTTCACCAGAACGCGCAAGCCATCGACGCCATCTTGACTCACGACCTCGCGACAACCCGGCGCGTCCGTCGTCACCAGCGCGATGCCGCATGCTGCGGCTTCGATCATCGCCTTTGGCAATCCTTCTCTATAACTGGGCAACACCATGATGTCGATGTCGCGTAGCAACGCCGGCATGTCACCGACATGACCGAGCCAAGTCAGCGTGCCCTCCTCGACCCAGGCCTCAACCGTTTTTGTCGGCACCGAAGCAGGATTGCCCTCGTCGGGATCGCCGGCGAGCAGGAATTCGAACGAGCGCTGGCTGTTTCGCAGCGCGCGCGCCGCTTCCACGTATTCCGCGATGCCTTTGTCCCACAGCAGGCGCGCAGCCAGCAAAACGCGAATCGGTCGTGGCGTGCCGCTCGTGTCCTTCGCGCGTTGGGCGAACTTCTGTACGTTCACGCCCGATCCGGGAATGAGGTGGATGCAAGACTTGTCGACGATCCCGGCGTTGATGAACATCGCGACATCGTCCGGATTCTGGAGAATCAGCGATGCGCCGCGGCCATTCAACGTCGCGCGCATCAATGTTCTGACTAACGGCCGCAAGACGCGCGCCTTCAGCGAATCGTTCGTAAACACGAAGCCGAGACCCGCCACAGCGTTGACGCGCTGCCTGACGCGCGCGAGACGCGCCGCAAGCGAACCGTACACCGCGCATTTAATGGTGAAGCCATGCACGACATCCGGCCGCTCTTTGCGGAACAGGCGGCATAGATGCAAGACCAGCAAGAGTTCCCGCAAGGGGTTCAGACTGCGTCGTTGCATCGGCACGGGAAGCCAGCGGAACCCGGCGTCCTCTAACTCCGCGACATAAGGCCCCGGCGGCGACATGAGCAACACCGACCAGCCATTGTCCCGAAGATACTTCGCGAGCGACAAACGAAAATTGAAAAGGTACCAATCCGTATTGGCAAAGAGAACGACTTTTTTCATGACCTACCGACCTAACTCACGTCGAAACTTGAACCGCCAGTACAAATAAAGCGCTGATCCGAATGGCAGATTCAACAGCACCTGCAAGCGATGCCCGGACGCCATCGCGATCTGGTACACGGAACGTCGCGCCAAAAACTCGTAAGCAATGAGCCGCCACGTCATCACGATCCGCGTGCGCATGTTGACCGGCGGCGCGATTGCCCAGCGAATGCCGTGTGCGGACCCGACCGGGCACAGGACCGTCAGCGCCGCGCCGCCTCGCGTCAGACCATCGGACAGATACTCGCAAACATAGAAGCCGATGTTCACGTGCAGCATCCGATACCGCCGCCCGATCATTCCCCATACGGCGGACTCCATCATGAAGCGCTCGCCTTCGACTTCCGGAAAGGGAAACTGCTTCAAGATGTCTGCGCGCCAGACTTCGGCCTTGTCGCCACGCACGCCGCGATTGATGCGCATATCGATGTATGTCGCCAACTCGCGGTCCGGCTCGAAACGGTCACCGATCACGCGTCCATCCGCGCGCAGTCTCAGAAAGCTCATGCCGCATACGTCGGGAATGGTTCGACACGACGACCAGTTTTCGCGAATCGTCGCGATGGCATCGAGCGTGAGCGTGTCATCGCTATCGACCGTGATGATCAATTCGCCCTTCGCAAGTGCGAAGCCCCGATTCAGCGCGGTATGCTTCCCGCCGTTCGGTTTCTGAATGTAGCGCAGCGGCCAATCGACCTGGTCAGCCCAGCGCTCGCAAAGCGCGCGCGTGTTGTCGACGCTGCCATCATCGACGACTATCCATTCGAAATCTCTGTCGCTTTGCTTTTCGAGGCTGGCGAACAAGCTTGGCAACTGAGCCGCACGGTTATAGCTGGCGGTAATAACAGAGATGAACGTCATCGAGAAAACTTGACACTGCGTGGCATGCGGGTGAGGCGATTCCAAGTCGGCGATCGCGTCAGACAAGGCATCGGCGAGAAATCAGGCTCCATGCTCTTGCTCCATGTCCTCTTCCTCGTTCTCGTGGATGGAGAAAAGATAGAGAACGAACACGACGCCGGCCATGACAGCAGTGCCTACAGGAAGCGCGGCCAAACCGAGCATTGGTGTGAAGGCGAAGTTGGCCGCGACCTTGGCGACGAAGCCTGCGCATGTGATGAACGCGATCGACCGATAGCGCCCTTCGCTGGCTGCCATCTGCATCAACACTAATGTGGCAAATGCTGGCGCTAATTGCAGCGTGAACCAGCGAAGCAAGACCGCGACATGTTCAGTATCGACCGCCGTGAAGGCGCCTCGTTGAAACAGCACACGCACGATCAAAGGCGCGGCGAACGAAGCGACACATGCCGCCACGGCGCCGATTCCGAACATGACGTAGGCCCATTTGATCGCCATGGATCGAGCGCGCTCGCGTTCGCCATTACGGATAGTCTGCGTCAACACGGGCAACGTCGCCCTTCCGATTGCCGATGCACCGAGACCCATCAGCAACGCAATCAGCCGATTGGCATAACCAAGCGTGGCGACCGCTCCAGCGCCTTCACGGGTCGCCATGTATTGATCGATAGGCACGATACAAGCAAGGATGGCCTGACTGATGAGCATGACGCCGATCGAATGCGCCATGGCCCGCCACTGCGGCGAACTGAATCCGAAGCGAATGGGAGCGCGGACCTTATCCGCACGCCTTGCGAACATCGACAACAAATAGACTTGCAGCGCGAGTCCGAGCGTAACCGCCATGTAAAGCGGCTTGATCGACGAACCGGTACTGAGGATCACCACCAAAAAGAGCACTGCAGCCGGCACGGCTTCGAGCAACGTGTTGATATGCCGCTCGCGTGCCTGCAAGCGCGCGGCATCGATACACATGAGCAAGGTAAGCGGCACGAGCGGCGACATGCCGACGATAAATTGCATCGCGAGCGATCTCGTATGCTCCGGCAGCGGTCCACCCACATAGGCGATCACCACGGGCGATGCGAAAACGAGCACGTTGGCGATGGCAAGACCGACGAGCCACGCCAAGCCACGCAATTCGCCGATGAAGTTGGCGAGCGTGTCGGTGTCGTCGTTGCGCATGCGCACGAGCACGGGAATCAGCACGGTACTGAGCACCGTGACGAGCATGGAAGGTATCCATGTGGCGAGCGTGAAGGACAACTGGTAGGCATCGACGATACCGCTCACGCCATAGCGATACGCGATCGCCATTTCCTTGAAGGCGCCGGCACTCTTGCCCATCAGCACGAAGAGTGACACCCATGCGGCGCCCTTCGCTATCCTGCGATGATCCGGATGCGCGTTCGCAAGCTTGGCCCGAAGCTTGGATGCCAGTCCGAAGCTCATGTCCGCTTCTCTCTGCGATGCCGCGGAACGACCTTGCCCGCGCGCGCGGCGACTTCGCGCCAGGTCGACTCATACGCTTGCTGCATCCGCTCGAGACCGAAGTTACTCACAATGCGAGTGCGCGCGCGTTCCCTGCGCGCTTTACCTTCAGTCGTGCGGTTCATTGCAATTGCTGCACCAAGCGCCTTTGAAAGCGCGACCGAATGACCAGGCGGGACGACCCATCCTTCGCTACCGACTATCGTGGCAACGTCGCCTACATCGGTATTCACGCTCAACGTGCCGCAAGCCATCGCCTCGGCGACCACGTTCGGGAACGCTTCGCCAGCGCTCGGCAGCACGTGGATATCGAGCGCGTTCATGACGCCTGGGATATCGTCCGACGGTCCCGCCAGAAGCACGCGTTCGCGCAAACCGACAGCATCGAGCGATGCGAGAAGATCGGCGTTCGCGGATGTCATGTCGGCGCCGACGAGCACCAGCTTGAAAGCGACGCCATTATCGGCGAGCATCGCTGCGGCGCGAAACAGGTTCGGATGGTCTTTCTGAGGATTCCAACGCGCGACGCATCCGATAAGCGGTATATCGTCCGAGACTTGCCAGAGCTGTCGTTGCGCGGCCCTCACATGAGGATCCGGCGAGAAGCGTTCGATGTCGTAGCCGTTCGGGATCCACGAGAACTTGCTGCCGTCATAGCCGATCTGTTGATGCGCGGCCTGGCCTCGTTTCGAGCAGCACACGATGCGGTCCGGCACGAAGCGCGAGAGCAATCCGCACATCTTCGCGATCCGGACCGTCATGCGTGTGTTTTTGTCGGAGTCGAGATTCGCGTGGTGAACCGCCCAGCAAATCGGCTTGAAGCGCGTCAGATAGGCAAGCACGCCGCCGATGAGATCAGCGTGATACATCCAGGTCTGCACGACGTCCGGGCCGAACGCGCACATGACCGACCAGAGACGAAGCAACGCGCGCGGCGTGATTCGGCCTCTCGAACAATTCAGCGCTTCGACTTCGATGCCTTGTTCGAGCAACTTCGCCGTGTAGTACCCTTCTCCGCGCATACAGACCACGCGATGCTCGATGCCGCTCGTGCGCCCGTGCGACACAACCTGGAACAACACCGCCTCGGCACCACCGCGATCGAGGCTGCTGATGATATGCAGAACCTTCATCGCGATGTATTACCGTTGCTCGCATCGGAAGATTGGACGTGGTCTCGCTGCGTCTTCGTCGACGCGATATACCACGGCACGGCGGTCCGAATGCCTTCGTCGAGCCGCACGCCGTCGGCATATCCAAGCATCGACTTCGCCTTCTCTATACTGGCCTGCGAATGACGTACGTCCCCTGCGCGAAACGCGCGGTATGTCGGCGGCCGATCGTATCGAATGCCGTATTCTCCAAGCGTGTCACGCAGCAAGCCGAACAACTCGTTCAACGTCGTGCGGTCTCCGAGTGCGACGTTGAAGACCTGTCCGCGCACATCATCGCTCGCCGTTGCTGCGAGCAGATTGACCTGTACCGCGTTATCGACGAAGCAGAAGTCGCGGCTCGTCTCGCCGTCGCCATTGATCTGCACGTCTTCGCCGCTCATCATCGTGGCGATCCAGCGCGGAATGACCGCCGCATACGCGCCGTTCGGGTCCTGGCGTTTGCCAAAGACGTTGAAGTAGCGCAAGCCCGTCGCCTTGAAGCCGTAGCAGCGCGCGAAGACTTCTGCATAGAGCTCATTCACATACTTCGTGACGGCGTAAGGCGAAAGCGGACGTCCGATATTCGCTTCCTCTTTGGGAAGCACCGGATGATCGCCGTATGTCGAACTGGACGCCGCGTAGGTGAAGCTGGATACGCCTGCATCGCGCGCGGCGACCAGCATGTTGAGGAAGCCACCGATGTTCACCTGATCGGTCGCGACCGGATCGTTCAGCGAACGCGGCACCGATCCCAAGGCGGCCTGATGCAGCACATGCTTCACGCCAGCGACAGCGGTCTCGCAATCTCGCGCATTGCGGATATCGCCTTCTATCAGCGTGAAGCGTGACCATTGCTCCGGCAACACCGAGGTCGCCACTTCGTCGAGATTGCGCCGATGACCGGTCGCGAAGTTATCGAGCCCGACGACTTCCTGATTCAGCCTGAGCAGCGTCTCGACGAGATTCGAACCGATGAATCCCGCCGCGCCCGTGACCAGCCATCGCACTGGATTCGCTCGCAACGCTTCGCAGATAACCTGATAGCGATTCATCGTGAGTATCCTTACAGGCGCAGATCCGAACCATCGGCCGGCAAGACATATTTGAGGTCATAAAGAAGGTGCTCCTTCTTGCCGAAATCGCGCATGCCCTTTCCGAGCGTGACGAACTGCTCGTGAGCGACCGCGATAACGATCGCGTCATAAGCACCCGCCTCAGGCGACTCGACGAGATCGATGCCGTATTCGTCCTTGACCTCGTGCACAAGCGCCCACGGATCGCAGACATCGACATGCGCCTGATACTCTGCAAGCTCGCTGACGATGTCGATGACACGCGTGTTGCGAATATCCGGGCAGTTTTCCTTGAACGTGAGACCGAGAATGAGCACGCGCGCATCGGCGATAGCAATGCGCTTCTGCGCCAGCGCCTTGACGAGTTGCGCGACGACATACTGCCCCATGTTGTCGTTGAGGCGACGACCCGCGAGAATGATCTCCGGGTGATATCCGATCTCTTCGGCCTTATGCGTCAGATAGTAAGGATCGACGCCGATGCAGTGACCACCGACCAGACCCGGCTTGAACGGCAGGAAGTTCCACTTCGTACCCGCCGCGCGCAGCACGGACTCGGTATCGATATTCATGCGATTGAAGATGATCGCGAGTTCGTTGATCAACGCGATATTCACGTCACGCTGCGTGTTTTCGATGACCTTCGCGGCTTCGGCCACGCGGATGCTCTCCGCCATGTGCGTTCCCGCCGTGATGATCTCGCGATAAACGGCATCGACCTTGCGCGCGGTTTGCGGCGTCGAACCGGACGTCACCTTGCGAATGTCCACTACGCGATGCGTCTTGTCGCCGGGATTGATGCGCTCGGGACTGTAGCCGACGAAGAAGTCGACGTTCATCTTGAGACCAGAGACGCGCTCGAGCACGGGCACGCAGACTTCTTCGGTGGCGCCCGGATAGACCGTCGATTCGAACACGACGATGTCGTTTTTCTTCAGCACCTTGCCGACGGTCTGGCTTGCCGAAATGAGCGCGCCGAGGTCGGGCCGGTTGTACGCGTCGATTGGCGTCGGCACCGTGACGATGAAGAAGTTGCACTTGGCAAGATCCGCCGCATCGGCGCTGAAACTAAGCTGACTTGCGCGGGCGAGTTCCTCGGTACTTACTTCGAGCGTCGAATCGATACCCTGCTTCAGCGCATCGATACGCGTCGTGTTGATATCGAAGCCGACTACGGGACGCCCGCGACCAAACTCGACGGCAAGAGGCAAACCTACATAGCCCAGACCGATGATTGCAATACGGAGATTTTCTAACATTTCGTTTAACCAACCTTCAGTGTTTCTCGATGCTTTGCTTGAAACATCGACGCCGAATTCGTCACGGCGTGCTTTTAGCGAGTGCTGCGATCAGGAGCGGTCCTGGTAGTAACCGTCTCCGGTATAGCGATAGCTTTGGTATCGGCCGCCGTAGCCATAGATTCTTCCGCGCGGCTTGATTGCGTTGAACAGCAAGCCGGTGACTTGCGTGCCGGTCTGCGTCAGACGCTTGATGGATTCGCTGACCTCTCCGCCGCGGGTCACGCCAGAGCGCGTGACGAGGAAGACGCTGCCCGCCGAGCCAACGATGGTTTCCGCGTCGGAAACGACGAGTACTGGCGGCGCGTCGACGATGACGACGTCATAGGCACGGGATGCTGCCGAAATGAAATCGCCCCAGTTTTTATGCGAGAGCACTTCCGCAGGGTTCTGCGGATAATTGCCCGACGAGACGAAATCGAGATTGGGAAGAACGTCCCGATGCACGACAGAATCGACCGACCTGGCTTCGGATATCGCGTCGGACAGCCCGGCATCGCGCCCCAGACCGAAGTACCGGTTGAGATAACCCTTGCGCATGTCCGCATCGATGAGCAACACGCGGGCGCCGCTCGACGCCAGCACCGTCGCGAAGTTGACGGACACGAACGACTTGCCGATTCCCGGTGTCGGACCCGCGATCAACACGACGTTATTTTTTCCACCCGATGCGACGAACTTGAACGCGGTCCGAAGACTGCGCAGGCTCTCCACGGCTGGATCGTTCGGATACAGATTCGCGAGCACCAGCGGGCGCGAACCGTCGCTTCGCAGGTTACGGATGAGTTCGGCCTGCTTGTCGCTAACGGGAATCGTGGCGTAGACGCTGAGACCGGTGTGCTCTTCCAGCGAGATCGGATCGGTGACGCCCGTGAACAAGCGGTCCTTCATGAGAGCGAGTAAGGTTCCGAGGAACAGACCGGCGATCGCCGCTGCGGCCATGACGATCAGCTTGCGCGGCTTGACCGGGCGCTCGGGAATATCGGCGGTATCGACGATCCGCACATTGCCGATCTTGCCCGCCTTCACCAGACGCAACTGCTCGACGTTGCTGCGCATGGCGACATACAGGTCCGTCGAAACACGCACATCCCGCTGAAGCTTGAGCATGTCCTGCTCGGTCAGCGGCATCTGGCGAATCTGCGCGGCGATGCTATCGATCTGCTTCTGGTTCGTCGCAATTTGTTCGTCGATAGCCAGCAACGACGGATGCATCGGACCGAAACGCGTCGCCAAGTCCTGGCGCTTTTGCTTCATCGCGATGAGGCGTGTTTCCGCGTCGGCCGATTGCTGCAAGCTGACCTTGCCGGCCTCGGACAAGTCCACGATCGTGTGACTGTTTTGATATTCGCTCAACTTCGCTTCAGCGTCTTCGAGTTGCTGCTTCATGACGGGAAGCTGAGCGTCGAGGAACGAGATGGAATGTTCCGCTTGAGCCGCTTTGCGGTCGGCATTCTGCTTGACGTATTGGCGGCCGAGTTCATTCAGCGTGTCGCTCAGAAGCACGGGGTCCGTGCTTTCGAGCGTCGCGGAAATCACGCCCGAGTGCTTGCCCTGCTCGATGATTTGCAGCGACTTGATGAGGTCATCGGTCGTGAGTTGGCTCGAACGAGATTTCAGGACGAAGCTGGCGCCCGGTCTTCCGGACAGCTTGGTGACCTTCAGGGTGAGCGCGCCGAAGCTCGAGTTGAACTTCTCTTCGGTGCCGATAGAACCCGTCACTGGAGATTCCAGTCCGTAACCGCTCAGGCTGTACCGGCTGTCCTTTAGCACTGTCAGGTCGTAGCTACGTCCCTGAAGCTTGCGGGGAACCTCGAAGGCGGCAAGCTCGATCGATTCGCTGCCCCAATCGAAACCGCCCCAACCGAATACCCCAGGATTCGACAGTCCGTCGTTGTGAGATGCCATCCATTTACCGAACACGGGAAAATAGCGTGGCTTCGCTTCGACATTAAGTTTCAGCGCGTCGACCGTTCCGGACGCGACGAGCCGCGAACCGAGAATCTGGATTTCGCCATCCGCTGACGATTTGACATCGAACATGGCGGAAACATCGCTAAGTAGGTTCTTAGCGCTGGCCGCATCGGAAGAATCTTCGACGGCTACCAGAATGCGTGAGCTATAAACCGGCGTCGCGAGAAACGCATACATTGCGCCGACGATCACGAATAGCGCAGCGACAATGGCAATCAGCTTTCTGTGATCCAACAGGGCGTCCAGCAACTCGACGATACTTAGTTGATCGCTGCTCTCGCCATGCAACATAACCGGTAGATTCTCTTGTCTCATAACTTCCAACGCGTTGATTCAATTCGCCCGACCCAGTCCGAAAGTCCTCTTTCGATCAAGTCAAAACAGTCTTCGAAAACATTCCGTTCTTTTCGGTATGGGTCCGGTACTTCAAAGTCACTGAATTGACCTAGCCTGAAGACGCGACCTTTTACAAACGGATATCGCTTTTCCAGATAGCGCTTTTGCTGCTCCTGCATTACGAGGATCAACTCGGCGCGCTTGCAGTCGAAGCCGCTCAACTGCGCGCCACGATGAGACGAGATGTCGATGCCGTGATCCTTCATCACGCCTTGTGCGTATGGATCAGCCGGCTGTCCGGCAAGCGCGCTGATTCCGGCGGACCAGACTTCCAGCGACGGCACTTTCGACTGCAACCAACCCGCTGCCATCGGACTGCGGCAGATATTTCCCTCGCACACGAGGAGAACGGAGTCGATCATCCCGAGACTCCTGTGCGATCGTTCATGCGAGTCGTGCGTGAGGACATGATCAATAGCCCGCGACCTGGCGCCCGATGTTCGCGCCTTGCGCGCTCGGCAAGAGCAGATTGACAATGCGGTTCCAGCGAGCAAGACCAGTGGCGTCCACATAGACGACATCCTTTGGCTGCAGCTCGAAGTGCTCCGCGAGCGCCAGTGCCACCGGCGACGTGCTGTCGAGATGAAAGACCTGCGGCGCGGCCGGGTCTTCGGTCGGACGTACGACGTAAACTCCTGCCGCTTCGGCCGTCGAAGGATTCACGCCGGCAGCCGAGGCCAGTGCGTCATTCAAGGTAAGCCGACCGTCGTGCATCGACAGCGTCATCGGGCGCATTACTTCGCCGGTGACGAACACCTGGTTATAGGTCTGCGGCAAGACACGGACGACATCGCGGTCTTTCAGGAAGATCATCGATGCATCGAGTTTCTGTTCCGCGAGTTGCGGCAAGCTAATCTGGAAGGTCCGGCCGTTACGCAAGATCTGAATCCGGCTCGTGTCGCCCACGCCGGCGGTGACGCCATTGGCCTCGCTGAGCGCTTCCGACAGGGACATCGGGACATTCGTGATCGGCTTGATGCCAGGCTGATTGACTTGGCCCTCCACGAACACGCGCTGACTGCGATAGGCGACTACGCTTACCGTCAGTTGCGGATTTCTCAGATAAGGCGTGAGAAGGCGCTTCAACGTCGCTTGTAATTGAGCGACGGTTCCGCCAGAAGCCTTCACTTTTCCAACATATGGAAACTGAATGTCGCCGTTATCCCCGACGACGAAGCCGGGGACCGTCTGTGTGCTGAGACCCGGCCCATTGGGCAGCGTGCCGGCTGTATCGCCGATGCTGTAGGTCAGATTTGGAACGACCAGTTCGGGGTGATCCCAAACGATGATGGAAAGCACATCGGCCGGCCCGATGACGTAATGATTGGGATAGCCGATGAGCTGGCGATAATCGCCTTGGGACGTGGCATCGCGCTCAGCCTTTTGCTGCCTGACCAGTTGCGGCGTGATGGTCGCGATGTCGGGTGTTGAGGCTGGGTCGGAAGAGTCGACTGGTGCTTTGGGATCGAGTCGCATGCCGGGGGCAAGCGCGCATGCGCCAAGCAGGGCGGGCAGCATTGCGATAGCGAGAGCCAACTTGAGACGGCCGGAAAATTTCAAATCAACCATTGCTTGCGGGTGTTCAATTCAATTCGGTTCAAACACTGGCTTGACGCTGAATCGGCGTCGGCCTTAGTCCGTGTTCTCAATCAAAATTTCAGGGTTAAAACAGAGACGGTTTTATTGTTCAGCGTGCACGACAATAGGTTGCTCCTTGACAGGCGCTGGCCGAAGCCAAGCCGGCACGTGAAATCTCACGATTGCGGCATACAACCAGACATAGGTGGCAATAAAGAGGAGTGCCGACGCGCCGAGAAGAACTGGAGATTCTGAAAACAAGGTTGCCGGAACGACCGCGCAAAGCGTCAGCGTCCACAGATAAGGAGATGTCCGGGAATTTCTGAGACTTAAGGCGCGTGAATCGCATCGATTCAATTCTCCGCCAAGCACGCGACGATAAACCAGTGTATGCAAATGAACCGCATCAGGCGCACCGGCAGGCAAACCGCGCACGAGTTTTCTTCGGTAGATCGAGAAGACGGTTTCGAAGACTGGGTAGATCGTTACCAGTATTGCGTAAAGCGGCGAAATGCTGGGATTGCGCATCGTGAGCAAGATCAGCAACTCGGCGATTAGAAAACCGATGAAGTACGCGCCGCCGTCTCCGAGAAAGACTCGAGAGATCGGAAAATTCCAGGCAAGAAAACCGGTAATCGCACCAATCAGCGTCAACGAGACAATAACAATTGTCGAGTCGCCCACATGAAACGCCACTAGGCCGATCGACGCCAAAATGATGATCGCAACAACGGATGCAAGCCCATTCAAACCATCGATGATGTTAATCGCATGCACCACGCCAGATACTGAAAATACTGTCAGAGCAATCGCGATGGGCGAGAAAACAAGCACTGCATCGACATAAGAAAAGTTCACCCGTGTAACCACCGCCCGCAGCGCGAAGCAAGCAAGCAGTGCCGCAATCATGGACGCGATCAAACGCGTTCTCGGGCTGATTTTTTTGGTCAGATCCTCCGCGAAACCTGACAGGAACGCAGGCAAGGAACAGCCAAGCAAAATTAGAGCTTCGCTACTGTTACGCGAAGGATTCAGAAAGGCATTCAAGAGTAACGAAGCAGCGACTGCGACGATGACGCCCGCGCCACCGATTCGTGGCACCGCAACCGCATGGACTTTTTGAATCCCATTCAGATCGCGGTCCATTGAGAAGGAACCATGCCAGCGCTCGAAGCGAACAATGAACAGTACCGAAACAAAGGAGACCAGAAGCGCGATCAACACAACCAACATCGAAATCACCACCAAGTCCTCAACCTAAAAATCGAAAGCCTTTCTGCGCAAGATCAAAATAAGCGTGAATATTGGCTTCTTCTTTCCTGCTAAACATGCGAGACAGTCCGCTTGTTAATGTTTTCATTATCACCGCTTTCAGGCCCTAATGACCTATCAACTTCTAAAGCACTTTGTTTCACGCTGACCTTTCAAGGCGCTCCGCCATTTCCAGTAACGGCCTTTGAATTTATATCAACGGACGAGCCGCAAGCGTTATTGGGAAATGTCTTAAGAGGATGAATCATAGGGTGGCGGCTGCCAAATCGCCGTTACTAAAATTCACGGGCTTTGATGTAAATGCTAACAACGAGCAAGTGTACTAGCAGTTGTAAAAAGTCTGGCAGCGATCAGGACATAAACTGTGCAATTTCATCGCATTCTTAGGCTTAATCGACGTACGCGTAAGCTCTTTTACAGACATGTCTTAGTCTTCCAAGAAATTCCGAGACAAAATGTGTAAACCGTTAGGATAATTCCGTTTGTATCGAGGGATAACCATCGATTTTCGGAGAGACGTGCGAAAGAAAGCGAGATGGCTCGATCCGGATGAGAGTTCCGGCTTCACGCGTTTTAGAGGTTGGAGTTCTGCGCGGCGAACGTTTCGCGCGCTTACTGTTCGTGCGCGGCGGCTAAGGATTCCGATAGCGCCGCCGGAACATACTGCGATCAACGTGCGGATCGACTGGTGCGTGTGCGCGTTTTCGATGTTTGGCATCGCGATCCCCTCATGCCAGACGCGCGATTGCTCGAATTCAAGACGCAGGCAACGCCGCGCCTGAAAAAGAGGGAGACAGTTCCGCGCGAGCACTGCTCTGGCAAGCGACACAGCGAATCGCCATGCATGGCTGCTAGAACTTATCCACGCAAGCCAAGTTGAATCTCACGCGACCGGGCCCGATCACCGCCCAAAAACAAAAAGCCCCGCAAGTTTTTAACCTTGCGGGGCTTTTCTACTACTACTGGCGGAGACGGAGGGATTCGAACCCTCGATCCAGTTTTTAGCCAGATGCTCCCTTAGCAGGGGAGTGCCTTCGACCACTCGGCCACGTCTCCCAAACTGTTCGTCGCACCGGGAGTGCAGTGCAACGAGATCGAGATAATAGCGTGTTCGCTCGCGCCGGTCAAATTCGCATAACGATTTTTTCCAATCGATTACGCATCGGCTCATGGCTTACGCGAACCGCAACAGTGCATGAGCCCTCGAACCCGTCGCAACGCTCAACGCCACACTCAAACAAGACTCAAGCAACACTCAAGCGCGATCGAGCTCGAACGCCTTATGCAGCGCGCGCACCGCGAGTTCGGTGTACTTCTCGTCGATCAGCACGGAGATCTTGATTTCGGAAGTCGAGATCATCTGGATGTTGATGCCCTCTTCCGACAACGTGCGGAACATGGTGCTCGCGATACCCACGTGCGAACGCATGCCGACACCCACCACCGACACTTTCGACACCTTCGGGTCGCCCAGCACGGTCTCGGCCTGCACGTGGCCCTTCACTTGGCCATTCAGGATCTCGAGCGCGCGCTGATAGTCGCCGCGGCCCACCGTGAACGTGAAGTCAGTCTTGCCGTTCACGCTCTGGTTCTGAATGATCATGTCGATGTCGATGTTCGCATCGGCGACCGGTCCGAGAATTTGATACGCGACGCCCGGCTTGTCCGGCACGCCCATCACGGCGATGCGCGCTTCGTCGCGCTGAAACGCGATGCCAGAAATCACTGCTTTTTCCATGTTCTCGTCTTCTTCAAAAGTAATCAGGGTGCCCGAGTGCATTTCCTTTTCGAGCGGCATAAGCGGGTCGGTCAGGCTCGAAAGCACACGCGTCTTCACCTGATACTTGCCGGCAAATTCCACCGAACGGATCTGCAGCACCTTCGAGCCCAGGCTCGCCATCTCCAGCATCTCTTCGAAAGTCACGCGGTCGAGCCGGCGCGCTTCTTCGACGACGCGCGGATCGGTCGTATAGACGCCGTCGACATCGGTATAGATCAGGCACTCGTCGGCCTTGAGCGCCGCGGCGATCGCGACCGCCGAGGTGTCCGAGCCGCCGCGCCCGAGCGTGGCAATGTGACCTTCCGGATCGACGCCCTGGAAGCCCGTGATCACCACGACCTTGCCCGCATCGAGATCCTTGAGCACGCGCTCGCCGTCGATTTCGCTGATGCGCGCCTTGGTGAACGCGCTGTCCGTCTTGATCGGCACTTGCCAGCCGGCGTAGCTCACGGCTTCGAGGCCTTCGGCGTGCAGCGCGATGGCGAGCAAGCCCACGCTGACCTGTTCGCCGGTGGAGGCGATCATGTCGAGTTCGCGCGGGTCCGGATTGGGCGTGATGTCTTTCGCAAGGCCGAGCAGGCGGTTGGTTTCGCCGGACATCGCCGAGGGCACGACGACCAGCTTGTGGCCTGCCTTGTGCCATTTGGCGACGCGCTTGGCGACGTTCTTGATGCGCTCGACCGAGCCCATCGAAGTACCGCCGTATTTGTGTACGATGAGTGCCATTGTCGTTTTGAACTGGAAGGAAAACCGCGCTTCATGCGCTCGTTGCAATGCGCTTTAAGCGTTGTGGCCGATCACTTCGGGGATGATTTGAAGCTGGCGACGCGACGCGTTGGCGCATATGCCGCCGCGTGCTTGGGGTACCGGATTGCAATACCAGGCAGCAGTTGCGTTAGCCAATCGCGCATGAAAGTCGCGCGGTTGGTACGCAGCGATTCGCGCGATGGCTGGCGATTTAACGTTGAATATCACGTCTTTTGGACGGAGATGACGAGCAAAACGCCAAGCGGACAAACGAGCTACGGTACCGGATCGAAGCCGAAATTACAAGATGAAGCGGCTGGGCGTCTATTTTAACGGGTTTGCGGCGGACCATCCCGAAAAGAGGCATGCGCAAGTTGCTGCCCTCCTGTACTGGAAACTCGTTGCCAGCCGGACACCGCAGCCCTCAGGCGATCAACAAATCCGGCCGCCAGACCAACCGCCGCCACGGCCCCTTCGCGTTTTCGACTTCGCGATTCACGCCGACGAGCGGCACGAACATCAGCAACGCGCCGATGAAGATGAGCGGCACATCGCGCTTCCACGCTGGCACGCCGCGCTCCTGGAAGAGATTCTTGAGCGTGCGGCTAGGTGCATCGGATGCAACGCGCAAACGCTCGCCGCCCGCGCGTGAACGCGCGCTCAACGGCGCGGCGCGCAACACGCTTTCGGCGATGACGTCATCGCCCGGTTCGGCGGCAGGCTCGAACACCAGCGACCCGCGCCACTGCGGCAAGCGCCAGACTTCCTCGCCCTGCCAGCGCAGTTCGACCAACGCTCTCGCTTGACTCGGACCGTCGTCGAGATCGGGTGCATCGGCGCTGTCGGCCTTCTCCCAGAACAACGCATTGCGATAAACCCGCAGCGCGTGTCCCACATGATCGATACGAAGCGCGTGCCCGTCGCGCGCGTCGGCGGCTGCGTGCAGTTGACGCAGAATGTCCGCGACACGCGCGGTGGATGCCGCCTGCAAGCCGCGATCTCGCATCCAATAACGCAGCAGATTGGTCGCGCGTTCGTCGTCGAGTGCGAGCAGCGCATCGAGCGCGAGCGCGCCTTCTTCCGCGTGCCGCGCCTTTTTCATGTCGATGCCCGCCAGCTCGTCGAGCAAGCGTTGCGCCGAAGCGGCATGCGACGCCGTGCGCGCGAGCGCATCGCGAAAGCCGGGGAAATGCACGGCGAGCACCGGCAGCACGTCATGCCGCAGCGCGTTGCGCGCATAACGCGTGTCGGCGTTGGATTCGTCCTCGATCCAGCTCAGGTCGCGCTCATGCGCGTATTGCTCGAGTTGCGCGCGCAGCAGCCGCAACAACGGACGCAGACGCAGCACCTCGCTTGCGTGAAGACGCTGCGGCGCCATCGCCGCGAGGCCCGCGACGCCCGCGCCGCGCAGCAATTGCAGCAGCACGGTTTCGGCCTGATCGTCGGCGTGATGCGCGATCAGAAGCGCCGCCGCGCCTTGCTCGTCGCAGAGATCGTCGAGCGCGCGATAACGCGCATCGCGCGCGGCGGCTTCGAGACTCTCGCCGCCCATGCGGACGACATCGACATGACGCGACGCATAACGTACATCGAGCGAGGCAGCCAGCGCCTCGCAATGCGATACCCACGCATCCGCGTTAGGACTCAGGCCGTGATGGATATGCAACGCGATCACGCGCGATGCGCCGAAGCAGCGCACGGCGGCATCGAGAAGAACCGTGGAGTCGAGACCGCCGCTGAGCGCGACGGCCAGCAGCGAGTCGGCGGGCAGCGCCGCCTCCGACAAAGCGCCGCGCAACGCCTCGATAACGAGGCGGCCGGCCGGGGTTTCAGTGTCGAAGTTCGCCATGAGGAACGCGGATCACGCGCCCGGCAGCGTTTCCTTGAACTTGCCGTACGCCATCAGCTTGTCGAAGCGGCGCTCGCGCAGATCCTGCACGCTCATGCCCTGGAACTGGCGCAGGGAATCGGCAAGTGCGCGACGCAAAAGCGCCGCCATGCCCTTGGGGTCGCGATGCGCGCCGCCGAGCGGTTCGTTCACGATCTTGTCGATGAGACCCAGCGCCTTCAACCGATGCGCCGTGAGCCCGAGCGCTTCCGCGGCTTCCGGCGCCTTGGCCGCGCTCTTCCATAAGATCGACGCGCAGCCTTCCGGCGAGATGACCGAGTACGTGGAGAATTGCAGCATCATGACGGTGTCGGCCACGGCGATGGCAAGCGCGCCGCCCGAACCGCCCTCGCCGATGATCGTCGTGATGATCGGCGTCTTCAACTCCGCCATGACGTAGAGATTGCGCCCGATGGCTTCCGACTGCCCGCGTTCCTCCGCGCCAATGCCGGGATACGCGCCGGGTGTATCGACGAAAGTGAAGATGGGCAGATTGAACTTCTCGGCGAGACGCATGAGGCGCTCGGCCTTGCGATACCCTTCCGGGCGCGGCATGCCGAAGTTGCGCAACGCGCGCTCCTTGGTGTCGCGACCCTTCTGATGGCCGATCACCATGCACGGCTGGCCATTGAAACGCGCAAAACCGCCGACGATGGCGAGATCGTCCGCATAGGAACGATCGCCATGCAATTCATGGAAGTCCGTGAACAGCTCGTTCACGTAGTCGAGCGTGTACGGACGCTGCGGGTGCCGCGCGATTTGCGATACCTGCCACGGCGACAGATTCGCGTACAGATCTTTGGTGAGCTGCTGGCTCTTTTTCGACAGCCGCTCGATTTCTTCCGAAATATCGACAGCGGAATCGTCCTGAACGAAGCGGAGTTCTTCGATCTTCGCTTCGAGTTCAGCGATCGGCTGCTCGAAATCCAGAAACGTGGTCTTCATGTGTTCGAGTCCTAGAACATCGGGCAGGGCGTATTTTAACCGCGTCCGTCCCTGATAAATGCGCGCGGGAACTATCGATTATAAATCAACGATAGTTCGCCAATCTTTTAGTCGGTTCTTAATGGTCCGCGGGAATCGGATTGAGACTGCGCCACATGTACCACGTTGCAACCGTGCGCCACGGCTCCCAGTTAGCAGCTACTTCGCGCGCTTCACTGCGCGTGACAGGTTCGCCGCTGAAGTAGTTGACGCTGATCGCCTGAATCAGACCGAGGTCGTCGAGCGGCAAAACGTCCGGGCGCGCCAGGTTGAAGATGAGGAACATCTCCGCCGTCCACCGGCCGATACCGCGAATCTGCGTGAGTTCGGCGATCACGGCTTCGTCGTCCATCGACGCCCAGGTATCCACGTGCAACGCGCCCGATACGAAGTGCTGCGCGAGATCGAGAATGTACTCCGTCTTGCGTTTGGACAAGCCGCACGCCTGAAGCTTCTCCGGGCCGAGCTTGATGAAACGCGCCGGCACGACATCCGGACAAGCGCCCTTCACGCGCTCCCAAATGGCTTGCGCGGCCTTCACCGAAATCTGCTGGCCAGCAACCGAACGCGCGAGCGTCGAGAAGGGATCGCCCAGATTCACGAGATGCATCTGGCCGAACTTCGGAATGAGTTTCTTGAGGATGCGGTCGCGCTTCATCAGGTCGGCGCACGCTTTGTCCCAGTAATCGGGACGCACGACTTCGCGCGTGAGTCCGCCGATCTGCACGGGCACCTCGGCATCCGCCGTGACGACGCGCGACTTGCGCACGACTTCACCGCGCTCCTTGTCGGCGACGAGCGCTTGCGCGTTCGTGGCATCGCCGGCATGCGCGCGTCCGTTCGCCTTGACGGGCGACGCTTCCGCTTCCTCGCTGCGCGTTTTCGTCACGCGCGCGGCTGCGCGGATCGCTTTCGTGTCCGTCTTTGCATCCGCTTTTACGTCCTCACGGCTTACGCCGTTCAGACGCGTGCCGTCGCTACGTTTGAGTGCCGCGCGCTTGACTGCCTTCTGAGCCGAAGCTCGTGCACCATCACTCTTGAGCGTGCTTGTCGTCGCTTGCTCGCCGCGCGTTCGCTTCGTCGCGGGCGATGCATTCCTGACAGACGCGGGTCGCTTGACCGGCGTCTTCCTGGCCGTTGCCATCGTGCCTCCTGCCTGGTGAGTCGATCAGAGGGTATGAAGGGCTGCGTTCACACGCGGCGCCATTCGGTCGACCCACCCGGTTTGTCTTCAAGCGCAATACCGGCTTCGAGCAATTCGGCCCGAATACGGTCTGCTTCGGCATAGTTCCTTGCCTGCTTCGCGGCAACGCGTTCGGCGATCTTCGCTTCGATCTCTTGCGGCGCGAGGCCTTCGGTCGAAGCCGCGCCGCCTGCTTGCTGCAGGAAAGCGCGCGGCTCACGGCCGAGCAGACCCAGCACGCCGGCGAGACCCTTGAGCTGGCGCGCGAGAGAAGTGTCGCGTGTGCGGTTCACTTCGCTCGCGAGATCGAACAGCACCGAAACCGCCACGGGCGTGTTGAAGTCGTCGTTCATCGCAGACTGGAAACGCTGCGCGTTCGCCTCGTTCCAGTCAAGTTGCCGATTGTCCGGCTCGACATCTTTCAACGCCGTATAGAGGCGAGTCAATGCGTTCTTGGCATCGTCGATATGCACGTCGCTGTAGTTCAGCGGCGACCGATAGTGTGCCCGTGCAATAAAGAAACGCACCACTTCGGCATCAAATTTTTCAAGGACTTCGCGAATGGTGAAGAAGTTGCCAAGCGACTTCGACATCTTCTCGTTGTCGATCTGCACATAGCCGTTGTGCATCCAGTAGTTCACGAACGTCTGCCCGGTCGCGCCTTCGCTCTGCGCGATCTCGTTCTCGTGGTGCGGGAACTGCAAGTCCTGGCCGCCGCCATGAATGTCGAACCGGTCGCCAAGCAAGCTGCAGCCCATGGCCGAACACTCGATGTGCCAGCCTGGACGCCCGCGTCCCCACTTCGAGTCCCAGCCCGAGTCCTGTGGCTCGCCGGCCTTTGCCTGCTTCCACAACACGAAGTCGAGCGGATCTTCCTTCGCGTCGTTGGTGGCGACGCGCTCGCCCGCGCGCAAGTCTTCGATGGACTTGCCCGACAGCTTGCCGTAGTCAGCGAACTTGCGCACGGCGTAGTTCACGTCGCCGTCTTTCGCGTGATAGGCATAGCCGTTCGCCTGCAATGCATCGATCATGCCGAGCATCTGCGCAATGAAGTCGGTTGCGCGCGGCTCGAGGTCCGGACGCGCGACGCCGAGCGCATCGGCATCTTCGTGCATGGCCGCGATGAAGCGCGTGGTGAGCGCCTTGATGGGCTCGCCGTTGTCCACCGCGCGACGAATGATCTTGTCGTCGATGTCCGTGATGTTGCGCACGTACGTGACTTTATAGCCGAGCGTGCGCAGCCAGCGCTGCACGATGTCGAACACCACCATCACGCGCGCATGGCCGATGTGACAATAGTCATACACCGTCATTCCGCAGACGTACATGCGTACCTCGCCAGCGCGAAGCGGCGTGAAGGATTGCTTGTCACGCGCGAGCGTGTTGTAGATGCGCAGCGAATTCATAAAGAGACAGTGCGTGAACCCGGAACATTCGTGCATGGCATTGCATGCGGCGTGTCGATGCGGGCTTTACGGCCAAGGCGCACTCGCGAAAGCGACACGACGGTCATGCGACCAGAACGAAGACGGCCACGAGTGGCTGAAAAGGAAAGTCCAACAAGAAAGTCCAACGAGTCCGATGCCTCGCAACGCTGCTTCGATACACCGGGCAACACATGCACTTGCAAAGGATAGCTGCAAGCAGCCGGCGCGTGCGCGAAACGTACGGACCTTTTGTTAGAATGGGTCGGAGTATAACACCGGGGCCTGTGCCCATGAAGTGCCCGGCGTGCCGCGCGACGGACTTCGCGCGTGACGCTCGAGCCATGCCCGAGGCCTTTTGCGGCGGGCTTGTCGGCCAAGTTGCCGCATGCTTCGCTGACTTGCTTCGACACCTGGTTGTCCGCTTGCCGGCCGCTTGCCGGCCGCTCATCCATCAAGCCCGGTTATGATCCCTTCGCTGCCTCATTCCTTGAATCGATTCCAAGTGACTCACGCTCGCGCGCGCATGCCTTCGCACCTCTTCTCTCTTTCCCGCAACATCGCGAGGAACACGCTCATGCGTGCCGGCGCGATCGCGGTCATCGGCATGGCGGCTTCGGTCGGCATCTCGACCACGGCGTTCGCGCAGCTCGCGAAATCCACCACCGACGGCACGCCGCAGATCGACTCGACCATCGCCGGACAAGACTGGAACGCCGCGCTCAAGCAACTCGATGCGCGCATCGCCACCAATCCGACCGACGTACAGGCGAAGTTCAAGCGCGGCACCGTGCTTGCGCGCCTGAATCGCGACGACGACGCCATCGTGGCCTTCACCGAACTCACGCAGGCGTATCCCGAACTGCCCGAGCCGTATAACAACCTCGCCGCGCTCTACGCCAAGAAAGGCCGCTACGAAGAAGCGCGCGCCGCGCTCGAAACGGCGGTCAAGGCGAACCCGGGCTACGCGCTCGCATACGACAATCTCGGCGATCTTTATCTGCGGCTCGCGAGCGAATCGTACAAACGCGCGCAATCGCTCGGCTCGACGAGTCCGCTCACGCGTCAGCGCGTGACGGCCATTCAGAACATCATCACGCCGCCGCCGGTTCGTCGCGGCGTTGCGGCGAATGGAGCCTCGGGCACGCGCGCCACTGCGGCGCCGCAATCGCCATCGGGTGAATGGGCGCCCGCGCAAGGCTCGGGCAGCACCGACAGCGGCACCGGCCTGTCGACCATGCCCTCACCCGATTCGTACTCGCCGTACGGCGGCGCAACCGGGCCGTTCCCGACCGCGCCTTACGTCGCGCCGCAGACGCAGCCTTGAGACACGCGACCACGGCGCGGCGTCGGACAAGGCTAATTGGCGCACTCGCGCGTGCAGGCGGTAAGCTGTCGGTCGGCCGCGATTGCGGCTGCTTATCTGCATTCGTTTGCATCATCACCCGAGGACCGATCCTTCATGAAATTGCTGATGTTGGGGCTTACCAGCGCTGCCCTGATCGCTACCGCGCCCGCCTACGCACAGGCGGCGCAATCCGCAACGGGCGCGCATCCGACCGTGCTGTTCCATACCTCGCAAGGTGACTTCAAGGTCGAGCTGTATCCGGAGAAGGCGCCGAAGACGGTCGCGAACTTCCTGGACTATGTGAAGTCCGGTCAATACTCGGGCACGATCTTTCATCGCGTGATTCCGGGTTTCATGATCCAGGGCGGCGGCTATAGCACGAGTTTCGCCGAGAAGCCCACGCGCGCGCCCATCGCGCTCGAAAGCAAGAACGGCCTGAAGAACACGACGGGCACGCTCGCCATGGCGCGCACCAGCGACCCGAATTCCGCCACGGCGCAGTTCTTCATCAATACGGTCGATAATGCAGGACTCGACTTCCCGAATCCCGACGGCAACGGTTATGCCGTGTTCGGCAAGATCGTCTCGGGCATGGATGTCGTGAAGAAGATCGAAGCGAGCCCGACCACCACGCGTGGCCCGATGCAAGACGTGCCGCAAAAGCCGACCGTGATCGAGTCGGCTACCGTGGTCTCGCAATAAACGCACAACCCGGCAGCGTTCGTTCGGTGAACGCCGCCCATCGTCAATCATCAACATACCGGAGAAATCATCATGGTCGAACTGCATACGAACCACGGCGTCATCAAGATCGAACTGGACGCTGAAAAGGCGCCGAAGTCGGTTGAGAACTTCCTCAACTACGTGAAGAAGGGTCATTACGACAACACCGTGTTCCACCGTGTAATCGACGGCTTCATGATTCAGGGCGGCGGCTTCGAGCCGGGCATGAAGCAAAAGCCGACCGATGCCCCCATCGACAACGAAGCCAACAACGGCCTCACGAACGACAACGGCACGGTTGCCATGGCGCGCACGAACGACCCGCATTCGGCAACCGCGCAGTTCTTCATCAACGTGAAGGACAACGACTTCCTGAACCATTCGTCGCCGACGCCGCAGGGCTGGGGCTACACCGTGTTCGGCCGCGTGGTCGAAGGTCTCGACGTGGTGGAGAAGATCAAGAAGGTCAAGACCGGCTCGAAGGGCTTTCATCAGGACGTGCCGGTGGACGACGTCGTGATCGAAAAGGCCGTGGTGGTCTGAACACGGCACGCATGATCGACACGAAGTCTTTCAGGCAAGAGGTCGCGCAAAAAGCAGCGGGCGCAGCGCACGACGCGCGCCCGCTGTTTTTCATTTCCGACCTGCACTTGAGCGAGGCGATTCCGAAGACGGTCGCCGCGTTCGAGCATTTCATCGAAGTCACGGCGAGCGGCGCGGACTCGGTTTTCATCCTCGGCGACTTGTTCGAATTTTGGGTCGGCGACGATATCCTGGATGAGGCCGTCGCCGACGAGCGCGCCCGCTTCGCGCGCCGCATGACGAAGCTTTTGCATACGCTCACCGAGCGCGGCATCGCGTTATATGTCATGCATGGCAATCGCGATTTTCTGCTCGGCAAGCGCTTCATGAAGGAAGCCGGCGCACTTCCGTTGCCCGATCCGTTCACCATGACCGCGTTCGGCACGCGCATCGTCCTCGCGCATGGCGACGCGCTCTGCACCGCCGATCCCGGTTATCAGCGCTTTCGGCGCTTTGCGCGCAATCCGTTCGCACAGCGCGCGTTTCTCGCGTTGCCGCTGAAGACGCGGCTCGGCATCGGGCAGCGCATGCGCACGAACAGCGAGGGCGCGCGCATGCAGGGCGAATCGCCGAAATACGACGTGACGCGCAAGGCGGTGTCGGAGCTTTTCATCCGCAGCCGCACGCATACGATGATCCACGGACATACGCATCGTCCGGCGATGCATCGGGAAGTGGAAGGCGCGCGCTGGGTGTTGCCGGATTGGGAACTGGATATGGATGAACCGCGCGGCGGGTATCTGCGGATCGACGAGGAAGGGATTCGCGCGCTGCCGTTGTAGTTCTGGTGCATGACTCTTGGGTTCGCCACGCAGCCGTTGCCGTGCGAGCGCGAAATTCGAACTGCACTCACGCTTTCACGCGCCGCAACGGCACAAAAAATTACCGCTGCGCGAGTTCGCTTTCCACCTTCCCTTCCATCGACGCGCACAAGCGCTTCAAGTCCACGAGCCCCGCTCCGCCGGCACCATTGAGCGCTTCCACGCGCGCGCCCAGACGTTCGAGCGCGGCGACGATTTCATCGACACGCTGCGTTTGCGTCGATGCGTGATCGATCAAACCGTGAATGGCCAGCGACACCGGATCGTCCGCGTTCGGCGTGATGCCGTAAGCGCAAAAGCCTTCACGCGCGGTTTCCTTTGGCCGCTGCACCGCCGGCATCACGATGCGCGCCGGATTGCCCACCGCCGTGCCGCCCGCCGGAACCGGCTTCACGACGACCGCGTTCGAACCGATCTTCGCCCCCGCGCCGACCGTAAAGCCGCCGAGCACCTTCGCGCCCGCGCCGACGATCACGCCGCGCCCCAGCGTGGGATGCCGTTTCGCGCCGCGCGTGAGCGACGTGCCGCCAAGCGTCACGCCCTGATAGATCGTGCAGTCGTCGCCAATCTCGGCCGTCTCGCCGATCACCACGCCCATGCCGTGATCGATGAACACGCGCCTGCCGAGCGTCGCGCCCGGATGAATCTCGATGCCGGTGAGAAAGCGCGCCATCTGCGAGACGAAACGCGCGAGCCAGCGCCACTGCGCGCGCCAGCAAGCATGCGCGAAACGATGCAGCACGATGGCATGCAGGCCGGGATAGCACGTCACGACTTCAACGGCGCTGCGAGCGGCGGGATCGCGCTCACGGATGGCGGCGATATCTTCGCGAAGTCGTTGGAACATGTCGTGATCTCGATGGGGTCAGGCGCGAAGCCCAAATGACCGCGCGCGCAAAGCTTATATTTTTGGCGATTGTAGAGTCACTCGGACGAACTCTGCACGATTGTCCCCGCTGCAAGCACGGTTGCTTGCAGCCACATCGCGTTCAGGGTTTTTTGACGCGCGCGAGAATATGTTTGGCGATGCCGCGCAGGATATTCACTTCCTCGTGTTCGAGTCCCGAGCGCGCGAAGAGCCGCCGCACCCGCGACATCAGCTTCTTCGGATTGGCGGGATCCAGAAAGTCGAGCGCGACGAGCGCTTCTTCGAAATGCGCGTACATGCCTTCGATCTCATCGCTCGATGCACCCGCGACGTGCGCGGCCGGCTCGACGAGCGTGAGTTCGGACGCGGGCTCCTGAAACGCGACGCGCAATTCGTAGGCGAGGACCTGCACCGCCTGCGCCAGATTGAGCGAGCTATACGCCGGATTCGCCGGGATATGGGCAAGCGCGCTGCAACGCTCGACATCCGCGTTGGACAAGCCCGTGCGCTCGTTGCCGAACACGAGCGCGATGTCGCCATGCCGCACGAGTTCGTGCGCGCGTTCGGCGAGTGCGCGTGGCGGCATCTGCGGCGGACCGTACTCGCGCATGCGCGCCGTGAGCGCGACGGACCAGCGCACGCCGACGAGCGCATCGGCGAGCGTATCGACGACATGGGCGCTCGCGAGCACGTCGTCGGCGCCGCTTGCCATCGCGATGGCTTCGGGTTCGTTCTTGACGTCGGCCACTCGCGGCGCGACCAGCACGAGGCGCGCGAAGCCCATGGTCTTGAGCGCGCGCGCCGCCGCGCCGACATTGCCAGGATGACTCGGCTCGACGAGGATGAAACGGGTCGACGTGAAGCCGCCCGCGGGCGCGATGAATTGGTTGGTGTCCAAGGATGAATGGTGCTTTGCGTGTTGCTGAATGGTTCGTGCGCGTCGGTATTGCGTCTCGTCGCGCATCAATGGCGTACGGGTACACACAGTCCGCTATGTTAGCGATTGTCGGCGATGTTGGCGGCTTTTTGGTTCGCGCGCGCGGCCAAAAGGCGCGTTTCGGGTAAAATAGCGCGCTTGCGTTTCGCCTCTTCAACTTTGCCTGGCGCCGCGCCCCGCTCTTATCCAATTCGTCTTTCGTCGACAAAGTCGTTGTCGCTCATTTAATTCGCCTGCTCGCGGTTCTTGCCCGTGCACGGCGGTCAAAGGATTTCGCTCATGCATCCGATGCTCAATATCGCTGTCAAGGCCGCGCGCCGCGCCGGACAGATCATCAACCGCGCATCGCTGGACCTGGACCGTATCCAGATCAGCAAGAAGCAGCACAACGACTTCGTGACGGAAGTCGACAAGGCGTCCGAAGCCGCCATCATCGAGACGCTGCACACCGCTTATCCCGATCACTCCATTCTTGCCGAAGAATCCGGCAAGGACGATCGCGACTCCGAGTTCCAGTGGATCATCGACCCGCTCGACGGCACCACGAACTTTATCCACGGTTTCCAGTATTACTGCGTGTCGATCGCGCTCGTGCACAAGGGCATCGTGACGCAGTCCGTAATCTACGACCCGACGCGTAACGACCTCTTCACGGCATCGCGCGGCCGTGGCGCGTATCTGAACGAGCGTCGCATTCGCGTGGGCAAGCTGGATCGTCTTTCGGATGCGCTCATCGGCACGGGCTTTCCGTTCCGTGACGGCCAGGGCCTGAACGGCTATATGCGCCTTTTCAGCGAAATGACCTTGTCGTGCGCGGGCCTGCGTCGTCCGGGCGCGGCGGCGCTCGATCTCGCCAATGTCGCGGCGGGCCGTCTCGACGGCTTCTTCGAGCAAGGCATTCATCCGTGGGACGTGGCTGCGGGCAGTCTGCTCGTCACGGAGGCGGGCGGTCTCGTCGGCAACTACACGGGCGAATCGGATTTCCTGTTCCAGAACGAGATCGTCGCGGCCAATCCGAAGGTGTACGCGCAGATGATCAAGGTGCTCGATCCGCATTCGCGCACGCGGTTGACGGGAGAGTAAGGGGCGTTTGGGTCGGCGGGCACGCGCGAGCGGCCCGCCTAGCGTTTTCCTCGTTCTTCGATCGCCACGCTGCATCACTTCCTGCATCGAATCCGCCGCTCCGATACAGTGCAATCTTTCGCACACGCGGCAAGGTTCAAGCGCCACAGCACGCTCCTTGGCTGTCCGTTTCCCCCGAACACACCCCGGCGCGCGCCGCACGACGCGCGCCAACTCTCGTTTTGCCATGAAAAAAGGCTTCTACACGATCATTGCCGCGCAGTTCGTCTCGTCGCTGGCGGACAACGCGCTTTTGATCGCCGCGATCGCCATGCTTGCCGTCGTGCAATCGGCGCCGTGGGTCACGCCGTTGCTTCAGATCTTCTTCACGGTGTCGTATGTGGTGCTCGCGCCTTTCGTCGGTGCATTCGCCGATGCCCTGCAAAAGCGCCACGTGATGTTCATCTCCAATGCGCTCAAAGCCGCGGGCTGCGCGCTGATGATCGCGGGCGTGCATCCGATGATTGCATACGGCGTGGTCGGCCTCGGCGCGGCCGCTTATTCGCCCGCGAAGTACGGCATCCTGACCGAACTGCTGCCGCCGCAAAAGCTCATCGCGGCGAACGCGTGGCTCGAATCGGCGACGGTCGGATCGACCATCCTCGGCACGGTGATCGGCGGCGCGCTCGTGAGCCAAGTCGTGGCGCGCTGGGTCGAGAACGCGCACGTGCCGTTGATGCACACTGCCGCGCACGCCGCGATGTTCACGGTCATGCTGATCTACGCGTCGGCGGCCGCGATCAACGCGTTCATTCCCGATACCGGCGCGCGCTACCCGAATTTGCTGAACCAGCCGACGCGTCTCGTCGGCGACTTCTCGCACAGTTTCAAGGTGCTCTGGACCGACAAGCTCGCGCAGATCGCGCTCTGGGTCACGACGCTCCTGTGGGGCGCGGCCGTTACGCTGCAACTGCTCGTGCTCAAGTGGGCCGACGCCAATCTCGGCCTCTCGCTTTCCAAAGCGGCCGTGTTGCAGGGCGTGACGGGCGTGGGCATTGCACTAGGCGCGGCGGCGGCATCGGCATGGATCGTCTTGCGGCAGTCGCTCAAGGTTCTGCCGGTGGGCGTGCTGATCGGCGCGGTATCGGTGGCCATGGCCTTCTACAACAAGGACATGTTCCCCGCCAATGCAGGTGTGCATATCGGGCCGCTCTTCGCGCCCGCTTATATTCTGATGGCGTATCCGCTGATGATCGCGCTCGGCGGCCTCGCGGGCTTTTTCATCGTGCCGATGAACGCGATTCTTCAGCACCGGGGCGCCACGCTTTTGTCCGCCGGCGCGTCCATCGCCGTGCAGAACTTCAATCAGAACATCGCCGTGCTAGCCATGCTCGGCTCCTACGCGCTGCTCCTCACGATCAAGGTTCCGGTGCAATGGATCATCGTGATATTCGGCGTGTTCGTCGGCGTGATGATGGCGCTCGCCATGCGCCGCCATTCGCAAAACGAACGCGATGTGGATCTCGGCGCGCTCGTCGAGGAATGAGGCTTGCTACCGAGTGTATCCTGGGTTCGTACCAGGCCGCGAAGCCCAGTGGCCTGTGCAATCGGTCGCGGGCAACCGCGAAAAATCTGGTAGACAGAGCATCAGACGCGGCACGCTGCAATACATGCGGGTTTGCGTCGTGCGACTCTTTTCGGCACGTCAATAAGGAGCAAGGAAATGGGATTGTTCACACGTTCGACGCTCGACAGCAAAATCAATGGCGCAGCCAACGTGGGCCAGCGCGCCGTGCGCGGTGCGAGCGATGCGGTCGATTCGGCCAGCAGCCAGTTGCGCAGTTTGCTCGATGACCTCGAAAGCTCGATCCAGAGCGGCAAGGATATCGACGGCGACAAGTTGCGCCGTGACTTGCAATCGAAGCTCAAGACCGCTCGTTCGCAAATCGACGGCGCGAGTACGGCACTGACAGGCAAGCTCGGCGATGCCGCAGGCTACGCCGACGAATTCGTGCACGACAAGCCGTGGCATACGCTGGGCGCGGTGGCGGGTCTCGCGCTGCTGGTCGGATTTCTGGCCGGACGCGCATGAGGATCAGCGCTTTTAGCGTTGCGTGGTTCTGACGAAGGCGCCGGCGAGTCCGGCGCCTTCGTTCTTTCATCGGCTACTGGAGCACGTACTCGACCCTAGCCCGTTCGGCCGACTCCTCTCGCACGTGCCCGACAGGTTAAACTCATGCCCTATCAGTTGGCGCGCGGCTGAACGCACGCTGCGCCCGGCGTCTTTGCACTTACCGCACGCAAGATGGGCAATCAAACGGCAACTCCCGAACCTTTCTCCAATGCAGCGGCCGCGCTTCCGGCGGATATCGCGCAGCACACTCCCATGATGCAGCAGTACTTGCGCATCAAGTCGGAGCACCCCGGCACGCTCGTCTTTTATCGTATGGGCGACTTCTACGAGCTCTTTTTCGACGATGCCGAGAAAGCCGCGCGCCTGCTCGACCTCACGCTCACGCAACGCGGCACGTCGAACGGCAATCCAATCCGCATGGCGGGCGTGCCGCATCACGCATGCGAGCAATATCTCGCCAAGCTGGTGAAGCTCGGCGAATCGGTGGCGATCTGCGAGCAAATCGGCGACCCGGCGACATCGAAAGGTCCGGTCGAACGCAAGGTCATGCGCGTGGTCACGCCCGGCACGCTGACCGACGCGGCGCTCCTCGCCGATAAAAGCGACGTCTATCTGCTTGCGCTCTGCCCCATGCATAACCGGCGCGGCGTGGTGACGAGCGTCGGCCTCGCGTGGCTCAATCTCGCGAGCGGCGCGCTGCGGCTCGCGGAAGTCGCGCCCGAGCAAGTGAGCACGGCGCTCGAACGCATCCGTCCGGCGGAAACGCTTATCGCGGATACCGTCACCGACACGCGCGCTTCCTTCGGCGTGACGAATCTCACGGCGACCACGCGCGTGCCCGCATGGCATTTCGACGTTAGCTCCGGCACCAAGCGTCTCGGCGAACAACTGGATGTAGCGAGCCTCGACGGCTTCGGCGCGCAGACCCTCACCTGCGCGTGCGGCGCGGCGGGTGCGCTGCTCATCTACGCGGCCGCCACGCAAGGCCAGCAGTTGCGCCACGTGCGCAGCCTGAAGGTGGAATACGAGTCGGAGTACATCGGGCTCGATCCTTCCACGCGCCGCAATCTCGAACTCACCGAGACGTTGCGCGGCACGGAATCGCCCACACTGTTCTCGCTTCTCGATACCTGCTGCACGACCATGGGCAGCCGTCTGTTGCGTCATTGGCTGCATCATCCGCCGCGCGATACGTCGATTGCGCAGGCGCGTCAGCATGCCATCGGCGCATTGCTCGATGCGCCCGCCGCGAGCGGTCTCGACGCGCTGCGAAGCACGTTGCGCAAGATCTCGGACATCGAACGCATCACGGGGCGTCTTGCGCTGTTGTCGGCGCGTCCGCGCGATCTGTCGAGCCTGCGCGATACCTTCGCCGCCCTGCCCGATCTGCGCGCCTTGGTGGCAGCCGTGCCCGCGCAGACGGCGGCGCTCGTGCGCATTGGCGGAGCGCTCGAACCGCCGCGCGAGTGTCTCGATTTGCTCACGGCCGCGATCGCGCCCGAGCCTGCCGCGCTGATCCGGGACGGCGGCGTGATCGCGCGCGGCTACGACACGGACCTCGACGAGTTGCGCGACATTTCGGAGAACTGCGATCAGTTCCTGATCGATCTCGAAACCCGCGAACGCGCGCGTACGGGCATCACCAATTTGCGCGTCGAGTTCAACAAGGTGCATGGCTTCTATATTGAAGTCACGCGCGGACAGACTGACAAGGTGCCCGACGACTACCGGCGCCGGCAGACGCTCAAGAACGCCGAGCGCTACATCACGCCCGAACTCAAGACTTTCGAGGACAAAGCGCTTTCGGCGCAAGAGCGGGCGCTCGCGCGTGAACGCTTGCTTTACGACGCGCTCTTGCAAAATCTGCTGCCATTCATTGCAGATTGTCAGCGCGTCGCGGCAGCGCTCGCCGAACTGGATCTGCTCGGCGCTTTCGCCGAACGCGCGCATGCGCTCGACTGGGTCGCGCCCGAGTTCGCCGCAGGTGCGGGCATCGATATCGAACAAGGGCGGCATCCCGTGGTCGAGGCGCAGGTCGAGCAATTCATCGCCAACGACTGTTGCCTGTCGCAAGAGCGCAAGCTCTTGCTCATCACCGGTCCGAACATGGGCGGCAAGTCCACCTTCATGCGGCAAACGGCGTTGATCGCGCTCATGGCTCACGTCGGCAGCTACGTGCCGGCGAAGCGAGCACGCTTCGGCGCGCTGGACCGCATCTTCACGCGAATCGGTGCGGCGGACGATCTCGCGGGCGGGCGCTCGACGTTCATGGTGGAGATGACCGAAGCGGCCGCCATTCTCAACGACGCGAGCGCATCCAGCCTCGTGCTGATGGATGAAATCGGGCGCGGCACGTCCACGTTCGATGGCCTCGCGCTGGCATGGGCCATCGCGCGCCATCTGCTCACGCATAACGGCTGCTACACGCTCTTCGCCACGCACTACTTCGAGCTCACGCAACTGCCCACGGAGTTTACGCAGGCGGCCAACGTGCATCTTTCGGCCGTCGAGCACGATCATGGCATCGTGTTCCTGCATTCGGTCAATGAAGGTCCGGCCAATCAGAGTTATGGTCTGCAAGTCGCGCAACTGGCTGGCGTGCCGTCCGCGGTGATCCGCGTGGCGCGCAAGCATCTCGCGCATCTGGAGCAGCAGTCCATCGGCCAGCCGACGCCGCAATACGATCTCTTCGCGAGCCCGGCTTACCGCTATGAAGACGAGCCGGAAGCATCGCCGGTTCACGCGCCGCCCGAGCATCCCGCACTCGACAAGCTGCGTTCACTCGATCCGAACGAGTTGCGTCCGCGCGATGCGCTCGAACTGCTGTTCGAATTGCACGACATGGCGAAGTCCGCGGCGGATGACGCGCGTTGAGCGCCTCTCGGCGGGCAATCTAATGCGCGCGTTCTGCGCGGCGGCACTGCTTGGTGCCGCGCTCACGCACGCCCACGCTCAAGGCGAAGACAACGGGCCGCTGACCTTCGCCGTCATTGCCGATTCTCTTTCGCGTCCCGCCGACGAAGCGCCCGTGCGGCAAATGCTCGATGCCATCGGCCGCGATCGGAATCTGGCGTTCATCGTCTATGACGGAAATCTGAAGGGACCGGCCGAAGCATGCCGCGACAGCGTGTATCAGTCGCGTCACGATCTTCTCGATGCATCGCGCACGCCGCTCATCATGCTGCTCGGCGAACACGACTGGGCCGATTGCGGCTCGGCGCGCTCAGGCTCATACGATCCGGTCGAACGGCTCGATTTCGTGCGTCAGCAATTTTTTGGCGATGCAGGCTCACTCGGACAGAACCCGCTCACGCTCGCACGCGAAAGCGATGTCGCGCGCTTTCGCTCATTCCGCGAGATCGTGCGTTGGCAAGCGAATGGCGTCGCGTTCATCGGACTCAATGCGCCGAGCCCGAACAATCACTACCTGACGGCCGGCGGGCGCAACGGCGAGTTCGAGGATCGCGCGGTGGCGACCACGTTCTGGCTCGAACATGCGGCGGAATCGGCGCGACGTTCGGGCATGCGCGCGCTCGTCGTGCTCATGCAGGGCGATCCGGATTTCGCGCGCTATGAAAAGCGCGATCGTTTCGCATGGCTGCGCTTTTCGCGCACGAACCCGGTACGCGACGGCTTTCTCGAACTGAAGCGCAGCCTCGTGAAAGCGGCGGAGACGTTTCGCGGACCGGTGATCGTCATTCATGGCGGCGACGCCAGCGAGCCGAGCGGCTTTCATATCGATCAGCCCTTGCACAACGACAAGGGATTGGTGGTGACGAATCTCACGCGGGTTGCCATTGCGTTGAAGAAACCGCAGACGCAGTGGCTCGAAGTTCAGAGCGATGCTTCTTGGCATCCGCCATTCCGGCTGCGCGTGCGCAACGTGAGCGATGTCCGTAAGCGCGACAGCAGCGATCAGCAAAACGAAGCACCTGCGCAATCGAGCGGTTCGTCTGCACCACTGGGTGCGTCTTCTTATGCGGCGCCCATCGTGCCGCCAACCACGCCGCCCGCCTTGCCGCGCGATGACCTCCCCGCTCCGTTGCCCGCGCCACCTTCCTTACCGCAGCCGCCTGCATCGGACCTGCCACCGGTCTTTACGCCGCAATCCATGCCGCCATTGTTTCCATTGCCGGCATCGGGCGTACAGAACGGTGCAGCGCCTCAAGGCTCGAACGAAAGCAATCGATATTAAAAAAAAAGCGCAGCAAGCGCTGCGCTTTTCGGACTGCATCAAACAAGATGATCAGTGCAGCGTGGGGCCCGCGTCTTTCGGCGGCTCTTCGTCATCGTCTTCGTCGTCGGCCACTTGAAGGCCGTCCGCGCCATGCGCGTGCTGATGCACGATTTCGTCTTCCGTGGCCGTGCGCACTTCCTGCACCGACAATGCGAAGCGCAACGCCATGCCTGCGAGCGGATGATTGCCGTCGAGCACGACCTTGTCTTCGGCAACGTCGGTCACCGTATAAATGAGCGAGTCGAGTTCGTCGTCGGCGTCTTCGGGCGTGCCTTCGAACTGCATGCCCACTTCGAGCGGTTCGGGGAAACGGCTGCGTTCCTCGATCTTCACGAGTTCAGGGTCATACTCGCCGAATGCATCTTGCGGCTCCAGTTGAATGGACGTTTCATAGCCGGGTTCGCGACCATCGAGCGCTTCCTCGATCTTGGGGAACGTGCCATCATAGCCGCCGTGCAGATAGACCATCGGCTCGTCGCTTTCCTCGATCAGATTGCCTTGTGCATCCGATAGCTTGTAAGCGACCAGAACGACAGTGTCTTTCGCAATTTTCATTGGATCCTCCAAGATACAAGCCTCGATTATACGATGCCCAAGCGGCCACCTGAAGCAACACCCATCCCCGATTCCAGCCTGCGTCCCAACATGCACAAGCCTGGCGCACCGTTACCCGACGAGCCTACGCCTCTGTTGGGCAACCGCACGCCGCGACAGTTCATGCGGCGTTACTGGCAGAAGAAGCCGCTCCTGATTCGCCAGGCGTTCCCCGGCATGAAGGCACCGCTGTCGCGCGACGAACTCTTCGAACTCGCCGATCTCGACGACGTCGAATCGCGCCTCATCACGCATTTTCGCAATACGTGGAACATGGAGCACGGACCGTTCGCATCCGACGAACTGCCGGCCATCAAGAAGCGCGAATGGACGCTGCTCGTGCAAGGCGTGAACCTGCATGACGATCGCGCCGCCGCGTTGATGAACTGCTTTCGCTTCATCCCCGATGCGCGTCTGGACGATCTCATGATCTCCTATGCGACGGATGGCGGCGGCGTTGGCCCGCACTTCGACTCTTACGATGTGTTCCTGCTTCAAGTGCATGGCAAGCGCCGCTGGCGCTTCGGCGCACAGCGCGATCTCTCGCTAAAACCCGACATGCCGTTGAAAGTTTTACAGCACTTCGAGCCTGAGGAAGAATGGGTGCTGGAGCCGGGAGACATGCTGTATCTGCCGCCTCATATCGCGCATGACGGGATCGCCGAGGGCGAGTGCATGACTTGCTCTATCGGCTTTCGCGCGCCTTCCACGCGAGAACTCACGGCGCAGTTCCTCTATCACCTAGCCGAACGCATGGGCGATACACCAGCGAACGCAAAAGCGCAGGCGCGCTATCGCGATCCGCAACAGGAGCCGGTTACGAAACCCGCGCTTTTGCCGCAGCTTCTGCTCGACCGGGTTGGCTCGATCCTTGCGGATATCAAATGGACCGAAAAGGATATCGCGGCGTTTTTAGGCAGTTATTTGAGTGAGCCGAAAGCGAATGTCGTTTTTGATCCGCCGGAGCGTGCGCTTAATCAGCAAAAGTTTGTAGAGCGCGCGAAGAAGGCAGGTTTAACGCTCGACCGTAAGACTATTCTGCTCTATGACAAGACGTCTTATTTTGTTAATGGCGAGGCCGAAGCGTTAACTGCAAGGGCTAAAAAGTGGCTTCCCGAACTGGCCGATGCACGTTGCCTTGAAGGGAAACGCTTTGTAACACTTACAGATGATTCTTCAATGACATCGATGCTGCACGAATGGTATTGTGCGGGCTGGATTAAGTTGGACTCTTTGATCTGAATTGCTTGACAGCCAATGTGCCGCCAAGTATTTGCGGAACTAATTGTTTTGCTGTCCCGCAATATGAAAATTTGTATGAGAAAGACAACGTATCGGCCCCCGATTTATCGACGGTCGCGTCGAAAGTGCCTATAATTTCCGGCCAAGCCGTAGGATGTCTCACAACAAAAAAATATTGTGGGGCTCCACAGCGGCCCAGGTCGGTGTTGGAGCACACATTACCGGTACTTTGCGCTGTTGCTTACCTTTAACCATAAAAGGACGTGATCATGAAGAAATCCCTCCTCGTAGCATCCCTGTTGGCTGCTGTTGCTCTTGCTGCATGCAACAAGTCTAGCGATTCGGCTGCTCCGAGCGCTGCAAGCGATACGTCGGCTGCTTCGGCACCGGCGGCTGCTGCTTCGGACGCAAACGCTGCAGCATCGAGCGCTTCGGCCGCTGCAAGCGACGCAGCTTCGGCTGCTGGCGCAGCATCGGACGCTGCCGCTTCGTCGGCTGCCCCGGCTTCGGGCGCAAGCCAGTAAGGTTGAGTCCTTACTTAGTGCGGGCTGCTTCATCGCAGCTTGCATGCAAAAAAACCGGCTTTTGGGCCGGTTTTTTTGTGTCTGCGTTTTCTGTGCGAGTTGCTTAGATGATCAAAGCGCGAGCCAATCGAACCCTTCGGTCTGCGTTGCAACGACGACATCCACCGCCGACGCACCCACTACGCTAGCGAGCGCAGCCTGCGCCAGATGCGGCAGATTGTTTTGCTGACTGAGATGCGCGGCAACCAGATGACGCAACTTCGAACGGTCGAGCGCCGCGAGAATCGCAGCAGCGGCGTCATTATTCAGGTGTCCGTGCGTTCCGCCGATGCGCGCCTTCAACGAAGCCGGATAGCGGCTTCCCGCGAGCATGTCGATATCGTGATTGGACTCGAGCACAAGCGCATCGCACCCGCTCAACACGTTCAGAATGTGCGGCGTCGACACACCCACGTCGGTTAGCACGCCGAGACGGCTTGCGCCGTCCGAAAACACGTACTGCAAGGGCTCTCGTGCGTCGTGCGGCACCGTGTAAGGCAAGAGGCTGATATCGCCGATGGCGACGCTCTCATCGCCCCACAACACGTTGAGCTGTACGTTCGCTTCGTCGGCGCCGCATGCGCGCGCCGTGCCCCAACTCATATGCAATGGAATGGACCACTTGCGCGCAAGCGTCAGCGCGCTGCCGATATGATCCGTGTGTTCATGCGTGATGACGATGGCATCGAGCTCGTCCGCGCGGCAGCCGAGCCGCGCGAGCCGGCGCTCGGCTTCCTTCGCGGAGAACCCGCAGTCGAGCAGCACGCGCGTGGTGGTCGTGCCGCTCGTCGCCTCGACGAGCAATGCATTGCCTTCGCTACCGCTGCCGAGGCTCGCAAATCTCACAATGTGTCCATGTCGATACGCGAATATTCAGTTCAACTGCGCGTGCAGCAAGGACACGATACGCTGCGCATCAGATGAATTGTCCGGCTGGCCGTTGGCGTCGACCACGGCGATCTGGGTAAGCGTATCCGCCTTCGGCTTCACGTTGACGAAGAACTGACGTGTAGGCATGGGCGTGTTGCTCGAAAACAGCTTGCCGAAGAAACCTTCCTTCTTCAGCTCCGCCATGGAGTCCGAATAATGCACGTAGTAGAGACCCTTCGCGCGGTCGCGATTGTCCACCGTGAAGTTGGTGCGATCGAGCGCGAGGCCCACGCGCAGCCACGCGCGATCGAACGGTTCCGCCAGATCGAGTGTCGAGCCGCCCGCGGCTGAATCGACCGCGACTTTCGCGCCCGCCGGACGCGCCTGCGTCACGAGCTTCTTGCCCTGGTCTTCGGTCAGGCCGAACTTCTGCATGATCTTCACGAGAATCGCGGCTTCGAGCGCCGGATTGCGCGGACGCGTTTCCCAGCGCGACGAAGTCTTGTCCTGACCCGTCAGCACTTCTTCCATCGCGCTATGCGTGACGTTGATGTCGGTCGAGCCGTCCGCCGCGCGATCCACTTGCGTGCGGAACATGTCGCGCGTACCCGACGAATATGCGAAGTCGATCAGCTTGCCGACGCTCTTTCTGAACCAGTCGTCCGGAATGTTCGCGCGATTCTCGGCCCAGTCGGTCGCCATGATGCCGGTCTGCGGCGAGTCGGTCTTGAGCGTAAAGCCGTTCTCCGTCCAGAACTCCTGCAGTTGCGGCCAGACTTGGTCGGGCACACGGCCGTCGACGACGAGCCAGCGGCGGTCGCCATCGCTTTCCACGTGCATGCCGTACGGATCTTGCGCTGTCGGCACGCCGAGCGTGGTGTTGCCGGCCGGCGTGACCGAACGCGCGGCGGTGCCGCCGAGCGTGTTTTCCTTGGGCGGCGCGGCGTAACGCTGGCTGATGTCGGCGGTGGAAAGATCGGACGGCACGGCCAACGCGGGCGCGGTCTCAGCAGCCTTGTAGTTGACGCGGTCCGGCGCGAGCCAGTCGTTGAGCGTATCGCAGCCGGCAAGCGCGAAGACGGCGCTGACGCCGAGTGACAACACGCTCAGGCGTTTGGCTTGAGTAAGAAGAGCGGAACGGTTCATGAGGTCCTTCTTTGCTGCTGATGACGCATTGCCTCGCGTCGTTCCCGCGTTATTCGTGCGGGCCGACGGGGCCAATGAACGGCGGTTGATGACTGATGAAGTGGCTCATTTCGATCACTTGTGGCGGTGCTGGCGTCTCGATGATTTCGATAAGGTCGCCCGCCGCGCCCGATCAGGCGAGCAGCCCGGTTTCGCGCAACGCGTCGCGCACCACGTCGTGGTAGCGCTCGTCGAGCGGCGTGAGCGGCAGACGAATGCCGCCTTCCATGCGGCCGAGCGCTTGCAGCGCCCACTTGGCCGGAATCGGATTCGCTTCGCAGAAGAGTTGCTTGTGCAGCGACAGCAAGCCGAGATGGATACGGCGTGCGGTGATGGCGTCGCCTTCGAGCGCGGCGCGGCACAACTGGCTCATGGCCTTCGGCGCGACGTTGGCCGTCACCGAGATGTTGCCGTGGCCGCCGAGCAGCATCAGCGCGATGGCGGTGGGATCGTCGCCGCTATAGATCGAGAAATGCGCCGGCGCGTGCTTGATGAGATGCGCCGCACGATCGATATTGCCGGTGGCTTCCTTCACGCCGATGATGCCCGGCACTTCGGCAAGACGCAGGATGGTCTCGTTGCTCATGTCGGCCACGGTGCGGCCCGGCACGTTGTAGAGAATCACCGGCAGGTCGACGGCTTCCGCAATCGCGCGGAAGTGGCGGTACATGCCCTCTTGCGTCGGCTTGTTGTAATACGGAACGACTTGTAGCGTGGCATCGGCGCCGACCTTTCTGGCCTGCTTCGACAGCTCGATGGCCTCTGCCGTCGAATTGCCGCCCGCGCCCGCGATGATCGGGAAGCGCTTGGCCGTATGCTCGACGGCCGTCTGCACCATCAGCACGTGTTCTTCCACCGACAAGGTGGCGGACTCGCCGCTCGTTCCGACTACGACCAGTCCATTCGAGCCTTCCGCGACGTGCCAGTCGATCAGCTTTCGAAACGCCGGCAAATCGAGACTACCGTCCTCGTGCATCGGTGTGACGATGGCAGGAATGCTGCCGCGGATCTGGATGCCGCCAAGTGTTCCGTTTGTCATGAAACTCTATGAATTTAATCGAAAATTTAGTCGCAAAAAGCGCGATACCGCGATTGTAGCGGATTAGCCGGTCAATTCGTAACGTGGCCAACCCGAGGGTGTGTTACCGGTTGTGTCCTCAATCGCGCCGGCTTTTGCGGGCTCTGGAACGAGTACAGCGCAGATTCGTTGCACGAAGGCAGGATGCGGAGCATCGACGAAACCGTCTTCATACGCGATCACGCGCAGACGGCCGCGCACGGCTTCGAGCAACTCGCCAGGTTCGAGCAGAAACGCAGGATTGGACGGTTTACCGACGGTTTGGTTGCCGGCCGCGAAGGTTTCGTAGATAAGCGCGCCGCCCGGCGCGAGCGCATGAATCAGATGCGTGAAAAGCGGACGATGCAGGTAGCGCGTAACGACGACCGCCCCGAACGTCCGGCCGCCAGCCAGCGGCCACGGCGCGCCTTCGAGATCGGCGCACAACGTCGCGATGTCGGGAAGCGCGGACATGGAGGCGAGTGCATCGGCGTCACGGTCGACGGCCAGTACCGCGTGCCCGCGCGCCGCGAGCCAGCGCGCGTGGCGGCCGCTTCCGGATGCGACATCGAGTACCGAAGCGCCGGGCGCAATGAGATGCGCCCAGCGCGTGACCCAACCGCTCGGCGTGCCAGCGTCCATCAGTTGTAGGACAGGCCCATTGCCTCGCGTACGTCGCGCATGGTTTCGACGGCGAACTTGCGTGCCTTGTCGCAACCGTCCGCGACGATGGCGCGCAACAGCGAAGGATCGTCCATGTACTTCTGCGCGCGTTCGAGCATGGGCTGCTGCTCGCGCAAGATGCCTTCGATCACCGGTTGCTTGCAGTCGAGGCAACCGATTCCCGCGCTGCGGCAGCCCTTTTGCACCCACTCGTGCGTGGCTTCGTCGGTATAGACCTGATGCAGTTGCCAGACCGGGCACTTGTCCGGATCGCCCGGATCGGTGCGTCGCACGCGAGCCGGATCGGTCGGCATGGTGCGCACTTTCTTCGCGATGGTCTCGGCGTCCTCACGCAAGCCGATGGTGTTGCCATACGACTTCGACATCTTCTGGCCGTCGAGACCCGGCATGCGCGACGCTTCCGTCAACATCACTTGCGGCTCGACGAGAATCAGCTTGCGCGCGCCTTCCAGATAGCCGAACAGGCGCTCGCGATCGCTCATCGACAGGCTCTGCGATTCCTGCAGCATCGCGCGGGCTTGTTCGAGCGCTTCGTCATCGCCTTCCTGTTGATACGCCACGCGCAATTCGTGATACAGCTTCGCGCGCTTGCCGCCCAACTTCTTCGCGGCTTCGAGCGCCTTCTCCTCGAAATCCGGTTCCTTGCCGTACAGGTAGTTGAAGCGACGCGCGATCTCGCGCGTCATCTCCACGTGCGGCACCTGATCTTCGCCGACCGGCACGAGCGAGGCGCGATACAGCAGAATGTCCGCCGCCATCAGCACCGGATAGCCGAGAAAGCCGTAAGTGGAGAGATCTTTCTCGCGCAGCTTTTCGATCTGTTCCTTGTAGGTCGGCACGCGTTCCAGCCAGCCGAGCGGCGTGCCCATGCCGAGCAGAAGCGACAGTTCCGCATGCTCCGGCACGCGGCTCTGAATGAAGAGCGTGGCCTGCGCCGGGTCGATACCCGACGCGAGCCAGTCGATCAGCACTTCCCAGACGTTTTTCTCGATGACCTCGGGCGTCTCGTAGTGCGTCGTGAGCGCGTGCCAGTCGACCACGGCGAAGAAGCACGGGTATTCGGACTGTAGCCGCACCCAGTTTTTCAGCACGCCGTGATAGTGGCCGAGATGCAGCGAGCCGGTCGGCCGCATGCCGGAGAAGATACGGTCAGGGAACATGGTTTTATGGGAATAGTGAAGCGAAGGGATTCAGTATGGCCGATACCGCCGCATAACCGACGCCGACGAGCGGACTCAGCCAGTAGCGTGTGAGCACGCCCGTCACGACCAGCGCCATCACGATGAAGAAACCGTAAGGTTCGAGCTTCGAAAACGCGATCGACGCGCGTACCGGCAATAGCGCCATGAGCACGCGGCCGCCATCGAGCGGCGGCAGCGGAAAGAGATTGAGCACGCCGAGCACGAGATTCACGCCGACGCCAGCGGCCGCCATGCGCGTGAAGAACGGTTCGTCGACATTGAAAGCCGCAAGCAGCACCGCGATCACGCCCCACAGGAGCGCCTGCACGAAGTTGCTGCCGGGACCCGCCGCTGCGACCCAGAGGCTGCCCCAGCGCGGATTGCGCAGATTGCCGAAGGCCACCGGCACCGGTTTCGCGTAGCCGAACATGAACGCGCCGCTCGTCACGAAATACAGCACGATGGGAATCACGATAGTGCCGATGGGATCGATATGCCGCATCGGGTTCATCGAGACACGGCCGAGCACGTAGGCCGTGTTGTCGCCGAGCAGACGCGCGGCGTAGCCATGCGCGGCCTCGTGCAGGGTGATCGCGAAGATCACCGGGAGCGCGTAGACCGCGATGGTTTGTATCAGGGAAGCATCCATAGGGCGGTATTGTATCAAGCAGGCAGGCGAGAGCAGACGAAGGCGGCGCGATGCCAAGCGCCGCGCCGGCGGTTTGTGCAGGATTTAAGCGCGTGGACGAAAAACTTACGCGGCGAGACCGAACGGTTCCAGACTACCGCGTCCCGCGCGCACGAGCACGGGTTCGCCGCCGGAAAGATCGATGACCGTCGAGGGTTCGGCCGGGCAAGCGCCTGCATCGATCACGAGTTCGATCTGCTTTTCGAGCCGTTCGCGGATCTCCTCCGCGTCGTTGAGCGGTTCCGTGTCGGGCGGCAGGATCAGCGTGGAGCCGAGTAACGGCTGCCCCAACGCTTCGAGCAGCGCCAGCGTGATGGCGTGATCCGGCACGCGCAGCCCGATTGTCTTGCGCGACGGATGCGACAACCTGCGCGGCACTTCCTTGGTCGCCTGCAGCACGAACACATAAGGGCCCGGCGTCACGGACTTGATGAGCCGGTACTGCGTGTTGTCGACCATTGCGAAATTCGACAGCTCCGAGAGATCGCGCACGAGCAGCGACAGCAACTGCTTGTCGTCGATCCCACGAATCCGGCGCAGACGCTCGACCGCCGTCTTGTCGTCGAGATGGCAGGCAAGCGCATAGCTCGAATCGGTCGGCAGCGCGACGATCCCGCCATCGCGAATGATCTGCACGGCCTGATTGATGAGCCGCGGCTGCGGATTGTCGGGGTGAATCCGAAAAAATTGAGACATGACGATGCCTTCTTGTTCGCTCGTGCCCGCAACGCCACGCGAGCGCCCAGGCGTGCCGCGCGTACGGAAAATTCGGATGACGCAGGGAGCACGAGCCGTGCGGACGCCTTACAGCCAACGCTCCCAAACCGGCGTGAGATCGTCCGGCAACGGCGGCAACTGACCGAGATCGACGCGCCCTTCCCCCGCGCCGTGGAAGTCGGAACCGCGCGAGGCTTCGAAGCCGTAACGACGCGCGACATCCGCATATTCGCGATACTGATCCGGCGTGTGGCTGCCGGTGACGACCTCGATGGCGCGGCCGCCGAGCTGGATGAATTCGTCGAAGAGCGCGGCGAATTCGAGCGGGCTGTAATCGTAACGCCCCGGATGCGCGATGATCGGCTCGCCGCCCGCGTTGCGAATCCATTTCACCGTGTCGGCGAGTTTCGCCCAGCAGTGGCCGACATAACCCGGCTTGCCCTCGCCGAGATAGCGCGCGAACACGTCGGACGTGGTCTTGGCGTAGCCTTCTTCCACCAGGAAGCGCGCGAAATGTACGCGCGAAATCATGTCGGGGTCCTCGGCATGGCGCAGCGCGCCTTCGTGCGCGTTCGGAATACCGACTGCCGCCAACGCTTCGCCGATAGCCACGCCGCGTGCCGCGCGGCCGTTACGCGTGGCTTCGAGCCCGCGCTGCAGTTCCGCGTTGTCCGGATCGACATTCATGCCGACGATGTGAACCGTGCGCCCCGCCCACGTCACCGAAATCTCGACGCCCGGCAAATAGCCCATGCCGAGCGCCTCGGCCGTCTCGCGCGCTTCGCGCTGGCCGCCAAGCTGATCGTGATCGGTGAGCGACCATAATCCGACGCCGCCGGCATGCGCGCGCGCCGCGACCTGCGCAGGCGCGTACTGGCCGTCGGAGACGGTGGAATGGCAGTGCAAATCGGCGTTGATCGTCGGCTTCATGATTTTTAACATTTTACTGTAACGGCATGACGTGCTGGTGATGCCGTTGCGCCTGGCCGCGCGTTAGCGTGCACATTCACGCGCAGAACGCTTCGATGAGCGCGGCGACTCGCTCGGGCTGATCGTGATGAACCATATGCCCCGCTTCATCGATGATTTCCTCGCGCCAGTCGGCAAACGCCTCGAAGCGCGTCTTGAACTCGGCAATCGGCATTTTTCCGGCGAACCCCGCGAGCGTGGGCGAATCCTTCGCCTCGACGTGCAGCACGGGCGCCTGGACCCGCTTCCAGACCGCCGACACCTCATCGAGCCGATACAACGTAGGACCACGCAGCTTGTGTGCCGGGTCGGCGAGCAAATGAAATTGCCCGTCGGCTTCCTGCCGTGACCAGTGCTGCGCGAGAAAGCGCGCGCGTGCAGGCGCCAAGCGCGGATTGGTGCGGATCAGCCGATCGGCGACTTCATCGAGCGTCGCATAGCTGCGCAGTTGTGGCGGCGCGCGCAGGTCGTCGAGCCATGTAGCGATACGTCCGGGCGCCTGCGCCGGATGCGCCGCGGGCAGCCCAAAGCCTTCGAGATCGACGACGCGGCGTACCCGCTCCGGCCGCACGCCCGCATAGAGCAGCGCGAAGTTCGCGCCCATGCTGTGGCCGATCAGGTTCACTTTGCCGACGGGATCGAAATGGTCGATGAGCGCTTCGAGGTCCGCGAGATAGTCCGGAAAATAGTAATGGCCGCCGCCCTTCTCGGCCACCGGCCAGTCCGACAGCCCGAAACCGCGTGCGTCGGGCGCGAGCACTTGCCAGTCGCCCTTTAGCGCATCGACGACGAACTGGAACGATGCCGCGACGTCCATCCAGCCGTGCAGCATGAAAAGCATGGGCGCGTCGGGCGAGCCCCAGCGGCGCACGTGCAGACGCACGCCGCGCGCATCGACGAATTCGGAGCGCGATTCTTTCATGGTCGGTGTCGCATTCGAAAAAGATGATCGTTCGATTATAGCGACGGGTTCTCGTCCAGCCCGGCGAGCGCGCGCAGCTCGGCCTCGTCGAAGCCCGCGTCGCGACGCGCCTCGAAGTTGAACGGGCCACGCAATTTCGGCGCGTGATACTGCTTCGCAAGACGCTCGTAAGTGGGATGCGGTTCGAGACTCGCCGCGTCGCAGAGAAAACGGAACCAGTGGTTGCCAATCAGCACATGACCGATTTCATCGCGCAGGATTACATCGAGAATCGCTGCCGACGCTTCGTCGCCCGCCTGCGCGAGACGCTTGCGAATGGGCGGCGAGGCATCGAGACCGCGCGCTTCGAGTGTGCGCGGCACGAGCGCCATGCGCGCCAGCACGTCGGCGCGGGTGCGCTCGGCCATTTCCCACAAGCCGTCGTGAGCGGGAAAATCGCCGTAGACGTGGCCGAATTGCGCAAGACGCGCGGTTAGCAGCGAGAAGTGATGCGCCTCCTCCGCCGCGACCTTCAGCCAGTCGATGTAGAACGCCGTGGGCATCGAAGGAAAGCGCCACACGGCATCGAGCGCCAGATTGATCGCGTTGAATTCGATGTGCGCAAGCGCGTGCAGCAGCACCGCGCGCCCCGCGTCGGATTGCATGCTGCGGCGCTTGAGCGATGACGGCTCGACGAGTTCCGGCGCCTCGGGACGGCCGGGCAAGTCGTCCGGTTCGTCGAGCGCGACCTCCGGGTCGATGCGCGCCGCACCGCTCAGCGCGCGCTCGTACAGCGTGCGGGCGTCGCGCGCTTTCGTCACCGGATCGCGCTCGCGGAGAATGGCGAGCGCCGCGCGGCGCATGCAGGCATCGTCGGTGAAGGAAGTCGGAACGTTTTGCATGATGCTCGGTTAAGCGAAAGACGCCAGGAAGCGAATGCGGCCGGCGCGAAGGACGTTTCAGCGCAACCGGCTAAAATGGTAATCCCGGCGCACGCACGACACGCCGAAAGCAATAATCCGCGCGGTCAACCAATTGGACAAGGCGCGAAACGACATACGACAAAGGCGCGCATTGTAGCCCTCGCGCAACCCGACGCGGCAACGAGCGCATCCCACCCTTCGAAGACAACGCCCAGGAGACACAGTGGCCATCTACAAACTCGGCGACGACGCCCCCACCATCCACGAAAGCGTCTTTCTCGCGGATACCGCGACGATCATCGGTCAGGTGACGCTCGAGGAAAATGCCAGCGTGTGGTTCGGCGCGACGCTGCGCGGCGACAACGAACCGATCGTCGTCGGTCACGGCAGCAACGTGCAGGAAGGCGCGGTGCTGCACGCGGACCCGGGCTTTCCTCTGACGATCGAAAACCACGTGACCGTCGGACATCAGGCCATGCTGCACGGTTGCACCGTAAAGGAAGGCTCGCTGATCGGAATTCAGGCGGTGGTCTTGAATGGTGCGGTAATCGGCCGCAACTGTCTGATTGGCGCGGGCGCCATCGTCACCGAAGGCAAGGTTTTTCCGGATAACACGCTGATTCTCGGCGCACCCGCCAAAGCGGTGCGGGAGATCGGCGAAGCGGATATAGCCCGCATGCGCGGAGCCACGGCGAGCTACGCGGACCGGCGCGAATTCTACAAGGCGCAGCTCGTGCGCATCGGTTGAGCGGCTCATCCGCTTATCGAAGACGGCGCGTCTCGCCTCATCACCCAAGGAAGAGTTGTGAACGACCAGTTGCAAAAATTCATGTTCAATGCGGCGCCCGTGCGCGGCGAGATCGTCTCGCTGCGCAATACGTGGCAAGAAGTGCTCGCGCGCCGTTCTTATCCGCAAGCCGTGCGCAATGTGCTCGGCGAGATGATGGCCGCGTGCGCGCTTCTGTCGGCGAACCTCAAGTTCGACGGCACGCTCATCATGCAGATATATGGCGACGGCCCCGTGAAAATGCTGGTCGTGCAGTGCAATTCGAATCTGTCGCTGCGCGCCACGGCCAAACTTTCCGATGACGCGAACGAACAGCAGCTCGACGGCGACATGTTGCTTGCCGATTTGCTCAACCGCAATGGCCAGGGGCGCTGCGTCATCACGCTTGACCCGAACGACAAGAGGCCAGGACAGCAGCCGTATCAGGGCATCGTGCCGTTGTCGGGCGAGCACGGGCCGCTCACGTCGATGTCGGAAGTGCTCGAACACTACATGCATCACTCCGAGCAGCTGGACACGCGCATCTGGCTCGCGGCCAACACCGACCGCGCCGTCGGCGTGCTGCTGCAGAAGCTGCCGGGCGATGGCGGAATCGTGCCGCATCCGGGCGAACACGACGCCGATACTTGGCAGCGCGTGTGTCATCTCGGCAGCACGCTTTCCGCCGAGGAATTGCTGAAGGAAGAGCCCGAGACGGTGTTCCGGCGACTTTTCTGGCAAGAGAACGTGCAGCACTTCGAGCCTGCGCCCGCGCGCTTCCAGTGCAGCTGCTCGCGCGAAAAGGTCGGCGGCATGCTGAAGATGCTCGGCCGCGAAGAGGTGGACAGCGTTATTAAGGAGCGCGGCAGCGTCGAGGTTCACTGCGAGTTCTGCAATCAACGCTACGAGTTCGACCCGGTGGACGTTGCGCAACTTTTTGTCGCAAAAGAGCTCTCACAAGGGGTGAGCCCGGCGCCCGGTCAGCGGCACTGAGCCTTGCGGCGCCTGGGTTTGCGCGGGATTGGCGAGGGCATCTGCCGATCCGGCGCGGCTTTTGCATCGGTTGATGCATCAAGCTTGCCGCACGGTATGATTTTCACCCCGCAGAACTCAGTACCGGCCCGCTGGAGGTCGCAAATGAAAACCGCAACGCTCAACTGGAAACTTTCGTCGTGCCTCTTGGGCTTGGCGCTCGTCGCTGGCTGCACGATGGACCCGCCCGGCCCTTCGCCAATCTACAGCCGCTTGCCCAACACGCCGCTGCCCCCGCAAGAGACGCTCACGCCCGAGCAGCAGATGGCGCGCTATAACGCCATCGACAAACAGGCGCTGAACGAATCGCAGAAGGCTGCGAGCATAGGCAACGACGCCAAGATGATGTCCAATTACTACACGCCCCCCGTCACGGTCTACGGCGGCTATTCCAGCGGCGGCTGGGGTGGCGGTCCTTACTGGGGCTCGGGAATAGGCATCGGCACCGGCTATTCCTGGTAACGGCGAATCCCGCGCAAACCAGGCGCACATGAAAAATGGCGCGGTCGAAATATCGACTGCGCCATTTTTTTGTCCTGCCGGGAAAAACGAAAAGCCGCTCAGTTAGCCGCGCCCTGCTTCTTCTTCGCCTCGGCGGCCTTTTCCTTCTGCATTTTCTTGTCCGCGTCGCGCATTTCCTGCTTCGAGCGCGAAACCGGATTCGGCACCACGCGCAACGGCGCCGCCGAGACTTGCCCGCGCGTCGAACCGTTCATGCCGGGCACGTTCGCCGAGTTGACAGGCGCGTTGGAGTTCGGCGCGACGAATTGCACGAACACCTCGCTGTCCTTCACCATGCCCATCTCATAGCGCGCGCGCTCTTCGACAGCCGCGGTGCCGCTTTGCAGATCCTGCACTTCACCCTGAACGCGCTCGTTGCGCAGCTTCAGATTCGTGTTCTTGTCGCTTTGCTGCGCGAGCTGCTGCTGCAATTCATGCACGCGAAGCCAGCCGCCGTGTCCCCACCACAACGGGTATTGGATCAGCGCCAGTAACAGGACCAGAACGACAGTTACGAGCCGCATTCGAGTAGCCGAAATAAGCGCCGCCCGGCAACCTCTATTGACGTCGAGGCCGTGGGCGGCGGGCTGAAAATAAGACTAACGTTCTTATCGACTAAAGCGGCAAAAGCTTTAGCGGAGGTTATAGAACGCCGACTTGCCGGGGTAGCTTGCGATATCGCCGAGGTCTTCCTCGATACGCAGCAACTGGTTGTACTTCGAGATGCGATCGCTGCGCGACAGCGAGCCGGTCTTGATCTGGCCGGCGTTCAGACCGACGGCGATATCCGCGATGGTCGAATCTTCCGTCTCGCCCGAACGGTGCGAGATGACCGCCGTGTACGACGCGCGCTTCGCCATTTCGATCGCCGCGAAGGTTTCGGTGAGCGTGCCGATCTGGTTGATCTTGATGAGGATCGAGTTGGCGATACCCTTGTCGATGCCTTCCTTCAGGATGCGCGTGTTGGTGACGAAGAGGTCGTCGCCGACGAGCTGAATCTTCTTGCCGAGGCGATCGGTCAGCGTCTTCCAGCCGTCCCAGTCGCTTTCGTGCATGCCGTCTTCAATGGAGACGATCGGGAACTTGTCGGCGAGCGTTGCCAGATAGTCCGAAAATTCGCCGGACGACAGTTGCAGACCTTCGCCGGCCAACTGGTATTTGCCGTCGTGGTAGAACTCACTTGCCGCGCAGTCGAGCGCGAGCAGCACGTCTTCACCGGCGCGATACCCCGCTTTTTCGATAGCCTGCAGGACGGTCGAGAGACACTCGTCGTTGCTGCCGAAGTTCGGCGCAAAGCCGCCTTCGTCGCCCACTGCCGTGCTCATGCCGCGATCGGCCAGAATCTTCTTCAACGCGTGGAACACTTCGGCGCCGCAACGCAGGGCTTCGCGAAAGGTCGGCTGGCTTACCGGCACGATCATGAATTCCTGGATGTCCAGGCTGTTGTTCGCGTGCGCGCCGCCGTTGACGATGTTCATCATCGGCACCGGCAGTTGCATGGCGCCCGAGCCGCCGAAGTAGCGATACAGCGGCAGTCCCGCTTCCTCGGCTGCGGCCTTCGCAACCGCCATGGAAACGGCGAGCATTGCGTTCGCGCCGAGTCGCGACTTGTTTTCGGTGCCGTCGAGTTCGAGCAGCGTCTTGTCGAGGAATGCCTGCTCCGAGGCGTCGAGACCCATGATGGCTTCGGAGATCTCGGTGTTGATGTGTTCGACTGCCTTCAGGACGCCCTTGCCGCCATAGCGGCCGGCTTCGCCGTCGCGTAGTTCGATGGCTTCGCGCGAGCCCGTCGATGCACCCGACGGCACCGCTGCGCGGCCCATCGTGCCCGACTCGAGCAATACGTCGCATTCGACGGTCGGATTGCCTCGCGAATCGAGAATCTCGCGGCCGATGATATCTACGATAGCACTCATGGTTTCCTCAAATTGACGATGAATTCTGTCAGTCACAGCGATGCTTCGCGCGTCCAGGTTCGCGCGCGACGGCTTCGCTTGAGACACCTTCCACGGCCATCAGGTTCATTCCGTGGCGCTTGCCCGCGTGTTGCCACGCGAGCCTGGCGCCAGCGACGATCGAACCGTCTGGCACTGTCGAAATCGATGGTCCGCACATGAAACCGGCTGCATGCGTTTTGCTGCGGCCGCGGCGCGTTTGACAAGCCCTCGTGCCGCCAGGCCTTGCACGCCCATCTCCTCTTATGTTGTCACTCCGCGTGACTATTTTTAAGACACGGACGCCGTGAAGGCGACGCCCGCTTTCCTGCCTGAAGCGATTTGACGATCAGCTGAAGTCGTTTTCGAGAAACGGACCGCTCTTGACCGCGCGATCCAGCGCGACGAGCGTTTCGAGCAACGCTTCCATGCGATGCAGCGGCACCGCGTTTGGGCCGTCCGACTTTGCGCACGCGGGATCGGGATGCGTCTCCATGAAAAGCCCGGACACGCCCACGGCCACCGCCGCGCGCGCCAACACCGGCACGAACTCACGCTGGCCGCCCGAACTCGTGCCTTGCCCGCCCGGCAACTGCACCGAATGAGTTGCGTCGAACACGATAGGCGCGTTGGTCTCGCGCATGATGGCGAGCGAGCGCATATCGGACACGAGGTTGTTATAGCCGAACGACACGCCGCGCTCGCACGCCATGAAGCGGTCTTCCGAAAGACCGGCTTCACGCGCCGCGTCGCGCGCCTTGTCGATCACGTTCTTCATGTCGTGCGGCGCGAGGAACTGGCCTTTCTTGATGTTGACCGGTTTGCCCGAACGCGCGCACGCATGGATGAAGTCGGTCTGACGGCACAGGAACGCAGGCGTCTGCAGCACGTCCACGACCGATGCCACCGCTTCGATCTCGTGCTCGGCGTGCACGTCCGTCAGGACCGGCAAGCCGAGTTGCTTCTTCACTTCGCCAAGAATACGCAAGCCTTCATCCATGCCAAGGCCGCGAAACGACTTGCCCGAGCTGCGGTTCGCCTTGTCGTAGGACGACTTGTAGATGAACGGCACGCCAAGCTTGTCGGTGATTTCCTTGAGACGCCCGGCGACGTCGATAGTCATCTGCTCCGACTCCACCACGCAGGTTCCTGCGATAAGGAAGAACGGCTTGTCGAGTCCCGCTTCGAAGTGACACAGCTTCATGCTTGCGCTCCTGCCGTGGCCGCGGTCTGCGTGGTGCTCGCGCCGCCAGCCGTGAGACTATGCGCGCGCGCCGCTTCGACGAATGCCTTGAAGAGCGGATGCCCGTCGCGCGGCGTGGACGTGAATTCCGGGTGGAACTGGACGCCGACGAACCACGGATGCTGTGCCTGCGGCAACTCCATCATTTCGGGCAGATCCTCGCTCGGCGTACGGGCGCTGATGATAAGCCCGCCGGCTTCGAGCTGGGGCACGAAACGGTTATTGACCTCATAACGGTGACGATGACGCTCGTTCACATCCGTGCCGTAAATACGCTCGGCCATCGTACCGGGCTTGATCGGGCACTTTTGTGAACCAAGACGCATGGTGCCGCCGAGATCCGATTCCTCGCTGCGCTTTTCGACGCGGCCCGCACGGTCGTACCACTCGGTGATGAGCGCGACGACAGGATTGGTCGTGTCGGCATTGAACTCGGTGCTGTTGGCATCGGCGAGACCGGCGACGTCGCGCGCGAACTCGATGACCGCGAGCTGCATGCCGAGACAGATGCCGAGATACGGCGTCTTCGACTCGCGCGCATAGCGGATTGCCTTGATCTTGCCTTCCGTGCCGCGACGCCCGAAACCGCCCGGCACCAGCACGGCGTCGAGATGCTTGAGACCGTCCGCGCCTTCGGCTTCGATCTGCTCGGAGTCGATATATTCGATGTTGACCTTGGTCGACGTATGAATGGCGGCGTGACGCAGCGCTTCGATCAGCGACTTGTACGACTCCGTCAGTTCGACGTACTTGCCCACCATGCCGATGGTCACTTCGTTCTTCGGATGCTCGAGTTTTTCGACGAGATCCGACCACATTTTCAGGTTGGCCGGCGGCGGCGAGAGCTTCAACTCGTTGCAGACGATTTCGTCGAGGCCCTGATCGTTCAGCATCTGCGGAATCTTGTAGATGCTGTCGACGTCCCACACCGAGATGACCGCTTCCTCATGCACGTTCGAGAAGAGCGAGATCTTCTGGCGCTCGTCGTCCGGGATCGGGCGGTCGGCGCGGCAAAGAAGCACGTTCGGATAGATACCGATTTCACGCAGCTTCTGCACGCTGTGCTGCGTGGGCTTGGTCTTCAGCTCGCCCGCGGTGGCGATGAACGGAACCAGCGTGAGGTGGATGAAGCACGCGCTGTTGCGGCCCATGCGCAGGCTCATCTGACGCGCGGCTTCGAGGAACGGCAGCGATTCGATGTCGCCCACCGTGCCGCCCACTTCGACGATTGCCACGTCAGGCTGCCCGCATGTCGCCGCGGCGGCACCGCGTTCGACGAAAGCCTGAATCTCGTTGGTGATGTGCGGAATGACCTGCACCGTCTTGCCGAGATACTCGCCGCGACGTTCCTTGCGGATCACCGATTCGTAGATCTGGCCCGTGGTGAAGTTGTTGGCCTTGCGCATCTTCGTGCTGATGAAGCGCTCGTAATGGCCGAGGTCGAGATCGGTCTCGGCGCCGTCTTCGGTCACGAACACTTCCCCGTGCTGGAACGGGCTCATCGTGCCGGGGTCGACGTTGATGTAGGGATCGAGCTTGAGGAGGGTGACTTTCAGACCGCGCGATTCGAGGATCGCGGCGAGGGAGGCGGCGGCAATACCCTTGCCAAGGGAAGAAACTACGCCGCCGGTGACGAATACATATTTGGTCATCGCTAGATGCTCGCGGGAAAAACGGATTATACCGTAAAGGCACGCGCCCACCCAGAGGATCGGCGGCGCAAATGCCCTGCATCGGTGCGCGCCTCGGCGATGTTCGCGATGTCTGTCGCGGGCGGTGCGAACGCCCGTTTCAGGACAAACATACGACATGCGCCGCACCGCGCGATACGTGCATGCGCGCGGACGATGTCCTGAGAACGGCGCCTCGTTCAGCGATTCATCCAGTAGCGCAAGTGAGTCTGCCGGAAGCGTTCGAGCACGATCTCTTGCCCGAAGTCGATCCGCGCCGCGCCGTCTTCATCGCTTCGCGACAGCGCGATCTCGCGCAACTGATAGCGCGCATAAACGGTCGGGTTCGGATGATGAAAACGGTTGAGATAACCCATCTGAAATATCGCGGCGAGCGGCTTCACGGAGTCGAGAAACGGTTCGGTCGATGACGTGCGGCTGCCGTGATGCGGCGCGATCAGCACGTCCGCGTGCAACGCCGCGCGATCTCGCGCGATGAGCGTGCGTTCGTCGCCTGCCTCGATATCGGCGGTGAAAAGCGCGCTGCGGCCTTCCGCGTTCGTCACCTTCATCACGCAACCTTGATGATTCGGCTTGCCGGTAAGCGGCCCGGCATCCGGCCAGAGCATGCTGAAGTCCACGCCGTCCCACGTCCAGTGCTGACCTGCCGCGCAGCGCAGCCTCTCGGCCCCGCGCGCGCGTGCAAGCGACCAGAGCAGGTCGCTTGCGGGCAGCGACGCGAGCAGTTGCTCGACCGCGATGCCTTGCAGCACCGCGGGCGCGCCGCCTGCGTGGTCCGAATCGGAGTGACTGATGACGAGCGTATCGAGCGAGCGGATGCCCGCCGCGAGCAGATACGGCGCGACGATACGTTCGCCAGCGTGCGTCGATTCGGGGCCGGGACCGGCATCGAAAACGAGCGTATGACGACGGGTTTCGACGACGAGCGACGAGCCTTGCCCGATGTCGAGCGCGGTCACGCGAAACTCGCCATGCGGCGTCACGTGATTCGCGGATGCAAGAAGCGGCAGCCACGTGAGCGGCGCGGCAAAGCGCAACGGCCAGCCGCGCGGCGCGAGCGCCCACGCGACGCCCACGCAAGCGGCGGCGAGCGCAAACGTGCCGGGTTGCGGCAAGTGCCAGAGCGGTGAATTCGTCGTGGCCGCGAGGCGGGCGAGCGCATCGATCATCATGCTCAACGATGCGTGCGCGAAATGGAGCGCGGGGGCGTCGAACGGCGCGGGAAGGATCAGTCCCGCGAGCGTCGCGGGCGTCACGAGCACGCTGACCCAGGGAATCGCGAACAAGTTGGCCAACGGGCCGATGAGCGGTATCTGCGAGAACCAGTAGATGGTCAGAGGCGCGAGCGCGAGTGTCACGGCGTATTGCACGCGCAAGCTCGACAAGGCGTGACAACGTCCATTCGATGCGGCACGGCGGCAAGCTCCGGTGAGCTTTTGGAAAGCACCGGGGCTTGGGCTGATCACGCGCCGTGCCTCTTCGAGCGGCGTGGTATGTGCCGGGAACGCGATCGGCACGCGAGCGCTGTCGTTACTCTCGTCACGCACGAGCGCGGCGGGCTGGCCGCGCGCCGCTTTCGAGCTCGTCCTTAAATTCGCTCGCTGCCGGCCAGCGTCGGGATCCGGCGGCTCCCGCGCCTCCATCTCCCGCGCGATCGCCTCTGCATCTTCCACCACCCTCACCGCTTGCCGCCCCACCGACGCGATGCCATGCAGAATCGCCGCGACCGCGCCGAACGAAAGCCAAAATCCGGGTGACGTCACGGCCCACGGATCGGCAAGCAGCACGAACGCGAGCGCCCAGCAGAACACCAGCGAAGAAGCCGGCCTTCGCCCGCCGATAAATCCGATGCCGAACACGACCAGCATCCACAGCACGCGTTGCGCGGGCACGTTGAAACCGGCGAGCGCCGCATAGCAGGAAGCGAAGATTGCCGCGCCCAAGGCCGCGATTTTCGGCGCGGATACCCACAGCGGCGCCGCCATGCCACGCAGCCGCATGCGCTTCCATGCGAAGCCGCACAACCACGCCGCGAGCCCCGCCACGAAGCCGATATGCAGCCCCGAAATCGCAACGAGATGGCTCGTGCCGGTCGCGCGCATGATGGCCCAGTCGCTATCGCTTACCGATGACTGCGCGCCCACCGCCAACGCCACGATGATCCCCCGATGGGGCGCATCGGCGAGCACGGTCTCGATGCGCCCGCGCAAACGCGCACGCATGCGCTCTATCGCGAGCAGCGGCCCGCGCGCATCGACACGCAAACGCCGTGGCGCCCGCACGTTCGACACCGCGCCCGTTGCGCGAATATTGCGTTCGAGCAAAGCGACTTCGCTGTCGCGCAGCCCGAAGTTCGCGTTGCCGTGCGCACGCTTCAAACGCGCGTAAAGCGTCCAGCGCTGACCCGGCACGAGCGTCGGCGGCGCGTTGGCGTGGCCTCGCTCGGCGGGTATCCACAGCAATCTGACGATGCGCGGAAAGTCTCGCAACCCCGCGCCATTCGATTCGACTTCGAACAGAAACCGCACGCCGTCCGTCTGAGCCTCGGGCAGACCGCGCACGAAGCCGGTCAACGCGATATCGCGTTGTTCGTAAGCAACCGGCAGATGCGCCCGTAGTCGCACGTCGGCACGCAACGCGGCATAGGCGAAACCGAATGCGAACGCGGCCAGGACGAATGCCAAACGCCGCCGGGGCCCACGCGCGCCGATGCCGCAAAGGCACAGCGAAGCGCAGAACCACGCCAACCACGACGGCAATTGCGCCTGCTGTTGTAACCACCAGACGCCCGCCGCGAAACCGAGCAATATCGCGCGCACCTATCCTCACCCACACGTTCGATCGAAGCGAACGCATCCGCATCGGAAAACCGAGTCATCCGAAGCAATGCGAAACATGCGAACGATTATGCAGAGGCAAGCGCGAGCCGGGGCAATGCGCGATGCGCGTTAGCCGTTGTGCCGATGGCAAGCGCGTTTTCATCGATGCCGCGCAACTCGGCCAGCACCTTCGCGATACCCGGAACCTGGTCCGGCGAATTGCGCCCCTTGTAGCGCCAGGAAGGCGCGATATCGGGCGAATCGGTTTCGAGAACGATGGCTTCGAGCGGCAAGTCGCTGGCCAGACGGCGGATCTGTCGCGCGCGCTCGAACGTCAGATTGCCGCCGAAACCGAGATGCATGCCTTGCGCGATGAACGCCTCGGCTTGCTGAAAACTGCCGTTGAACGCATGCGCGATTCCGCATCGGATGGCATGCACGCGCAAGCCCTTCAGCACCTTGTCCTGCGACTTGCGTACATGGCAGATCACCGCGAGATCGAACTCGCGCGCGAGCTTGAGTTGCTCGTTGTAGAAAAACTGCTGGCGCGCGTCGTCGAGCGTGGGCACGAAGTAATCCAGCCCGATTTCGCCGATGCCGACGAACAACGGATCGTCGAGACTCGCCTCGATCTTCTCGCGCATAACGCGCAGATCGTCCTCCCGCGCGCCCGGCGTGAAAAGCGGATGGATGCCGAGCGCGTACGCCCCGCCCGCGATGCCATGCGCCAGATCGCGCACGGTGTCGAAGTTGCCGCGATCCACGCCCGGAATCACGATGCGCGACACGCCCGCGCCGAGCGCGGCATCCGCGACGGCGGCGCGGTCCGCGTCGAACTCCGAGGCATCGAGATGGCAGTGCGTATCGATCCACATGGCGTCCTCCGCGGCGCGCGTGATTACACCGGCACAGACGGCTCTTCGTGCAGCACGCCGTCGCGCAGGCGCATGATGCGGTCGCATCGCGCCGCCAGATCGGGGTCGTGCGTGACGATCACGAAGCTCGTCGAAAGCGTCTGCGACAGTTCCAGCATCAGATTGAAGACCGTGTCGGCGGTGCCGCCGTCGAGATTGCCGGTCGGTTCATCGGCGAGCACGCACGCCGGATGCGTGACGAGCGCCCGCGCAATGGCCACGCGCTGGCGCTCGCCGCCCGACAGTTCGCCCGGCCGATGCTTCGCGCGATGCCCGATGCCCACGCGCTCCAGCATGACCATCGCTTCGCGGCGCGCCTCGTCTTCCGGCATGCGGCGAATGCGCAGCGGCATCGCCACGTTATCGAGCGCGGTGAATTCCGGCAGCAGATGATGGAACTGATACACGAAGCCAAGCGCGCGATTGCGCAACTCGTTGCGCTCCTTTTCCTTCAACTGCGTGAACGGCTTGCCGAGCAGCGAGACCTTGCCCGCGCTCGGTTCGTCGAGGCCGCCGAGCACATGCAGCAAGGTGCTCTTGCCCGATCCCGACGCGCCCACGATGGCGAGCTTCTCGCCGCGCCGCACTTCCAGTTGCGCGTTGTCGAGCACCTGCACGTTGAAGCCGCCCTGCACGAAAGTCTTCGAGATGGAAGACGCGTGCAACACGATATCGTTCTGGTTCAAGTCACTCATAGCGCAGCGCCTCCGCCGGACGAACCTTGGAACCGCGCCAGCTCGGATACAGCGTAGCCAGCGACGACAACAGGAACGCGATGACGCCGATCTTCATGACATCGCCCGGGACGAGTTCGGACGGCAGTTCGCTGATGAAATAAACCGAAGGCGGCAGAAACTGCACGTTGAAGAGATGCTCGATCATCGGCACGAGCCACGGAATGCTCCATGCGACGAGACATCCGAACGTCACGCCGAGCGCCGTACCGATGAAGCCGATCGTCACGCCCTGCACCACGAAGATCTTCATGATGGATCCTGGCTGCGCGCCGAGCGTGCGCAGGATGGCGATATCAGCTTGCTTGTCGGTGACGGTCATCACGAGCGACGAGACAAGATTGAACGCCGCCACCGCGATGATCAGCGTGAGAATGATGAACATCATCCGCTTTTCGATCTGCACGGCGGAGAACCACGTCTTGTTCTGCTGCGTCCAGTCGCGAATATACAAGTCGCCCGAGAGCGTGTGCGCGAGTTGCCGCGCGACTTCGGGCGCGCGCTGCATGTCCTTCAGCCGCAGCCGCACGCCGGTTGGCGCAGGCAGGCGGAATAGCGCCTCGGCATCGCGAATGGAGATGAGCGCGAGCGTCGAATCGTATTCGTAGTGGCCCGACTCGAAGATGCCGACCACCGTGAATTGCTTGAGTCGAGGCATCATGCCGGCAGGCGTGATCGTGCCTTCGGGCGCGACGAGTGTGATCTTGTCGCCGGTCATCACGCCGAGATTGGTCGCGAGATCGCGTCCGAGCACGATGCCGAATTCGCCCGGCCTCAAGTCCGCGAGCGCGCCCGAGCGCATTTCCTTGCCGATGTCCGACACTTCCGGTTCCAGCGACGGCTCCACGCCACGCAACGCCACGCCGCTCACCGCGCCTTGACGCGTGAGCAGCGCCTGGGCTTCGACATAGGGCGCCGCGCCGAGCACTTCCGGATTGCGGCGCGCTTCCTGCGCGGTCACTTGCCAGTTGGGCATGGAACCGGTCGGCGAGAAGATCTCCACGTGCGCGAGCACGGAGAGCATGCGGTCGCGCACCTCTTTCTGGAAGCCGTTCATGACCGAGAGCACGACGATCAGCGCGGCGACACCGAGCGCGATGCCCGCCATCGACACGAGCGCGATGAAGGAGATGAAGCCGTTGCCTGTGGTGCGTTTGCTGGCGCGCGTGTAGCGCCAGCCTATCTGCCATTCATACGGGAGTTTCAAGCGAATCCTTTCTTCTACGGTTGCTGCGTTGCCGTCGTTTTGCTTGCGGCTTCGGTTTTGCGCTTCTCTCTTGATTACGCACATGCGCGACTAGCGGATGCAGCGCGACGCGAGCGCGAAATTGGCGAAAGTTTGCCATATTAGGACAATTCAAAGGCGCGGCGCAGGTCCGATCGATGTCCGGCGACGAAGAAATCGCTTCTTCCAGGCCGATGGCGAGCACCGATGCCGCGTGCGCCTTTGCCCTACAATGCCGACCATCATGCCCGTTTCCGACCTCCATCTTCTGCTCCCCTTCGCGCTGCCTGCCGCAGCAGACGCCGCCACCGCGCTACACGGGCTGCAAAGCGCGGCGCTCGACAAACTCCTCGCGCGCGCGACGCTGGAAGAACGGGTGATCGGCGAAGACTTTCAGCGCACGCTGCCGCACGAGCGCTGGATTGCGCAACGTTTCGATGCCGCCGCGCCAAACTCCGACGAAGCGCCGCTCGCACCCTACATGCTCCTCGCCGATGGCGGCACACCCGGCGATGCGCTCTGGGCGTGTATCGAGCCGGTTCACGTGCGCATCGCGCACGACCATCTCGTGCTCATCGATCCGGCCACGCTCGGCGTGCGCACGGAAGAAGCCCGCACGCTCTTCGATACGGCGCGGCCCGTGATCGAAGACCTCGGCATCACGCTGCAAGCGCCCACGCCGTTGCGCTGGTATGTGTCGGGCGGCGCGCTGGGCGCGCTCGCGGGCGCGTCGCCGTTGCGCGCGACGGGACGCAACATCGAAATCTGGTTGCCGCACGAAGCCCGCACGGGCGAACGTTCGCGCGCTTGGATGAAGTTGCAGAACGAAATCCAGATGGCGTGGTTCGAACATCCGGTCAACGAAGAACGCGAGTCGCGCGGCCTGCCTGCGATCAACTCCATCTGGCTGCACGGACAAGGCACGCTGCGTCCGGTCAAGAGCCCGTTCGCCCGCATCATGTCCGACGCCGCCGCCACACGCGGTCTCGCGCTCGCCTCGAACATCGCGCCCGAAGCGCCAGCCGACTCTTTCGCCGCGCTCGCCAACGGGCGAGAAGCGCAAGAAGGCACGACGCTCGTCGAACTCGATCCGTTCTCGGCGCCGTTCATCGAACAGGACTGGGCGCGCTGGAACGACTCGTTGCAGGCGCTCGAAACCGCGTGGTTCGCGCCCGCGCTCGACGCGCTCGCGAACGGCACGCTCAAGAAACTCGGTATCACGCTCTGCGGCGATACAGGCTCGGTGACGCTCGGCGTCACGCGCTCGGACTTGCGCAAGTTCTGGCGACGCCGGCCGATCGCGGCGCTTTTCATCGAATAGGTCACTGACAGCATGACGCGTATCGTTACCCGCGCCGCCTCCCCCGCCGATGCCGAAGCCCTCGCGCGCCACGGTCTGCACCCGGTCATCGCGAGGCTGTATGCGTCGCGCGGCGTCACGTCGCCCGACGAAATCGAAACCGAGTTCAAGCGCCTGCACGCGCCCGTCGGCCTGAAGGGTTGCGATGCCGCCGCCGTCGTTCTCGCCGATGCGCTCGCAGCGAACAAGCGCATGCTCGTCGTCGCCGATTACGACTGCGACGGCGCGACCGCCTGCGCCGTCGCCGTGCGCGGGCTGCGCATGTTCGGCGCGGACATCGATTATCTGGTTCCGAACCGCTTCGAATATGGCTACGGGCTCACGCCGGAGATCGTCGAACTGGCGGCGCGTTCGCCACGCGGCGTACCCGATCTTCTGATCACGGTCGATAACGGCATTGCCAGCGTGGATGGCGTCGCGGCCGCCAATGCGCTCGGCATGGAAGTCGTCGTCACCGACCATCACTTGCCCGGCGACGAGTTGCCCGCCGCGCGCGCGATCGTCAATCCGAATCAGCCGGGCTGCGCGTTTCCGAGCAAATGCATCGCGGGCGTGGGCGTGATGTTCTACGTGCTGCTCGCGCTGCGCGCCGAACTGCGGCGTCGCGACACCTATGGCGATGGCCGCCCCGAACCGCGTCTCGACGGCCTGCTCGATCTGGTCGCGCTCGGCACCGTCGCGGATGTCGTGAAGCTCGACGCCAACAATCGCATTCTCGTCGCGCAGGGTTTGAAGCGGATTCGCTCGGGCCGCATGCAGCCGGGCATCGCCGCGCTTTTCCGGGCCGCGAGCCGCGATGCGCGCACCGCTTCCGGCTTCGATCTGGGCTTCGCGCTCGGACCGCGTCTGAACGCGGCGGGACGGCTGTCGGACATGTCGCTCGGCATCGAATGCCTGACGACCGACGATATCGGCCGCGCGTGGGAACTCGCGCAACAACTCGACGGCATGAACCGCGAGCGCCGCGAGATCGAAGCGGGCATGCAGCAGCAGGCGCTCGCCGAATTGCAGACGCTCGACCCCGGCGAGCGCGCCACGCTCACGCTCTACGACGCGAGCTGGCATCAGGGCGTGATCGGCATCGTCGCGGGGCGGCTGAAGGAGCGGTTTCATCGGCCGTCGTTCACCTTCGCGCACGCCGACGACAGCGGCGTGCTCTGCAAAGGCTCCGGCCGCTCGATTCCGGGCTTTCATCTGCGCGACGCCGTCGATCTCATTTCGAAGCGCGAACCCGGTCTCATCCACAAATTCGGCGGTCACGCGATGGCGGCGGGCCTCACGCTCGCCACCGCAGACATTCCGCGCTTCACGGCCGCGTTCGAGGCCATCGGACGCGAATGGCTGACGGCCGACGCGCTTTCACGCACCATCGAAACCGATGGCGAACTGGAGGACGCGTATTTCACGCCGCAATTCGTCGAATTGATCGATGCAGCCGTGTGGGGACAAGGCTTTCCGGCGCCCACGTTCTCCGGCGAGTTCGAGGTCGCGTCGCAGGCGCTCGTCAAGGACAAGCATCTGAAGCTACAACTTCTGCGCGGGCGCCAGCGCTTCAACGCGATCTGGTTCAACCATGTCGACCCGCTCCCGGCGCGCGCGACGGTCGCTTACCGGCTCGTCAGCGATTCGTGGAACGGCGTGGCGCGCGTGCAGCTGATCGTCGAACACGCGGGCTGAAAACCCGCCGGAACGGCCCGCTCGAAGCGGGAAAACCCGGTCGATCGGCTATAATTGCACCTTTTTACGAAGCCGAAGATCGACAATGGAAGCGGAACGTCTCAACGCGATCGAAAGCCTTCTGGCCGACCTGCGCCGTCGCGCGGGCGAGCTACGGGGGTATCTTTGACTACGACGCCAAGTCAGCGCGTCTAGCCGAAGTCAACAAAGAACTCGAAGACCCGAACGTCTGGAACGACTCGAAGAACGCGCAAGCGCTCGGTCGTGAGAAGAAGCTGCTGGACGGCGTGGTGTCGAAACTCACCGCGCTCGACAACGACCTGCGCGACGCCAGCGATCTCTTCGAGATGGCGCACGAGGAAGGCGACGAAGAAACGCTCGTCGCCTGCGAAACCGACGCGGAAGCACTGCGAGTGCGCGTCGAGGACACGGAATTTCGCCGGATGTTCTCGAACCCGGCCGACCCGAACAATTGCTTCATCGACATCCAGGCGGGCGCGGGCGGCACCGAGGCGTGCGACTGGGCGTCCATGCTGCTGCGCCAGTATCTTCGCTATTGCGAACGCAAGGGCTTCAAGACCGAAGTGCTCGAGGAATCCGAAGGCGACGTCGCCGGCATCAAGAGCGCGACCATCAAGGTAGAAGGCGAATACGCCTACGGCTATCTGCGTACCGAGACGGGCATTCACCGCCTCGTGCGCAAATCGCCGTTCGACTCGTCGGGCGGGCGGCATACGTCGTTCTCGTCCGTGTTCGTGTATCCGGAAATCGACGATTCGATCGAGATCGAAATCAATCCCGCCGATATCCGCACGGACACGTATCGCGCTTCGGGCGCGGGTGGCCAGCACATCAACAAGACCGACTCCGCGGTGCGTCTCACGCACGCGCCGACCGGCATCGTCGTGCAGTGCCAGAACGACCGCTCGCAGCACCGCAACCGCGCGGAAGCCATGCAGATGCTGAAGGCGCGTCTCTACGAATTCGAGATGCGCAAGCGCCAGGCCGAACAGGACAAGCTCGAATCGAGCAAGACCGATGTGGGCTGGGGCCATCAGATCCGCTCCTACGTGCTCGACCAGAGCCGCGTGAAGGACCTGCGCACCAGCGTGGAAATGAGCAACACGCGCGCCGTGCTCGACGGCGACCTCGACGACTTCATCAGCGCGAGCCTGAAACAGGGCGTTTGAGTTTCGCGGCGCGGATCCCGGCTTTCGGTATCCGCGCTTTCGTTTGGCCCTCGCCGCGCCGCATCCCACCGTATCGAAAGCTACACATCATGACCGAACCGACTCAAGCGGGCGCCGCGCCCGAACTGGAAGAAAACCAGATCATCGGCGAGCGTCGCGACAAATTGCGCGCGCTGCGCGAGCAAGGCGTCGCTTATCCGAACGACTTCCGTCCGACGCATCAGGCCGCCGCGCTGCAAGGCGAATTCGCCAATACCGACAAGGAAGCACTCGAAGCCAATCCCCTGCCCGTAGCGCTTGCCGGCCGCATGATGCTCAAGCGCGTGATGGGCAAGGCCAGCTTCGCGACGGTCCAGGACGGCAGCGGCCAGATCCAGTTCTTTATCACGCCCGCCGACGTCGGCGCCGAGACTTACGACGCCTTCAAGAAGTGGGACCTGGGCGATATCGTCGCCGCGCGCGGCGTCCTGTTTCGCACGAACAAGGGCGAACTGTCGGTGCGCTGCACGGAACTGCGCCTGCTTTCGAAGGCGCTGCGTCCGCTGCCCGACAAGTTTCACGGTCTCGCCGATCAGGAAATGCGCTATCGCCAGCGTTATGTCGATCTGATCGTCACGCCGGAGTCGCGCAAGACCTTCATGGCGCGGACCAAGGCGGTCACGTCCATTCGCAATTTCATGGCGCAGGCGAGCTTCATGGAAGTCGAAACGCCAATGCTGCATCCCATTCCGGGCGGCGCGGCGGCCAAGCCTTTCGTTACGCATCACAACGCGCTCGACATGCAGATGTTCCTGCGCATCGCGCCGGAACTGTATCTGAAGCGTCTGATCGTCGGCGGCTTCGAGCGTGTGTTCGAGATCAATCGTAATTTCCGGAACGAAGGCGTGTCGCCGCGACACAACCCGGAATTTACGATGATGGAGTTCTACGCCGCATACACGGATTATCACTGGCTCATGGACTTCGTCGAGCAACTGATCCGCCAGGCGGCAATCGACTCGCTCGGCACCGCGAGCATCACGTATCAGGGCCGCGAACTCGATTTTTCGAAGCCGTTTCATCGGCTGACGATCAATCAGGCTATTCAAAAATACGCGCCGCAATACACCGACGCGCAACTCGGCGACGCCGCGTTCCTGCGCACGGAATTGAAAAAGTTCGGCGTTGATACGACGCAACCGGCGTTTTTGAATGCGGGCATTGGCGCATTGCAATTGGCGCTTTTCGAAGAGACGGCCGAATCGCAACTGTGGGAGCCGACATATATCGTCGATTATCCAATCGAAGTGTCGCCGCTCGCGCGTGAGTCGGACAGCGTGGCGGGCATTACGGAGCGCTTCGAGTTGTTCATCACGGGCCGCGAGATCGCCAACGGCTTCTCCGAATTGAACGATCCGGAAGATCAGGCCGCGCGCTTTCAAAAGCAAGTCGATCAGAAAGACGCGGGCGACGAAGAAGCCATGTTTTTCGATGCCGACTATATTCGCGCGCTCGAATACGGCATGCCGCCGACAGGCGGCTGCGGAATCGGCATCGACCGGCTGGTGATGTTGCTGACCGACAGCCCGAGCATCCGCGACGTAATTTTGTTCCCGCATCTGCGTCGCGAGGACTGAGCTGAGTGGCGCTGACAGTGATGTCAGCGCTGTCTTGCAGCGCTTCTGATCAATGCCCCATCAACACGGCGGCAATCTGCGCGAACAGAATTTTCAGAATGGTCATCGACGGGAAAATCATGGCATAGCCGATATCCGGTTTATCGGTTGGCGTCACGCGATTGGCAAACGCGAGAATGGCGGGATTTCCCGTAGCGCCGCTGAGAACGCCAATGGTGGTATCGAACGGCAGCTTGAAAATAACCAAGCAGAAAAACGCCGTCACGAGCACTAACGCAATTAGAATCACCGCGCCGTAAAGCAGGAGCGAAACACCCGTCGCCCCTACTTCGGCAAAGAATTTCGGTCCGGAAGCAATCCCGACCTGCGCCAGAAAAATGGTCAACCCGAAGTTCCGCAGAACCAGATTCGCCGACAATGGCACGCTCCAGATAAATGGCCCCGAGCGACGAATCTTCCCGAGATAAAGCGCGGTCAGCAGCAGCGCCGCAAGCCCGAGCGTCAGTTTTCCCACGCCGGGCACGGGAATCGGAATCATGCCGATGAGCAAGCCAATCGCGGCGCCAACGCCAATCGAGATGAAGCTGAGTTCGGCCGTCCCTTTGATCGAGTCGCCGAACAGTTTGCGAACCGCTTTGGCATGCGTCCGATTCACCAGCAACCCGACCCTGTCTCCGGATTCCAGAATCAGATCGACGTGAGGCAACATGTCGGCGTCGCCTCTGCGCACATGAGCAATCGAGCAGACGACGCCATCGGGAAATCGAATGTCCCCAATGCGCTGCCCGGTCATGACCCGGCTCGATACGAACACGCGCAGGTAATCCAGATCTTCCCGATGCCGCGTGATTCTGCCCGGCTGAACCTCGCCGATGAGTGTGGCCGCCTCCTCCAGCGCGGCCGGCTCCAATGCCGTTGCCAGCAGGACATCGCCGGTTTGCAGAACGAAATCCGCGGTCGGCAGCCGGTTGCGATGCGCGCGGCGAACAGCGGCAATGGTCACGCCGTCCGGCAACTCCGCATGAAGTTCGACTGCGCTGAGACCGACGAGCGCGGGATTTTGCAGGGCGATCTCCGCCGTCTCGATGTTGCTTTCGGGCGGCGCCTCGATCTTCACTTTGAGCAACGCGCCGAGGGCGTAGATCATCAGTATCGGACCGGCGACGCCGAATGGATAAGTCACGCTGTAGCCCACGGCGGCGCCATCGCTATGCAAGGTTGAGATCACGGCTTGCAACGTCGCCGTACTGGTTCCCGAGCCCGCGAACAAGCCGAGCGTTTCGTCGAGCCTGAGACCGAACGCCGGCACCAGCGCGAGCGACACGAAGCCCGCCGCGACGACGCCAAGCGCCGCTGCCGCGTTGGCCCGCAATCCGTCCGCACTCGTCAGTCCCTTGAAGAAATGCGCGCCGTACTGAATGCCGATGCCGTACAGAAACAGCAACAAGCCGAGCGTGCCGAGCAGCGCGGGCGGCAAGGCTTTCGGCGCGAATCCGCCGATTGCCAAGCCGACGAAAAGCACGGCCCCCGATCCGAGCGAGACGCCTTTGAGGCTAATCTCGCCGATCACATAGCCGAGCGCGATCGTGAGGAACAACGTGAAGAGCGGCTGAGCTTCGAGCAGCGTCCTGATTGCGTTCATAACGTCCTCTTGTCGATGTCAGCCGCGCCACGCATCGTCTTTCCGCTGGCAATGCGCCCGCCGACGTTCAGCTTCCCAGCAGCCTTAACGCGTGACGGGCAATCATCAATTCTTCGTTCGTCGGGATGACACAGACATCGACTGCGCTCGTCGAATCGTCGATGCGCCGTTCGTGGCGTGCATTGGCCGCGTCGTCGAGCGATACGCCGAGCCATGCCGCCGCGCGCCCCACGCGCTCGCGCACGGGCGCCGCACGTTCGCCGATGCCGCCGGTGAACACGAGCGCATCGAGCCCGCCGAGCGCGGCCGCAAGCGAGCCGAGTTCGCGCGAGATTCGATAGCAAAACAGATCGACCGCTTCGGCGGCAGCGGGGGCATCGCTCGCGAGCAGCGTGCGCATATCGCTGGAAATACCCGACACGCCGAGCAGACCGGAGCGCTTGTAGAGCAGCGTCTCGATGGCATGGGCGTCCATGCGCGCTTCCTGCATCATCCATAGCAGCACGCCGGGATCGATGCTCCCGCAGCGCGTGCCCATGACGAGCCCTTCGACGGCCGTGAAGCCCATCGTATTGGCGACGCTCTTGCCTCGATCGAGCGCCGTCATGCTCGCGCCGTTGCCAAGATGAAGCACCACGCTCTTGCCATTGGCGGCCTTTGCGCTGTATTGCGGCAGAACGCTCGCGATGTACTCGTACGACAGCCCGTGAAACCCGTAGCGCCGCACGCCGCGTTGCGTGATCTCGGGCGGCAGCGCGAAGCGCGTTGCCGCTGCGGGCTGCGTATGGTGGAAGGCCGTATCGAAACATGCGATTTGTGGCACCTGCGGATTGCGCGCTCGTATCGCGCGGATCGCTGCGAGGTTATGCGGCTGATGAAGCGGTGCGAGCGGAACGAGCGCTTCCAGTTGCGCGAGCACGTCCGTATCGACGCGCACCGGCGCTGCAAATCGTTCACCGCCATGCACCACACGATGACCCACGGCAAGCAGTTTCGCGCCGGAAGAGCGTTCACGCAGCCAGTTCAGCAAGAACGTGATCGCATTGTCGTGCCCGAGTTGTTCGCCTTCGGGCCAATGCTTTTCGTCGATGAGTTCGCCGTTCGGCCGCCTGGCCTCGAAGTACGGCTTGCCGTAGATCTCTTCGAGCTTGCCGCCGGCGACAGGATCGAGGCTGCCTTCCATCTTGACGTATGCATGAAACTTGATGCTGGACGACCCCGCGTTGATGACTAGAACGACGTCCATACATCCCTCTAGACGATCGCGGCCGAAGGATTCTCGCGCCGCGCGAGCGCCACGAGCGAGGCCACCGCGCATGATGCGAGCCGCGTCATGATCGAATCCGCACGGCTCGTCAGGATGATCGGCACCTTCGCGCCCAGCACGATGCCCGCTGCATCCGCGCCAGCGAGAAACGACAGGCTTTTTGCCAGCAGGTTTCCGGATTCGAGGTCCGGCACGACGAGCACGTTCGCGCGCCCCGCCACCGGTGATTCGATCCCCTTGATCCTTGCGGCTTCCTCGCTGATTGCGTTGTCGAGCGCGAGCGGGCCGTCGAGAATGCCGCCCGTGATCTGCTGGCGATCGGCCATCTTGCAGAGCGCGGCGGCATCTAGCGTCGAGGGCACCTTCGAATTCACGGTTTCCATCGCGGAAAGAATCGCTACCCGCGTCTCGGCAATGCGCAACGCGTGAGCGAGATCGATGGCGTTCTGCACGATGTCGCGCTTCTGGTCGAGCGTCGGTGAGATGTTGACGGCGGCATCGGTGATGATCAGGGCATTTTCGCGGCCGGGAACATCCATCACGAAACAGTGGCTCACGCGCCGCCCGGTGCGCAAGCCGTTACGCGTGACCACCGCGCCCATCAGTTCGTCGGTGTGCAGCGAGCCTTTCATCAGCGCTTCCGCGCGCCCTTCATGCACGAGTTGCACCGCGACTTCCGCCGCCGCGTGGCTGTGCGGAACGTCGATGATGGGTAGATCGCCGAGATCGAGATTGCACTCGCTGGCGACCGCTTCGAGTTTGCTGCGCGAGGCCACGAGAATCGGCGCGACGAGCCCGAGCCGCGCCGCTTCGATGATGGAAGACAGAGAGTCGTGGTCGCATGGGTGAGCGACCGCGGTCGGCAGCGGCGGCAAAGTGCTGGCGAAAGCGAGCAGCCGCTCGTATTTTTCGCGTTTGAATTCCATTTCATGCCCTCGATTGGCGTGAACTGCTGGCGCTTGGCGATGCACGATGAGTCGAGCACCGGCATCGATGCGCGTCGTGTGACTGCTTCGCGCCGCTGCCACGTTCGATCGCGCTGCCGCTTCTCGCCGTGCCGGATCGTGGCCACGGAGCGTCTCTCTGTGCGGGTCTCGTAATCAACGGGAGGCATCGATCCTCGCGTCTGCCTTCGCGCGGCTGGGTCAGCATACGCTGCGCGAATTCGCCGGAACACACTCGGTTAGAGAACGGCCGACGCGCATCTCTGAAACGATCAGCATGGCGAATAAACGCGAAACGGCATCGACGATTGGTTATGTCGATGGGGCTTCTTGCGTCGTTGTGTTGCAAGCGATTTAGCGTTTTGCCGGGCGGTTACGGCAATGGCATTCCACGCGTTACGCGAAGACTTTCTCTTTGTGTGAGGCGCAACGCGGGAACAAGAGACCGTTCAAGAAGTGGCGGCGCCTACGCGCGAGGAGCGCCCCGCTGACGATCAGCTAATTTCCAGCCGTTTTTGCCCGAGGCATCATCTTTTTGTAACTACTGGTAAAGGTTGAGCGGGTGTTCATAGCGTCAAATCGCCTTCGGACAGGGCGGATCACGTTTGGCATTATTTGTGCTTTACACTTTGTGCCTAGCGGCCGAGCATTTGTTACAACCGCTTAAGCACGAAATCCGGGTTTCCCCGAGAATCGTATTGCACAGACGGCATCGGCAGTATGCCGCTTATAGTCAGCGCATCTGCGCTTCCAAAGCCTCGGTACGGAGGTCCAAAAATGGATAACGGGAACAGTAAATTTACGCCGGCCACTTCGCCCTCGACAGGCAATGGTCAACCGCCACAACGGCGTCTGCATCCGCTCATCGCCACGGCGGCGGGCGCGGTGATCGTCGCGAGTCTCGTGGCCACGGCTGCGATGACGGGAATCTTCCCGCGCGCATCGAGCAATTCGGCGGATACAGCGCAGACACAGGCGGCAGCCGTCGCGCAGCAGCAACCCAGCGCTGCGCAACAAGCCGCACAGCAGCAAGCGGCGCAACAAGCACAACAGCAGGCAGCGCAGCAACAAGCCGCTCAACAGCAAGCCGCGGAACAAGCCGCGCAGCAACGGGCGGCCCAGCAGCAAGCTCAGCAACAGCCGCCTGTTCAGCAACCGTCGTATGCACAACAGCCTCCCGCGCATCCGGCTTATTGCTCGACCTGCGGGACGGTTGAAGCGATCTCCGCCGTTCGTCAGGAAGGACACGGTACCGGCATCGGTGCGGTGGGCGGCGCGGTGGCGGGTGGCGTCGTCGGCAACCAGTTCGGCCGTGGTGGCGGACGTACCGCAATGACGCTCCTGGGCGCGCTTGGCGGCGGTCTGGCAGGAAATTCGGTCGAGAAACACGTTCGCAGCGAGACGGACTATTCGGTGCGCGTGCGGATGGAAAACGGCAAGACGCGCTACTTCACGTATAAGCAGCAACCGCCGTTCGGCGAAGGTCAACGCGTACGGGTGCAGAACGGCACGTTAGTGGCGGGTTGAGCCGTCCGCGAACACCTGCACTAGTCGCGTCGACTCGCGACAATATCCGCGCGCGCTGTTTGTCCTTGGACACTGTCGGCAAGCAAAAAGGCGGCGATCTTTCAAATCGCCGCCTTTTCTTTTTCTCACGATGACAGTGATGCCCCTCAACCATCCCGCTGCGAGCTACGCGCCGGGTTCGGCCGCCCGCGTATCGCCATATAGCCCCACCAGACGTAGCCCGAAAAGCCGTACAGAACGAAGAGGCAAAACAGCATGACCGGCGGATCGGACGACACCAACACGAACGCCACCACGACGAGCAACACGCCCGCGAATGGCACGCGATACCGCACATCCAGCGCCTTGCCGCTGTAGAACGGCGCGTTCGATACCATCGTCACGCCCGCATAGACAGTAAGTGCAAAGGCCACCCACGGCAGCCACACGAGCTTGAGCGGCACGCGGTTATCGGTCGCGAGCCACACGAAGCCCGCGATCAACGCAGCCGCGGCCGGACTCGGCAAGCCCTGGAAATAGCGCTTGTCGACCACGCCCACGTTCGTGTTAAAGCGCGCAAGCCGCAACGCCGCGCCGGAGCAATACACGAACGCCGCGAGCCAGCCCCAGCGGCCGAGATCCTTCAAAACCCATTCATACATGACAAGCGCCGGCGCGACCCCGAACGACACCATGTCCGAGAGACTGTCGAACTGCTCGCCGAACGCGCTCTGCGTGTGCGTCATGCGCGCGACGCGTCCGTCCATGCCATCGAGCACCATCGCGACGAAAATGGCGATGGCCGCGATCTCGAAGCGAACGTTCATCGCCTGGACGACAGCGAAGAAGCCGCAAAAGAGCGCCGCCGTGGTGAACGCGTTAGGCAGGAGATAAATGCCGCGTTTGCGCAAGAACTGCTGCCGTTTGGCGCGCCGCGTTTCCACGGCGCCGACGTCCTGCGCGGCCTTGTTGCGCCGGAAGGCGCGCGGAGTCGCGCCGTTCATACGGTTACGGCGCGGTTTGAATGCCGCCATCGAAACCCCCCGGCGTTATTCCGCGAACTCGGCGAGGATCGTCGACGATGCGGACACTTTCTCGCCAATCGAGACACGCGGACGGCTACCAATCGGCAGATACACGTCGACGCGCGAACCGAAACGAATGAAGCCATAGCGCTGACCGCGCGTGAGCGGCTCGCCCACATGCACATAGCAGAGAATACGTCGCGCGATGAGGCCCGCGATCTGCACCGACGTCACGGTATGACCGCTCGCCGTCTGCAGGACGATGGCATTGCGCTCGTTCTCCGTCGATGCCTTCTCGACCGCCGCATTCAGATAAGCGCCCGGGAAGTACTGAACCTTGCTGATGGCGCCATCGACCGGCGAACGCTGCGAATGCACGTTGAAAACGTTCATGAACACGCTGATCTTGAGCGCCTCACGGCCCGCATACGGATCATGCGCGGTTTCGACCGCGACGATGCGCCCGTCGGCCGGACACAGCACGGCGTTGGCCTGCGCGGGAATGGGACGCGGCGGGTCGCGAAAAAACTGGACGACGAAGATCACGATCAGCCAGAAAATCCAGGCGAAGCCGAAGCCGCCGAGCGCCTGCACGAGAATCGCAACGACGGCCGCGATGGCGATGAACGGCCAGCCTTCGCGGGCAATGATCGGATGAGGATAGTTCATGAACTAGTTCGATGTTTTATTAAAACCGTAGGATAGCAAAAGCCGCCCGGAGCACAGGGCATCCGGACGGCTTTAGTTTCAGCAAGAAACGTGCTGCAAACATCGATCTCCACGCATGCGGAGAAAATGGCGCAAGCAGCAGGCCCCTCGGAAACGCGGTCTATCTCCGCGCAAACGGAGAAGGGGCAAGTTACGAACCCCTCGAAGCAAGACTTAGTTCTTCGACTGATCGACCAGCTTGTTCTTCGCGATCCACGGCATCATGGCGCGCAGCTTCTCGCCGACCTGCTCGATCTGATGCTCGGCCGTCAGACGGCGACGCGATTGCAGCGTCGGCGCGCCAGCGCGGTTTTCGATGATGAAGCTCTTCGCGTATTCGCCGGTCTGGATGTCTTTCAGCACGGCCTTCATCGCCTTCTTCGTCTCTTCCGTGACGATGCGCGGACCCGTTACGTACTCGCCATACTCGGCGTTGTTCGAGATCGAGTAGTTCATGTTGGCGATACCGCCTTCATAGATCAGGTCGACGATCAGCTTCAGCTCGTGCAGGCACTCGAAGTACGCCATTTCCGGCGCGTAGCCCGCTTCCACCAGCGTTTCGAAGCCAGCCTTGATCAGGTCCACCGTGCCGCCGCACAGCACGGCCTGCTCGCCGAACAGGTCGGTTTCGGTTTCTTCGCGGAAGTTCGTTTCGATGATGCCGGCACGTCCGCCGCCGTTGGCCGCCGCATACGACAGCGCCACGTCGCGGGCCGAACCCGACTTGTCTTGTGCCACCGCGATCAGGTGCGGCACACCGCCGCCTTGCTGATACGTATTGCGCACGGTGTGGCCCGGCGCCTTCGGCGCGATCATGATGACGTCCAGATCCGCGCGCGGGATCACCTGGCCGTAATGCACGTTGAAGCCGTGCGCGAACGCCAGCGCCGCGCCTTCCTTGGCATTGGCGTGGACTTCGTTCTTGTAGACTTCGGCGATTTGCTCGTCGGGCAGCAGCATCATGACGACATCCGCGCCCTTCACGGCTTCGGCCACTTCCTTGACCTTCAGGCCCGCGTTCTCGGCCTTGCTCCACGAAGCACCGCCTTTACGCAGGCCGACCGTCACGTTCACGCCGCTTTCCTTCAGGTTCAGCGCGTGCGCATGGCCTTGCGAGCCATAACCGATGATGGTGACTTGCTTGCCCTTGATGAGGGAGAGGTCGGCGTCTTTGTCGTAGAAAACTTTCATGGTGGTTCCTTGAGGTCTGTCTCCGCGCAGGCAGAGAAAACTAGTCGAAATGAGTGTAGGTTTAAACCTTCAGAATGCGCTCGCCCCGGCCGATGCCGGAACTGCCCGTGCGAACCGTTTCCAGAATGGCCGTGGCGTCGAGCCCCTGAATGAACGCGTCGAGTTTGTCGGATGCGCCTGTCAGTTCCATCGTGTAGGTCTTTTCGGTCACGTCGATGATGCGGCCGCGGAAGATATCCGCCATGCGCTTCATCTCTTCGCGTTCCTTGCCGACAGCTCTTACCTTGATGAGCATCAGCTCGCGCTCGATGTGGGCGCCCTCTGTCAGGTCGACCACTTTCACCACCTCGATCAGGCGGTTCAGGTGCTTCGTGATCTGTTCGATCACGTCGTCCGAGCCAATCGAGACGATGGTCAGCCGCGACAGCGAACTGTCTTCGGTCGGCGCCACCGTCAGCGTTTCAATGTTGTAGCCGCGCGCGGAAAAGAGCCCGACGACACGCGATAACGCGCCCGGTTCGTTTTCCAGCAGTACGGAGATGATGTGTTTCATGTCTTTTCCCGAGGTTTATCCAGTTGGCGTCTGCTTCGAAAAACCCGTGCGCGGCGCTCGTCCTTTGTGAAGACGGGTGCGCCCGGGCCTCGCGAGTCAAAGCCGCGTTATAGATCTTCCGAGCCGAGCAGCATTTCCGTGATGCCCTTGCCTGCTTGCACCATGGGAAATACGTTTTCGGTGGGATCGGTCTGGAAGTCGAGAAATACGGTGCGATCTTTCAGGCGCAGCGCTTCCTTCAGCGCCGGCTCGACGTCCGCGGTCTTTTCGACGCGAATGCCGACATGCCCATACGCTTCGGCGAGCTTCACGAAATCAGGCAGCGCGTCCATGTAGGAACTGGAATAGCGCTTCTTGTATTCGATCTGCTGCCACTGGCGCACCATGCCGAGATAGCGGTTGTTGAGCGAGATGATCTTGACGGGCGTGTTGTACTGCTTGCACGTCGAGAGCTCCTGAATGCACATCTGGATGGAGCCTTCGCCCGTGATGCAGACCACTTCCTCGTCGGGAAAGGCCATCTTCACGCCCATGGCTGCCGGCAAGCCGAAGCCCATGGTGCCGAGACCGCCTGAGTTGATCCAGCGGCGCGGCTTGTTGAACGGATAGAACTGCGCGGCCCACATCTGATGCTGGCCGACATCCGAACAGACGAAGGCGTTGCCGTCGGTCAGTTCATGCAGCTTCTGGACAACATATTGCGGCTTGATGATCTCGCTTTTGCGGTCGTAAGCGAGGCAGTCTTTCGAGCGCCAGCCTTCGATCTGGTCCCACCACGACTTGAGCGCCTGCGTGTCAGGGCCGTGTTCCGCCGTCTGCAACTGCTCGATCAACTCCTTCAGCACTTCCTTCACGTCGCCGACGATGGGAATGTCCACCTTCACGCGCTTGGAAATGGACGAAGGATCGATGTCGATGTGGATGATCTTGCGCGGCGACGATGCGAAGTGCGCCGGGTCGCCGATCACGCGGTCGTCGAAGCGCGCGCCAATGGCGATCAGCACGTCGCAGTTCTGCATGGCCATGTTGGCTTCGTACGTGCCATGCATGCCGAGCATGCCGAGGAATTTCTTGTCGCTCGCGCGGTAACCGCCCAGACCCATCAGCGTGTTGGTGACCGGATAGTCCAGCAAATCGGCGAATTGGTTCAGTTCGCGCGATGCATCCGCGAGAATGATGCCGCCGCCGGTATAGATATACGGGCGCTTGGCCGAAAGCAGCAGTTGCACCGCCTTGCGGATCTGGCCGGAGTGGCCCTTCGTCACCGGGTTATACGAACGCAGCGACACGCTCTTCAGCGGTTCGTACTTGCACGGCGCCTTCGACACGTCCTTCGGAATGTCGATCAGCACCGGACCGGGGCGACCCGTGCGAGCAATGTAGAACGCTTTCTTGACGGTGGCGGCGAGATCGCGCACGTCCTTCACGAGGAAGTTGTGCTTGACGCAGGGCCGCGTGATGCCGACGGTGTCGCACTCCTGGAACGCGTCGAGGCCGATGGCCGCGGTCGGAACCTGCCCGCTGATGATGACGAGCGGAATGGAATCCATATAGGCCGTGGCAATTCCCGTCACCGCATTGGTGACGCCGGGGCCGGAAGTCACGAGGCACACGCCCACGTTGCCGGTCGAGCGCGCATAGGCGTCGGCGGCGTGTACGGCGGCCTGTTCGTGGCGCACGAGAATGTGCTGGATCTGGTCCTGCTTGTACAGCTCGTCGTAGATGTAGAGTACCGAGCCGCCGGGATAGCCCCAAATGAACTCGACCTTCTCGTCAGCGAGCGCGCGCATGAGCACGGTGCCGCCGATGGAGTCAGCTTCGTGAGGGGGAGTCGTATCCGACGTGGAGAATTCCGCGCTGGGCATGTTCATTCATCACCTTTCGAATTTTCGGCAAAAAATTGATCGGGTGCTCTCTGCCGGGCTTGTGGCTCGGGTTCAAGCGGCGCGTCTTGAATTGACTGGCGTGCTTCTTGGGCTCGCCTCAAAGCAGACATTTCACTTTATGATGCGAGTCGGAAAATGTAGCCCGGCGCGCGCAACGGGTCAAGAAAAAAGTTTCGGAAATCTCCGATCCGACGCTTTTCGGAAAAAGCTCAGATTTAGCACAACGTTTGACGCTTGGAGCAGCGAGTACGTAAATCGGGCAACAAATCGTCCCAAATCCTCCCGGCGTGGCGAAAATTTGCTAGCATCCGCAGGTTTTCCTAGAACCCACGATCCCTTTCGACGCAAATTCGTTGCGCCGGGCTCCCAACGGATGGCATCAGACAAGGAACTTGCCGATTTCCTGGCGGGCGTCGAACGACGCGCGTTCAAACAGACCGTGTACACCGTCCGCGACGACGACGCGGCGCTGGACATCGTGCAGGACGCCATGATCAAACTGGCGGAAAAATACGGTGACAAGCCGCCTTCCGAGCTTCCGCTGCTTTTCCAGCGTATCCTCCAGAATGCGACGCACGACTATTTCCGTCGCCAGAAGGTGCGGAACACGTGGGTCAGCCTCTTTTCGTCCTTCGGAAACGCGGACGACGACGAGTTCGACCCGCTCGAATCCTTCGAATCACAAGACGGCGCACTTGGCAGCGAGAGCAGCGAGAACAAACTGGAACGCGAACAGGTACTCAACCTGATCGACGCGGAAATCCAGAAATTGCCGGCACGTCAACGAGAAGCCTTTCTCATGCGTTACTGGGAAGATATGGATGTCGCAGAGACGGCCGCCGCCATGGGCTGCTCCGAGGGCAGCGTCAAAACGCATTGTTCACGCGCCACGCACGCCCTCGCGCACGCCCTGAAAGCCAAAGGGATCACGCTATGAGTTCCGTTCTTGATTCAAAGGAAAACGAGTTCGCGCTGAAGGTAGTTCGCGCGCTGGACGAAAGTACATCGACTATTCCGGCCGCCGCGGTCGACCGGCTCGCCGAGGCGCGCCGGGCTGCCATCGCGCGCAAGAAGCCGGAGAAGGTCGCCCTGACCGCGCCCGCGTTCACGCCGGCTTTGGCCGGAGCAGGCGCGAGCCTCTCGGCGGGCGGCGCGGGTCACGACGGCTCCGAGACGCAAGGGCCGAAGGGCCTGTTCGCGCGGCTCGGCGGCTTCGGCCTCGTGTGGCCGGTGTGCGCGCTGGCTATCGGTCTGGCTGGCATCGCTTACTGGGAAGATCAGGAGCGCCGTGCCGAACTCGCCGACATCGACGCGGCCATGCTCTCCGACAGCTTGCCGCTCGACGCCTATCTCGACCACGGCTTCAACGCATATTTGACGCGTAATCACTAACGCGTATTGTCGAATCTTTCAACTGACATCAAACCTGGCGGGGAGTTTTCGGGTGAGTTACAAGCGCGGTCTCGCGATTGTCTTTAGTTGCGCGATTGCGAGTCTGGTCGCATTCGCCGCGACTTATCCGCGCTTTTACCCGGCCACCGCCGCCTTGCTCTCGACCGCCACCGCGCCCAACGGCGCAAGTTCGGGCGCCGATTCCGGCCTTTCGCTTTCGCCGCTCTCTTCCGGCAGTCCGCTCTCGTGGAATCGTCTCACCGAAGCGCAGCACGTCGCGCTCGCGCCGTTCTCCACGCAATGGGATTCCTTCAGCGAAGAGCGCAAGCAAAAGTGGCTGAAGATCGCATCGCGCTATCACCGCATGTCGCCTGAGGCGCAAAAGCGTCTGCATCAGCGCATGGAGGAATGGACGCGCATGACGCCGGACCAGCGCAAAGTCGCGCGCGAGAACTATCAGGTTTCAAAGTCCGTCGCGCCGGAGAATCGCGAAAAGGCGTGGGATGCTTACCAGAAGCTTTCCGAAGAGCAGAAGAAAAAGCTCGCCGCCACCGAGCGCACGCGCCGTCCCACGGTCGTCAGCGCGCCGCCGACCGGCAAGAGCGAAGTGAAGGACATCAACCGGCTCGTGGCCGCACGCGAGCAAGGCCACGGCGCGGGACATGCCGAAGGCGGCTCCGGTGCGCCGGCTGCATCGCCTTCTTCCACCTCAACCGCCACGCCCGCGATTCCCAACGCCGCGAGCGTCGTGCCGGCAACGCCGATTCCCGTCTCCCCGCAGCAAGCGCCTTCCATGTACAACGGCTCATGAGCGCGTCCGCTTCCACCACCACGCCTCTCTCGCCGCTTTACGCGCCCACGCTGCGCCGCCGGCTCGCGACGATGGTCTACGAAGGCGTCATCCTGTTCGGCGTGGTGTTCATCTCCGGATATTTGTTCAGCACGCTCACTCAGCAGAAAAACGGCCTTACGCATCACAACTGGCTGATGACGTGGATCGGTCTCGTGCTCGCCGCGTATTTCGTGTGGTTCTGGACGCACGGCGGCCAGACGCTGCCAATGAAAACCTGGCGCCTCAAATTGGTCGATGCCCACGGTGAGCCCGTCACGCCTGGCCGGGCGCTCGCGCGCTACGCGCTCGCGTGGCTGTGGTTCCTGCCGCCGCTCGCGCTGCATCCGCTGCTCGGGCTCGCCGTGCCGCAGACGCTCGCCGTGTTCGCGGCCTGGATCGCGCTGTGGGCGGCCGCCGTCCGGCTCGATCCGGCGCGGCAGTTTCTACATGATCGCCTGGCTGGCACGCGCATCATCACGGCGCCGACTCCCTACAAGTAATAAGAACTTCTCGTGACTGTCACGGCTCGGTCACGGCCGCATGGCGCAATGCGCATATCGAAACCCGATACGCGAGCCCATGACCTTCCACTCGACCGTCACGCAGGCAATCGAAGCGTCTTCCGCTTATCGTTTTCGGAGCGCCGATCTGCGCGGCGCGACGCATGAAGCCGCCCTGCCGCTGCCGGCGAACCCGGGCGTCGACGACGACAGCGAATCCTCCAGTGCGCGTCAACGCTATCGCGCGATCTGGCTGTCGGACATCCATTTGGGCTCCGGCGGCTGCCAGGCGCCCTATCTGCTCGATTTTCTGCGCCACAACGAGTCGGAGTATCTGTATCTCGTCGGCGACATCATCGATGGCTGGCAACTGAAGAAAGGCTGGTTCTGGCCGCAGGCGCACAACGACGTCATTCAGAAAATCTTGCGCAAGGCGCGCAAGGGCACGCAAGTCGTCTATATCCCCGGCAATCACGACGAAGCCGCGCGCCAGTACTGCGATCTCGCGTTCGGCGACATCCACGTGCGCGGCGAAGCCTTCCATACGACGCTCGCGGGCAAGCGTCTTTGGATCGTGCACGGCGATCTCTTCGACGGCGTGATCCAGCACGCGAAATGGCTCGCCTATCTCGGCGACACCGCCTACACGATGATCCTGCTGCTCAACCGCTGGTTCAATCGCGTGCGCACGAAGCTCGGCTTCGACTACTGGTCGCTCTCGCAGTATCTCAAGCATCAGGTCAAAAACGCGGTCAACTTCATTTCGCAGTTCGAACGGGTCATGACCGACGAAGCCCGCCGCCGCGGCTGCGATGGCGTAGTGTGCGGGCATATCCACAAGGCCGAGATACGCGATATCGACGGCATTCTCTATTGCAACGACGGCGACTGGGTGGAGAGCCTCTCCGCGCTCGTCGAGACCCAAGACGGCGAACTGAAGATCGTCTACTGGACCGTCATGCACTCCCCGGAAGCGCAACCGAACCGCGTGCGCGCCACCGTCTGAACCGCATCCTCACCCGAGCCGAAATCCGATGAAAATCATGATCGTCACCGATGCATGGGAGCCGCAGGTCAATGGCGTCGTGCGCACGCTTACGCAGACGAGCCGCGAACTCACGAGCCTCGGGCATCGCGTGGAATTGCTCACGCCGCTCGAGTTCAAAACCATTCCGTGTCCGACTTATCCCGAGATTCGCCTATCATTAATGCCGGGCCGGCACGTGGCGAAGCGTATCGACGAATTCGCGCCGGACGCGCTGCATATCGCGACCGAAGGCCCGCTCGGCATGTCGGCGCGTGCCTATGCGCTGCGTCACAAACTGCCGTTCACGACCGCTTATCACACGCGTTTTCCCGAGTACGTGAAAGCGCGCTTCGGTATTCCGCTCGCCATGACTTATCGGTTTCTGCACTGGTTTCATCGGCATTCGCAGGCGGTGATGGCGCCTACTCCGGTCGTCAAGCATGACCTGGAACAGTACGGCTTCACCAACGTCGTGCTGTGGACGCGTGGCGTCGATCTGGACATCTTTCATCCGATGGACTCTAAGGTGCTCAACACCGCGCGGCCCATCTTTCTGTATGTCGGGCGCGTGGCCGTGGAAAAGAACGTGGAAGCGTTTCTGAAGCTCGATCTGCCCGGCTCGAAGTGGGTCGCGGGCGAAGGACCGGCGCTCGCGGAACTGAAGTCGCGCTATACGAACGTCAACTATCTCGGCGTGCTCTCGCAGACGGAACTGGCGAAGGTCTACGCCGCCGCCGATGTCTTCGTGTTCCCGAGCCGCACCGATACCTTCGGCCTCGTGCTGCTCGAAGCGATGGCCTGCGGCACGCCGGTCGCCGCGTATCCGGTCACGGGTCCCATCGACGTGCTAGGTGAACACGGTCCCGGCGCGCTCCATGAAGATCTGCACGAAGCCTGTCTGCAAGCGCTCAAGATCGAACGCGCCGATGCCCGCGCGTGGGCCGAGCGCTTCTCGTGGCGCGCGGCCTCCGAACAGTTCGCCTCGCATTTGCGCCAGGTCGAACCACGCGCGCCGAGCACCGACCGGGCGGCCGCATGACGCGAAAGAGGCTCGCCGAGCAACGCGCCGAAGCTCACGCCCGTGCGGCGCCTCGTCCGCTCGAGTCCAAGCGCGATGGCGACGTCGAAGCCAATGAGGAAAACGAACCGCTAGGTCCCGACGATCCGCTCGCGCCGCTGCCCTTCAACCCGTATAAGGGGAATCGCGGCTTCACGCGCGTCTGGCACGCGATGAAGAACTCGCTCAACGGTTTTCGCGTCGCCATTCGCGAGGAAAGCGCGTTTCGTCAGGAACTCACGCTCGCCGCGATTCTTCTGCCGTGCAGTCTTTTCGTGCCGGTGGCGCCCGTCGAGCGCGCGGCGCTGATCGCATCCGTGCTGCTCGTGCTGATCGTCGAATTGCTCAATTCGAGCGTGGAAGCGGCTATCGACCGCATCTCGCTCGAACGTCACGAACTCTCGAAGCGCGCGAAGGATTTCGGCAGCGCGGCCGTGATGGTCGCGCTCGGCGTTTGCCTCATTACGTGGGCGTTGATTCTCTGGCCGGTCGTGTCGAATTGGCTCGCTCGTATCCCATAAAAGATGAATGTCACCTGAAACGCAGCACTGTCGCGCCGAACGACCGGTTTATAATCGTCCGACATTCTCAAAAATAGCAACGGAAACCGGTCGCGCGAACGTTTTGGAGTTTCGAGCGCCGCCACCGGAAGCCAAGGTCGGACGACATGGAAGCCAAACCTCCCCGCCGTACCCGCGAACGGATTCTCGAGCTGTCGCTGAAGTTGTTCAACGATATCGGCGAGCCGAACGTCACCACCACGACGATCGCCGAGGAAATGGAAATTAGTCCAGGTAATCTGTACTACCATTTCCGGAACAAAGACGACATCATCAACAGCATCTTCGCGCAGTTCGAGCAGCAGATTCAGAAGCGCCTGAAGTTCCCGGACGATCATCGTCCGACCATAGATGAAATGTGGTCGTACTTACAGTACATGGCCGATTTCCTGTGGGCGTATCGCTTTCTCTATCGCGATCTGAACGATCTGCTCGCGCGCAATCGCACGCTCGAAACGCACTTCAAGCAGATCATCACGCACAAGGTGCGCTTTGCCAGCCAGCTATGCGAAGCGCTCGTCGCCGATCAAGAAATGGTCGCGACGCCTGCGGAGATCGAAGTCATCGCGACCAACATGGGCGTGATCTCGACCTACTGGCTTTCGTACCAGTACGTCATGAACCCGCGCAAGTACAACGATCAGGAAGCGATCCGCACGGAGTTGCATCAGGCGAGTCTGCATATCATTTCGATCATGGCGCCGTATCTTCGCGGACGATCGCGCCAGCTCTTCGACGACCTCGTGTCCGGTAAACTGCCGAAGCGCCAGTACGCCGACTTCCTGCCGCCGCGCGAGGAAGCGCCGTCGGGCGCGCCGAAGAACGTAACACCGAAGGATTCCCGATAATGAAGGCTGTTTGTGTCTATTGCGGCTCCGCCAGCGGAGCCCGCCCTGTGTATGCCGAGGCGGCCAAGGCGTTCGGCCGCGCGCTCGTCGAGGCCGACCTCTCGCTCGTGTATGGCGGCGGCCGCGTCGGTTTGATGGGCCTGATCGCCGATGAAGTGCTCGCCGCCGGCGGACGCGCAATCGGCGTCATTCCAGAGTTGCTGCTTGCGAAGGAAGTGGGCCATACGGACCTCACGGAACTGATCGTCGTGCCCGACATGCACGAGCGCAAGAAGCGCATGGCCGATCTCGCGGACGCGTTCGTCGCGATGCCCGGTGGCGTCGGCACTTTCGAGGAATTTTTCGAAGTGTTCACGTGGGCGCAGCTTGGTTATCATCAGAAGCCTGTTGGCCTGCTGGACGTGAACGGCTATTACGACCCGCTCATGGCCATGTTGCGCCATACCGTCGACGAAGGCTTCATGCGCGAGCAGTATCTAGAGCTCATACAGATTGCGCGCGAGCCCGGCGAGATGATCACGAAGCTGCAGCACTACACGCCGCGCACGCTCGACAAGTGGAACGAAAAGCGCGACGCGGTTTGATCCATCCCTAACGGTCGACACGATGTCCAAAGTCATCCTGATTACGGGCGCGAGCCGCGGCATCGGCCGCTCGGCAGCGCTGCTCGCGGGCGCGCGCGGCTGGTCGGTCGGCGTGAACTATGCGAATAACGCCAGTGCCGCCGATGAAACCGTCGCCGCGGTGCAAGCCGCTGGCGGCAAGGCGATCGCCATTCAGGGCGACGTGTGCGAAGAGGCGGCGATCGTCGCGATGTTCGATGCCACCGAGAAGGCGTTCGGCAAGCTCGATGGCGTGGTGAATAACGCGGGCATCGTCGCGCCCGGCTCCATGCTCGCGGACATGGATATCGAGCGCATGAAACGTATTTTCGATACCAATGTGCTCGGCGCGTTTCTTTGCGCTCGTGAAGCGGCGCGGCGGCTTTCCACTTCGCGTGGTGGCAAGGGCGGGTCGCTCGTGAATGTTTCTTCGGCGGCCGCCAGATTAGGCGGCCCGGGGGAGTATGTCGATTATGCGGCTTCCAAAGGGGCTATCGATACACTCACCATCGGGCTTTCCAAAGAGCTCGGGCGCGAAGGGGTGAGGGTCAATGCCATTCGGCCAGGTCTCATCGAGACCGAGATTCACGCTAGTGGTGGTAAGCCCGATCGGGCTCAGGTGCTGGGTGGGCAGACGCCTATCGGGCGCGCCGGGTCCGCCGATGAAGTCGGTGAGGCTATCGTCTGGCTGCTCTCCGATGCCGCTTCTTATGTCACCGGGGCTTTGATCGATGTCGCCGGTGGGCGGTGAGTGCTTTCTTTTTTTCTTTTGCTGCGTTTTGTTCAGTAGCCGCCTCCCCGGCGGAGGGGTAACTTTCTTTGCTGCTGCAAAGAAAGTCACCAAAGAAAGCAGCTTAGGAACCGGCTTCTGAAGCACAACTGGTTCCCCGCTATTTACCACAAACCCTTTGAGCACTTCCCCTTTCTCACGCTCGTAGTCGTTCGCAGCTCATGATTCTCTTCGAGCGCTTGCCCCGCAATGGGCCGTTGTCTGCGAATTCTTTTGTCACCTCTCCGCAGTTGATGACCTTCTTTGCGGCCCGCTGATCGAAGCCTTGTCTTTGCGCGGTTCTACTCGAGCACTCACATTGACTACCGGTCTTAATGCTCTTCGGACCTCCTAGCCACGCCTTTCTGACTCGCTGCGCGCAATCATCGGGTTCGCCTCCCTCTAAAAGCCGCCGCGTGTCATCAGCCACGTTTCTTCGTCCTTCGTCGTCGGCCTGCCCAAAATTCGGTTGCGATGCGGAAAGCGCCCGAATCGTTCGATGACTTCCGCATGCTTCATCGCCGATTCATGGAAGCTCGTCACGCCCTCTTCTTGCTCTAATTTCCCAAACAATTCAACCGCGCGAAGCTGGCTCTCCATCCTCTCGTCATGCTCGAATGGCATATACGCAAACGCACGATGGTATGCATCGGCCAAGCGCAAATCATCGCCGGAATCGACCAGCGCTTTCGCCAACGCCAACGCACGCTCGTCGCCCGCAAACGCGCGCGGCGTATGCCGATAACAATTGCGCGAAAACTGGTCGAGCAGCACGATCAGCGCAAGCGCACCCGAAGGCGTGCGCTCCCATTCACGCAAACCGCCCGACAGCGCTTCTTCGAGCACCGCGCCGAAGCGCTCGCTGATCTGCGCATCGAAGGCAGGCTTCTTTTTCCACCACAGCTTGCGTTCCGTCCCGGCCTCAGGCGAGCCGACCGCGCCGAACCAGAATTCGAGTATCGCGCTCGCGCGCGAATCGAGTGCTTCCGCTCGCGCGTTCAAACCAGCTCCAGCACCAGTCGCCGCGTGCGCGCGCTCTTCTTCTCCAGCTTTGCAATCCGCAAGCCGCCGATCTCGCCCGTATTACGCACATGCGTGCCGCCGCATGGCTGCAAATCCACGTTTTCGATGCGCAACAGGCGCACGCGGCCAAGGCCCATCGGCGGCTTTACGCTCATCGTGCGGACGAGTTCAGGGCGCGCGGTCATCTCGTCGTCGGTGATCCATTCGGTATTCACGTCGTGCGCGCCGCCGATCAGTTCCGCCAGACGCGCTTCCACGCGCTCACGTTCGATAGGCTCGACCGTCGCGAAGTCGAGGCGCGCATAGTCTCTCGTGATGCTGCATCCATCCACCGGATACGGCAGTACCGCGCACATCAAATGACTCGCCGTATGCAGCCGCATATGCCGATACCGCCGCTCCCAGTCGATCTCCGCGCTCACTCTGTCGCCAACCTTCAAAAGCGAAAGCGCTTCTTCCTGGCCGGGCGCGGGCACATGCACGGCGTCGTCGGGCGTGGCGCCTTCGAACTTCGCCTTGCGCGTGTCGGCGATGACGATCTTCGTGCCGTCGGCAAGCGTCAGCGTGCCCGCATCGCCGGCCTGGCCGCCGCCGAGCGGATAAAACACGGTTTGATCGAGGTGGATGCCCATTTCGTCGATAGCCGTGACGCTCGCCTCGCACTGCGTGCGATAAGCGTCCTCGCGAAAGAGTGCACGTGTGCTCATGTCTTGTCCTTGCAATGTTTCGTGGGGCGGCTAAAAGCCGTTCCGCAGATCATGCCGCACGCGCCGCTGCCTTGGACCGATACAAAAGCGCGCGAATCAGCCGGGCCGGTTGCGCATCCAGTCGGCGGTATCGAAGAAAGAGGTGAGTAGGCGCTCGCGCAAAGGCTCGTCGAGGCCGATGTCCTGCATCGCCCACGCCATGCAGCGCAACCATTGATCGCGCTCGGCCGTTGCAATGGCGAACGGCATATGCCGCGCCCGCAAACGCGGATGGCCGAAGCGGCTGATGTAGTGATCCGGTCCGCCCATCCAGCCGCACAGGAACCAGAAGGTCTTGTCGCGGGAGTTGTCGAGTGTCGGCGGATGCAGCGCGCGCAAGCCCGCGAATTCAGGTTCGAGGTCCATCAGATCGTAAAAGCGATCGACCATCGCGCGCAGACGTTCCTCGCCGCCGATCAGTTCGAACGGCGTGGGCTTTTGGACTTCATCGTCGGAAGGTTGGGAATTGACTTCGCTCATTGCTTTTGGACAACAGAAAACTCAGGCGTCGCGCAGCGATTGCAAGGCCGGACGCGCCAGCACGCGCCGCAGACTCATCCAGCCGCCGAGCGCCGCGCAAGCAACGCCCGCGACGATGCCAACCGGCACGAGCCACGGGTTGAACTCGATATGAAACTCGAACACGCGCGATGCAAGCACGTAACCGATGCCCTGCGCACCGAGCGCCGCCATCAGGCCGGACAACGCGCCGACCGCGACAAACTCGGCGACCTGCACCGAACGAATCTGCCGATGCGATGCGCCCAAAGCCCGCAATAGCGCCGACTCGCGCATGCGTTCGTCGCGCGTGCCGGCAAGCGCCGCATAAAGCACCAGCACGCCGGCCGCGAGCGTGAAGATGAACAGGAACTGCACCGCGCCGATCACCTGGTCGAGCGTGCGCTGAATCTGCGCGAGGATCGGCGCGGTATCGATGGCGGTCACGTTCGGATAGGCGGCGACGAGGCCGTCGATGGTGCGCGCCTGTTCCGGCGGCAGATGAAAACTCGTGATGAACGTCGCGGGAAGGTCGGCCAGCGTCTCGGGCGGCATCAGCACGAAAAAGTTGACCTTGAACGAATTCCAGTCGACCTTGCGCACGCTCGTCACCGGTGCCTCGACCGGCATGCCGGCGACATCGAAACGCAGCGTGTCGCCCATCTTCACGCGAATAGTTTTCGCGATGCCCTCTTCTATCGACACCGCCGGCTGCGCGTTCTTGCCGAACCACGTGCCCTGCGTCACGCGGTTATCGCCCGGCAATTCGGTGGTGTAGGAGAGATTGAATTCGCGATCGACGAGCCGTTTTGCATCCGGCTTGTCGTAGCTGTCCGGATTCACCGCCTTGCCATTGATGGCGACGAGACGCGCGCGCACCATCGGCGAGAGCGCGGCATCGGGTTGGCCATGCCCATGCAGATACGCGAGCACGCCTTCGCGCTGATCCGGCTGGATGTCGATGAGAAACTCGTTGGGCGCATCCGGCGGCGTGGCGGCGCGCCAGCCCTTGATGAGGTCGTCGCGCGTCATCGCTATCAGCAACAAACACATGAGGCCGATGCCGAGCGCCGTGATCTGCAACGCGCTGGCGCCGCTGCGCCGTTCGAGCGACGCCAGCGCATAACGCCAGCCCACGCCCGCGCGGCTCTTTTCCCGCCGCACGAAGCGCGCCGCCGCCCACAACGCCGCGCGCGCGATCACGCCGAAGATCAGGAGGCCGGCCGCGAATCCGCCCGCGACGATGCCGCCGAGCTTCAACTCGCCCGCCGCGACGATGAGCAACGCCGCGAACAGCACGACGCCGACGCCGTAGGCCGCATAAGCGACGCGGTTTGCATCGCCGAGTTCACGGCGGATCACATGCACAGGCGGCACGCGCGTTAGTGGCAAAAGCGGCGGCAGGGCAAAGCCGAGCAGCAGCACGAGGCCCATCGCGATGCCTTGCAGCGCGGGCCAGACGGAGGGCTGCGGCAAATCGACATCGACGAGCGAGCCCAGCCAGTTCAGCAGCACGAGATGGCCGCCGAAACCGAGCACGACGCCAAGCGCGCTGCCGATCACGCCGATCGCCAGGAATTCGTTCAGAAACAACGCGCGCAGCGTGCGCTGACTGACGCCCAGGCAACGCATGGTGGCGCAGCCGTCGAGATGCCGCCGCGCAAAACGATGCGCGGCCATGGCGATGGCTACCGCCGCGAGCATCGCCGTCAGCAGCGAAACGAGCGTGAGAAAGTGGCTCGCGCGATCGATGGTCTGCCGCACTTGCGGCTGCCCGTCCGACAGCGATTCGAGTCCGACGCCGCGCAATTTGCCGCCGTCGGTCTTATCGCGGGCGAATTGCGCGAAGCGCTCGATCTGCGCATCCGGTCCCGCGACCAGCAAGCGGTAAGTCACGCGGCTGCCGTAGCCGAGCAATCCCGTGGCGGCGATTTCATCGGCGCGCATCATGAGGCGCGGCGAGAAGTTGACGAAGGAAAAGCCGCGATCCATCTCGCGCGTGATGATGCCCGCCACCTTGAACGTGCGCGTGCCGACCTTCACCGTGCCGCCGGGCTGCGTTTTCAGCGCATCGAGCAGGGACGCATCGACCCAGACGGTGCCGGGCGCGGGAATGCCGTTGACGGGCGCGTCGGGCTTGCCGGGCGCGGACGCGATACGCAGCGCGCCACGCAGCGGATAACCTTGCGTCACGCCCTTGATCGCCGCGAGCCGCGAGGCGGGCTGCGCCGCGGTCGAGCTGATCATGCTCGGGAAGATCGTGGTCCCGGCGGTTTCGAGGCCGAGCGACCTGGCTTGGTCGGTGAACATCGCATCGACGGGATGATCCGAGCGCACGACGAAGTCCGCCGCGATCATCTGACGGCCGTCGCGCACGAGCCCTTGACGCATGCGGTCGGAGAGAAAACCGACGCTCGACAGCGCCGCCACCGCCAGCACCAGCGCGAGCAGCAGCATGGTGAGCTCGCCCGCGCGCCAGTCGCGCGCGGTCATGCGCCACGCCTGACGCGCGGTCTGCAGAAAATCGAGCCGGACAGGAGGATGCGTGCGGTCGGCTTTGAGCGTGGCCTTGGAGGGAGTGGAGTCGTTGCGCGCCGCGGTGCTCAATCGTGCTTGCTCCGCAGGCTCGTGATCGACGTTTGCGGCGCGCCGCTGCCGGGCAGCATGTGCTTGGCCATGCGCGATATGCCGCCGTGCACGCCGCGCACGAGGCGCGGCAGCGCCCAACCGGCGATGACCAGGAACGCAATCAGCATGACGAGGAACAGCACCGGCACGAAGAGCGCGAGCGTGATGCCGAGCAGCACGCCGATGTCTTCCGTCGCGGATGCCGCCCAGTTCGACACCGGTTCGGGCGAGAGATTGATCAGCGCGCGCGTGCCCGCCTTGGCGAAATGCGAGGCGCCGGCAAGCGTTCCGCCCGCCAGCGCCGCGATGGTGAGCATGGCCGGATCGGCATGACCGAGCGTGCCGGCGGCAAGCACGGCGCCCGCCGGAATGCGGATGAACGTGTGAATGGCGTCCCACAGCGAATCGAGCGCGGGAATCTTGTCAGCGAGAAATTCGACGACGGCGAGCACCGCCGCCACGCCGATCACCCACGGCGAACCGAGCACCGCGAGCGAATCAGGGAGATGGATGAGACCGATGCGTTCAAACAGACCCGCGATGAAGACCGTGAGATACAGGCGCAACCCGCTCGCCCATGACAGGCCCGCAGCGAGCGAAAGTGACTCAAGCATTGCCGCCTCCTTGGTGCGCCAGCAACCCGGCCAACCGTGTGCGCCGGTCTGAACGTCGCTTCTTTCCGGCCCGGATGCCGGAAGAAGCCGCCCATATCAACGAGGATATCGAAAAAAGCCTCGTGACGCAGGCGGAAAGATAAAACGGTGCGGCTCGCCGAGTGATGTTATCTGCAATCGGAGATTGCTGAAAATCGGAAATGCCTTCAGACCATTATATCCATGCAAAAGGAAGCGGTGCAGCAATGCATCCGGCGAATGCCGCCCGAAGTGCGCTGCCGCTCGCACCGGCGACCATTGCGGCGGCGCCGGTGCAACAGCGCGTCATTGCCCGGACGAGAGCTTGAGTCCGATGAGCCCCGCGACGATCAGCGCCGCGCTGCCGATACGCGCCGCCGTCAACGCCTCGCCCAGAAACACGATGCCGAAAATAAACGCGCCGACCGCGCCGATTCCCGTCCAAACAGCGTAAGCGGTGCCGAGCGGCAACTGGCGCATGGCCATGGCAAGCAAGACGAAGCTGCCGATGGCCGTCACCAGCGTGAACACCGACGGCCAAAGCCGCGTAAAGCCTTCCGATGACTTGAGCCCGGCGGCCCATGCCACTTCGAGCAAACCGGCGATAAAAAGAAGAATCCAGGACATGAGGTGACTTCCTCGAAGGAACGGGGCCGTCCCCGGTAACAAGAAGCGCGCGCGGTCGTCCACGCGGCGAAAGCAGACCGTAATTATACCGATTTGGTGCAGCAAGGCTTTTCGCTCCTCGTGCCGAGCGATGTAAAACCGTGTATTAATGGAGCGCGCGCCACCAGTGTGCGACCGTGCACCCTTCGCCCCGCCCTTTACAGAAACACAAAAGGAGCGCTCATGGATGTCGATTCGGTCCTGCTTTCACGTTTCCAGTTCGCCTGGGTCGTCGCGTTCCACATACTGCTGCCCGCGTTCACGGTCGGCCTGTCGTGCTTCATCGCGACGCTCGAATTCAACTGGTGGATCACCAAGCGCGATGTCTACCGGCGCCTGTCCGCGTTCTGGCTGAAAATTTTCGCGGTGTCGTTCGGCATGGGCGTGGTGTCGGGCATCGTCATGCCGTTTCAGTTCGGCACCAACTGGAGCCGTTTCTCTGACGCCACCGCCAATGTCGTCGGCCCGCTGATGGGCTACGAAGTGCTGACGGCGTTCTTCCTCGAATCGGCGTTTCTCGGCGTACTCCTGTTCGGACGCAAGCTTGTGCCGCAATGGGCGCACGTCATGTCCGCGATTTTCGTCGCGGCGGGCACGGTCATCTCGTCGTTCTGGATTCTCGCCGTCAATAGCTGGATGCAGACGCCGCAAGGGCATCGCATGTTGCCGGACGGCCGCTTCGAAGTGGTGAGCTTCTTCGACGTGATCTTCACGCCGTCGTTTCCGTACCGGCTTGGGCATACGGTGAGCGCGTTCCTCGTCACGACGGGCTTCGTCATTCTCGGCGTCGGCGCCATGTATCTGCGGCAAAAACGCGCTGTCGAGGAAAGTCGCGTGATGCTCAAGATGTCGCTGATCTTTCTTATCATCATGGTGCCGATCCAGATGGTGATCGGCGATTCGCACGGTCTGAACACGCTCAAATATCAGCCCGCCAAGCTCGCGGCGATGGAAGGTCTGTGGGAAACCGGCTCGCGCGTGCCCGCGAATCTCTTCTCCATTCCCGACGAAAAGGAAGAGCGCAACCGCTTCGAGATTTCGATTCCCGTGCTCGGCAGCCTTTACCTCACGCACGATCCGAACGGAGTCGTGCGCGGGCTGAAGGACTTTCCGCGCGAAGACCGCCCGCCTGTCGCCGTGGTGTTTTTCGCCTTTCACATCATGGTCGGGATCGCGCTTCTGATGTTCGCGCTCGTGCTGTCGGGCATCGTGCTGTTCGCGCGCGGCAAGCTGGAGCAAAGCACGCGCTGGCTGCGTTGCGCGACGTTCGCCATGCCGCTCGGCTTCATCGCGGTGATCGCGGGCTGGACCACCACCGAAGCGGGCCGTCAGCCGTGGACCGTGTATGGCATCCTGCGCACGCGCGATTCCGTCACGCCCTCGCTCACCACCGCCGACGTCGGCCTGTCCTGGGCGCTCTACATGCTGGCTTATCTCGTGATCTTCGGCGCGGGCTTCGTGCTGTTGCGGCGGCTCGTGCGCATCGGCCCGACCGACGCGTCGCGTGACCATGAGAACGAATCGCTCGATACGAAGACGCGCGCGGCGCGGCCGCTGTCGGCCGTATCGGCGGTCACGGCAGGCGGCGACGGCGGCGCGCGCACGGCGAATCGCGACGACGTCGTCCCGCCGCATCGCCCATAACAAGTCAACAGGAGACCGCGATGCTCGATCTCGTGCCTTTGTGGGCCGCCATCCTCGCGCTGGCCGTGTTCATGTACGTGCTGCTCGACGGCTTCGATCTGGGCGTCGGCATGCTGTTCCTGCTGCGCCGCGATCCCGACGAACGCAACTTGATGATCCACTCCGTCGCGCCGGTGTGGGACTTCAACGAAACCTGGCTGATCCTCGGCGGCGGCGGCTTGTTCGCGGTGTTCCCGCTGGCCTTCGCGATCATCGTGCCGGCGGTCTACTTTCCGATTCTCTTCATGCTGCTCGGGCTGATCTTTCGCGGCGTCGCGTTCGAATTCCGCGAGGTCGAGGGCGCGCGCCGATGGCTGTGGGATGGCGCGTTCGGCTACGGCTCGCTCGTCGCGACCTTCGCGCAAGGCACGGTGCTCGGCATGTTCATCCAGGGCTTTCCGATCCACGGCCGGCAGTACGCCGGGACGAGCTGGAACTGGGTGGCGCCGTTTCCGCTGCTCGTCGGCGTCGGGCTGATCTTCGGCTATGCGTTGCAGGGCTCGACCTGGCTGGTGCTCAAGACCGAAGGCGAGTTGCAGGCGTGGGGTCGCAAGATGGCGCGTCATGCGCTGCTCGGCGTGATCGCGTTCATCTTGCTGATCAGCCTGTGGACACCGCTGAAAGATGCGCGCATCGCGGCGCGCTGGTTCGGCTTTCCGCAGAGCTTCGCGTTCACGCCCGTGCCGGTGTTGACCGCGCTCCTTGCGTGGACGTTGTGGTCGAGCTTGCAAAAAGGCCGCGAAGTGCTGCCCTTTCTGTGCTCCGTGGGCCTCTTCTTCCTCGCGTTCACCGGGCTCGTGATCAGCTTGTGGCCGTTCATTGCGCCGCCTTCGGTGACGCTGTGGGACGCATCGGCCGCACCGTTATCGCATCAGTTTCTGCTGATCGGCACGATGTTCTTGCTGCCTGTCATCATCATCTACGTGATCTGGTCTTACTGGGTGTTTCGCGGCAAGGTGCGCGGCGATCTCGGCTATCACACGCAATAGCCGCTTGGTCATGACTAAAGCTTCTGGCGCGTGGCGAGCGTGAGGATGCGCGTCCACTTGCGAGCATTGGCTGTATCGTTGATGGGCAGACGCCATTCGGGATGTTTCGAATCCGCGACGGTGAGGACGACCGCGTTGCCCTGCTCCTCGCGCGCGCCGCGCAGATCGGCAAAGATATAGCTGCCCGTCGCTTCGCCCACGCGCACTTCCAGGAGCCGCTTGCCCGCGGCGAGCCGCAAGCCGCCCCAGTCGCGTTTGAGTTCGTGAGTCCAGTCGCCGCCAGCCGAGCGCGGAATGTTCGCCGCGACTTCACGGCGCCGCGCGAGCCAGTAAGCGACGCCCGCCGCGATTGCCGCGGCCGCCACCACCGCCACGCCGACTGCGACAGCAAGCCCGAAGTGCGCGTGCAGCGCGTTGAACGACCAGACCGCGCCATAGATGAGCGCGACGAGAACCGCGAGTGCGACAACGATCGGCATCTGACTTCACACCTTGTTCTTTGAACGACGAATACGGAAATGACAAGCTCATTGCGCCTTGTGTTTTGCGTTCCAGTCACGCAAGGCCTGCAAGGTATTCGCGACATGCTGATCCGGCGAAAGGCTCGTGTATTCGTAGATCACCTTGCCGTCCGGCGCGATCACGTAGGACACGCGATTGGCCATCGAACTCTTCATGGGCAGCGAAGCGTCATAGGAGCGGATGATCTTCGAGTCTTCATCCGCCGCGACCGGGAACTTGCTGCGGCACTCGCTCACGGAAAACTTCTTGAGCGTGTCGATGTTGTCGTGCGACACGCCGATCACGGTGGCGCCCTGCGCCTTGTATTGATCGACCGCCTCGGCGAATTCGTGCGCTTCGATCGTGCAGCCCTTGGTGAACGCCGCCGGATAGAAGTACAGGACGACGGGGCCTTTCTTGAGCGCGTCGGCAAGCGAGTACTGATACACATCGCCGCCAAGCGATGCCTGGGCGACGAACGACGGCGCGGCGTCGCCCGGTTTGAGCGTGGCGCTCGCGGCAGTCGAATACACCACGGCCACGCAAGCCGCGGTTGCGGCGGCCAGGCCGGCGACGGTCGCCAGAATCTTTTTCTTCATATGCACTCCGCTTGAGGGCAGCAAAAATGTCGCGAGACGAGCGGCAAGCGCCTCAGCCTTGCGCCTCATCCTGATCCAGCCGGCTCTCGGTGAACCACGCCGCCGCTTCGACCTGCATTTGCGAGAGCGTGGCGGGCGTGAGTTCCGCGAGCGCGGGATCGGCCAGCCGGCTTGCATCGATCGCGGCGGCATCGCCCTGTTCGGCCGCTTTCGCGATGGCCAGCAGCGCACCGAGCGCGCCCTCGCCTTCGAGGATCGCCGAGCGGATCTCCGCCGTGAGGTGAAGCTTATCGACAATTTCTTCCGGCTGCATGCCGAGCACGACATGCACGAGCGAAAAGATGCCCGTCATGAAGGCGGCATCGGCAAAAGGCTCGTCATCCGGGCGCAGCACGCCGGCCGCGAGTTCCATGAAGCGCGCGCGCGTGCCGACGAGTTGGAGGAGCGGGTCCGAGCGCCACGGCAGACCGCTGCCGTCCGCGTAGAGCAGCAGTTGGGTCCAGCGCATCAACTGACGTGTGCCTGTCGACGCGATGGCCTCGCGCAACGACGACACGCGCCGTCCGCGCGCATGCGCGCTGGAATTGGCCAGACGCAGCAGTTGCACGACGATGTCCGGATTGCGCTTGAGTTCGGTCTCGAGCTCGCGCAAGGCCGGGTCGCCGCCAAGCACGGCGAGCAACCGCAGCAGCGCACCGCGCGCCGGACTCGCGCGCCTTGCCGAGAGCACTTGCGGCCGTGCGAAGAAATAGCCCTGAAAGAAGTCGAAACCCAGGCGCTTGGCTTCCTTGAAGTCGTCGAGCGTCTCGACCTTCTCGGCGACCAGCAACTTGCCGCGCGTCTTGAGCGTCGTGGCGAGCTTCGGCAAGTGCGCGCGGTCGGTGGACAGAAGATCGATCTTGACGATATCCACGGATGGCAGCGCGGCAAGGAGCGCGTCGTCCAGACGGATGACATCGTCGAGAGCCAGGCGAAAGCCTGCGTTACGCAACTGGCCGCAGCGCCGGAAGATGGACTCGTCGAACTCGATGCTCTCCAGCAATTCGAGCACGAAGCGCTCGGGCTGCATGATGTGGACGATGTCGTCGAAGAGCAATTCGCGGCTCATGTTGACGTAACCGGGATGATCGCCCAGCACGGCCGACACGCCGATCTCGCCGACCGTGCGCGCCACCACGTGCGCGGTGGCCTGCACGTCGTCCGCTATGCGGGCGCGATTGTCGGGGCTGTCGCGAAACAGCAATTCGTAGGCAGCCAGCGCGCCGTCGCCGTCGAGAATGGGTTGACGGCCGACATAGACACTGTGTTCGCGCCGGGAGGGCGCAGGCTTTAGCGGGGAATCGGCCATGACGGGAAGCTCGGAAGTGCCCAGCACGCTGCCTCGCAAACGAGGCGAGCCGGCAATCTATGGTGGGTCATGGGATTGAACAACTCAAGCGAATTTTCCGGTCGACGGTCAACGGTCTTGCAAGCGGACATCGCCGCCGGCACTGCAGGTGCCATCGAAGGTGCCATCGAAGGTGCGATTGAAGGTGGCATGATACGCAAGTTTTGTACGACAAATAACCTCGACGCGTCTGGCCATACAGCGCGGCACCGTCGCTCCAGCTAAAGAAACCGTCCCATGGGCCGATAACTCGCCTGATAGAACGTGTCGCGCGTGTGCCGGCACGTACCCGACGAGAGCGTCCGCAAGACGTTTTCGAGCGCCGCAGTGTCCCCTCGCCGTTGCTTATTCGGCCGCGGAACACCGGCGCCACGCACCACTCGACCACAACATGCAAGCGAATCGGATCACCGCCTCCCGCCGCGCACCGTGGCGCATCGTTCGCGATGCGCTCGGCCGCGCATGGCGAAGCGCCGTGGCGAGCCGCCGCGAAGCCGTGAGCGCCGCGCCCGGCGTCGCCGCCGTGCAAGCGCAGGCACAAGAGCCGGTACAGCCGGAAGCACAAGCGCAAGCACGCGCGCCCGCTTCTTCGAGCGCAGTCGCGGCGCACGGCTTCGACAAGGATCAGTCGGTGCTCATGCTGGCGCTCGGCGCGGTCGATTTCCTCGCGCAACTCGACGATGCCCTGCGCTTCCGGCAGGTGTCGGACGCGAGCATCGAGTTCATCGGGTATCACCGCGACTATCTGAGCATGCTGACGCTGCACGATCTCGTGCCGTCCGAGGAAGCCGACGAACTGCACGCGCTCATTGCTCGCGCGCGAGCGAGCGGCAAGCTCGAATCGGCGACGCTCAACGTGGTGAAGTCGTTGACCATTCCGATCTGCGTCGAGTTGCGGCTCATGTCCACCGCCGCGCTCGGCACGCCGGGCTTCGCGCTCGCCGCGTTCGATGTATCGCACTGGCGCGAGCGTGAGAATTCGCTGCAACACGCGCTGCATCACGATGCGCTCACCGGACTCGACAACGCCGCCGCGCTCGATACCGCCATGAGCGCGGCGCAAGCCGAAGCCGAACTCACGCGCACGCAGGCGGCGCTGCTCGTGCTCGATATCGACGATTATCAGCGGATCAACCGCGCGCTCGGTTACGACACCGGCGACGACATGCTGCGCGAGACGGCGCGGCGCATTCAGCACACCGTCGCGCCGGGCGAGCGCGTGGCGCGCATTGCGAGCGACGAGTTCGCCGTGCTGCTGCCCGCCGGCACCACGCTCGAAGCCGCCGAAAGCCACGGCAAGCGTCTGCTCAACGCGATTGCGCAGCCGTATCGGCATCGCGGGCAGCATACGCATTTGTCGGCGAGCGTGGGTATTGCGATGTACCCGGATCACGCCGCGCTCGCGGACAAGCCCGTCGAGCGCAACGGCAAGCACGGCGTTCAGGCGAGCCTGTTGCGCATGGCCGATCACGCGCTCGCGCAGGCGAAGGCCGCGGGCGGCAACACGCTCGTGTTCCACGCACCCGACGACGACCCCGCCGACGCCGAACGCCTCAAGCTGGAAGCCGAGCTATACGAAGCGGTGCGCAACGGCGAATTCTCGCTGTACTTCCAGCCGATCACGAAGATCCGCACGGGCGCGGTGGTCGGCGTGGAAGCGCTGATGCGCTGGAATCATCCGCTGCACGGGCTCGTGCCGCCGACGGTGTTCATTCCGCTCGCGGAGTCTATCGGTCTCATCAACTATCTGGGCAACTGGGTGTTGAAGGCGGCGTGCATGCAGCTCGCGCAGTGGGACGCCATCGGCATCCGGCTGGATTACGTGGCGATCAACGTGTCGCCGCAGCAGTTCCGGGACAAGCGTTTTGCCTCGGCGGTCAAGGAAGCGCTGGCGCTGACGGGCATCGACGCGCGCCGCATCGTGCTCGAAATCACCGAGAGCGTGCTGATGCGCGATCCCGAGGAAGCGACTTGCCTGCTCGAAGCGCTGACTTCGGTGGGCATTCGCTTCGCCGTCGACGACTTCGGCACCGGCTATTCGAGCCTCGCCTATCTGCAGCGGTTTCCCTTGTCGAAGCTCAAGATCGACCGGAGCTTTGTCGAGAACCTGATTACGTCGCGCAACAATCGTGCGATCGTGAGCGCCGTGGTTGGGCTCGCACAATCGCTCGGGCTGGAACTCGTCGCCGAGGGCGTCGAAACCGAGGAGCAGCGCGACCTGCTCGCCGAGATGGGCTGCGACCATATTCAAGGCTGGCTGATCAGCCGCGCGCTGCCGTCCGACGAGCTGGCGTCGTCGTTCCAGTCGCATTCGCTGGTGCTGCACGAGACATTATGAGAGAAGGCGTGTTCGTGTTCTAATCGAACGACACGTCATGAGAAAGAAGGCTGCGAGGGCCGATTGGAATCGATCCTCGCGCAACGAAGGGTTCTTATCACGGATGGCAGTCAAGGCCGAAATTATGGACAAGCTGTGGGCGCGCATGAGCGAGCGCGGGGATTTCCCCATGCTGTCTCAGGCGCTGCGCACGACCGTGTCCGCGATGAGCGATAACGACCTCGACTTCACGTCCCTCGTGCAAGTGGTGCTGTCGGACTTCGGCCTCACGCAGAAGGTGCTGCGTCTCGCCAATTCCGCGATGTACGTGGCCTTCGGCGGCAACATCACCACCGTCACGCGCGCGCTGATGGTGCTCGGCATGGACGCCGTCGGGCATCTCGTGGTCGGGCTCAAACTCGTCGATCACTTTCATCACAGCGCGCCACGCCGTATCGACGCCAAGCTGGAACTCAACCGCACCTTGCTCTCCGGCGCGGTCGCGCGGCAGATCACCGAGCGCACGGATCTGCGTTCGGCGGAAGAAGCCGTGGTCTGCACGCTGATGCGGCAGATCGGCAAGCTGCTCGTCGCGTTCTATCTCGAACACGAGTGGGATCAGTTGCGGCGCAAGGCGGCGGCGGACAACATCAGCGACAGTCACGCGTGCGCCGCGCTGCTCGGCGTGACCTTCGACGAAATCGGCATGGAAGCGGCCGACCGCTGGCGCCTGCCCGAGACGATCCGCGCCGGCATGCAGGCGAGCGACCCTGAAGCGCCGCCCGACGAAAACGTGCCGAAGCACGTGCGCTGGCTGCAGGCCGTCACCAACTATTCGACCGAAGTCGCCGACGCGCTCACCGCGCAGCATGTCGAAGCGAGCGGCCGCGAGTCCTTGCTCGTCGATATCGCCAATCGCTATAGCGACGCGCTCAGCACCGACGCCGCGACGCTCGCCTCGATGAGCCTCGCGCTTGCCAGCGAAGAAGGCAGCGACTCGGTCATGCGGGAGATCAGCGAACTGCAGGCCAATGCGGATGCCATCGCGCGGGCGGGAATATCCGCGGAAGCGCGCATAGGTGCGAGCCTCGAAGACTTGCGCTCGTTGCCATCGAAGAATGCACTCGCGCCCGTGCTTGCGCTTGCCTCCGAAGCCGTGCTCGCGGGGCTCGGCTTGTCGCGCGCGGTGGTATTCGTGCGCCAGGCCGACAACGAATTCCAAGCGCGGCTGGGACTTGGCGCCGGCGTCGAAGCGATGCTGCCCGAGCTGCACTTTTCCGCCGACTTCAAGCCCGACGTGTTCCATCTGGCGATCACGAACCCGGTGGGCATCTTTATCGAGAACGCGCACGATCCGCGTATCGACGCACGCTTGCCGCGCTGGTACAAGGAGACGCTCGGCGAGGCGCAGGCGTTCGTGCTGCTGCCGGTGAAGTCGGATGCATCGACGGTCGCGCTCGTCTACGGCGACTGGACGCATCCGCAACACGTGCGCAAGATCGCGCCATCGGAAATGAGCGCGCTGAACGAACTCACGCGCGAACTCAGCCGCTTCTTTTCCAGCGCGAACTGGAAAGAAGTCGAGCTGATCTGATTCCTCCTTCCTATTCGCGCTTCAGAATAGCCACGACCTGCTCGCCATATGGGACGAGATAGCCGCCGTTGGCGCGCTGCCAGGCGAGCGCGTCGGCTTCGTTGGCGAACCAGTTGCGCTCATAGTCGTTGAACGCGCCGGCATCGAGCCGGTATCGGTCGATGCGCGCGGCGGGTTCTGTGTCGATATCGTTCTTGCAGGCGTCCCAGCTTGAATAACCGAGTTCTTTGGCGAGCATGGCGAGCACGTGCTTGAGTTGCAGCGCGTCGCGCTTCGCGTGGAAATCGGTGAGACGCGAGGCGCGCGTGATGTCGGCGGATTGCAGCCGTCGCAACACGGGCAGCGCGGCGCTCGAATCGCCATCGCGCGCCTGACGCAAGAGCCGCCGCGCGTGTTCGCGCAGATAGTCGCTATTCGAAGCGGGAGGGGAAATTGGGCAGGATGTGGACCACATGACGTTGTTCCTTTGTTTGCGCCGTTCTCGCGTGCGGCTGAAAAGGTTCGACGTTGCGGTTCGTGACTTGGGCGCGTTGACTGCGCTTTGGACTGCAAGGCGTGGCAGGTGTGGATGACTTTCGCGAGAATGGGCGCCCTGCCGGCGCCCGAGTTCGCGGATTTTAGCTTGAGGTTGCGACTTTGAGCAAGCGCGAAGAGTACGCGTACTCAACGATTGCGCTTGCCGTGCAAACCAGGTCGAGGGGCTTCTTCACCGTCACCCGACGCCACGCGAATCAGGCAAGTTGGAACTTCCCGACCAGCGCATTCAACCCCTTCGCCTGATCGTCGAGCGATTGCGCCGCCGCGGCCGCCTCTTCCACCAGCGCCGCGTTCTGCTGCGTGCCCGCATCCATCTGCGCGACGGCGTGGCTGATCAGTTCGATGCCCGTCTTCTGTTCCGCCGATGCCGCCGAAATCTCGCCCATGATGTCGGTCACGCGCCGCACCGCGCGCACGACCTCTTCCATCGTCGCGCCCGCTTCCTGCGCGAACGACGAGCCGTCCGACACGCGCGCCACCGATGTATCGATCAGGCTCTTGATCTCCTTCGCCGCCGCCGACGAACGTTGTGCAAGACTGCGCACCTCGCCCGCCACGACCGCGAAACCGCGCCCTTCCTCGCCCGCGCGCGCCGCTTCGACCGCTGCGTTCAACGCCAGAATGTTGGTCTGAAACGCGATGCCCTCGATCACGCCGATGATGTCGCCAATACTTTTCGCGCTCGCATCGATGCGCTGCATGGTTTCGACCACGCGGCTCACTACCGCGCCGCCCTTCTCCGCGATCGCCGACGCGTTGTTGGCAAGCGTGCTCGCCTGCATCGCGTTATCGGCGTTCTGGCGCACGGTCGACGTGAGTTGCTCCATGCTCGAAGCGGTCTTCTCGAGCGCCACCGCCTGTTCCTCGGTGCGGCGCGACAAGTCGACATTGCCCGTCGAAATCTCGCTCGATGCCGACGCGATAGCCTGCGCGCTCACCGCGATCTCGCCGACCGTCGACGACAGGCCCGCCTGCATCTCCGACAAAGCCGCCAGCATGCTCGCGTCATCGCGACGCGCAAGCGCGATGCGATTGGCCAGATCGCCCGAGGCGATGCGCCGCGCGATATCCATCGCGTAAGCCGGCTCGCCGCCGAGTTGCTTCGCGAGCCGCCGCACGACCCATTCGCTCACGGCGATAGCCAGCCCGAGCAGCGCGAGCGTCAGCACGGAAACCATCACGAACGAGGAATGAAAGATGAACGCGGCGGCATCGATGGTCGCCTTTGCGGCCGCGCCGCGCCGCGCGACGAGTTCATCGACCATCTTTTCGAGCTTGCCGGTCTCGACCAGCAGCGAAATGTCCTGCGTGCCGACTTGCCAGTTCATCTGCGAAAGATCGAGCGGCTGCTCCTTCACGAGCTTCACGAAGCCGCGCACGTTGCCACTCCACGTGGCGAGCGCCGTGTCGAAACGCTTTTGCTGGGCGAGTGCGTCCTGGTCCGCGTGATCGACGTATTGCGCGAGTTGTCCCTGTTCCTTGCCGATGGCCGCGAGCGCCTCTTCGATCTGCGCGCCGAGATCGTCGCGCTCTTTGGCGGTCGTCGCGGTGAGCAGCATCTTTTGGGAACGGCTCGCGCGCAGCAGATAGCCACGCGTTTCTTCCGCCGCGCGGCTCGCGACGACGCCCTGCGTGTAAATGGATTCGGTCGCGCCGTTCAGACGGCTGATCTGCATCAGCGATATCGCGCCGATGGCAAGCGTTCCTGCAAGCACGAGTCCGAAGGCAAGACGCAGCGTCGCCTTGACGCTCAACCCTCGCCTGGCGGAATCGGCCGCGCGTGGATGGTTGCTGGCGACGTCCGGCAGGAAGGCCGCGTCGCTCGTTGCGCGTACGCCGCGTAGCGAGAACAGTTTCATGGTTGATCCCCGAAGTGTTTGCTGGACGGCCGCGTCTATCGCGCGGCACGTCTGTATCGCTGGTCTACGGCAAACATTTGGCTTTCTTTAATCCGATTGTGTACGGGCGTTCGTCTCTCGCGTGGCCGCCGAGATCAAGCCGACGATGTCCGATTCGCGACAAACCTTGGCAGGACAACGACTCGCGGACAGCCTACACTTGTCAGAAATTCAGCTTGCGCATAAATGTCGCAGGCGAATACAAGAATTGGGACAACCGTTTTTTCCACGCGTTTTACGCCATCCACCATGCAAACAAGTATCGATAAAGGCGCGTTTCCGCCTTCGGGCAGCGCGTCGGTCGCCAGTACCGCGACTGCGGGCGCGTCACCGGCCACCACGCCTGCCGTTCAGCGCACCGTGTATTCGGTGCTGGGCGCGGTCAGCTTCGCGCATCTGCTGAACGACATGATCCAGTCGCTGATCCTGGCGATCTATCCCATGTTCAAGAGCGAGTTCTCGCTCTCGTTCGGGCAGATCGGCCTGATTACGCTGACTTATCAGATCACCGCATCGCTTCTGCAGCCGCTCGTCGGGCTCTACACCGACAAGCATCCGAAGCCGTGGTCGTTGCCGGTCGGCATGGGTTTCACGCTGTCTGGTCTCTTGCTGATGTCGGTGGCGGGCAACTTCGGCACTTTGCTGATCGCGGCGGCGCTGGTTGGCTGCGGATCGTCGGTGTTTCATCCGGAATCGTCACGCGTTGCGCGCATGGCGTCGGGCGGCAGGCACGGCCTTGCGCAATCGCTCTTTCAGGTGGGCGGCAATGCGGGTTCGTCGCTCGGGCCGTTGCTTGCGGCGCTGATCGTGATTCCGCACGGACAACGCAGCATTGCGTGGTTTTCGGTCGCGGCGCTCGTTGCCATGTTCGTGCTGGCGAATATCGGCCGCTGGTACAAGCGTCATCCCGCGACGAAGAAGGGTCGCGGACAGGCTGCGCATCATTCCTTGCCGCGTCAAAAAGTCATGATGGCGATGAGCGTGCTCGTCCTGCTCGTGTTCTCGAAGTACTTTTACCTGGCGAGCATCACGAGTTACTTCACGTTTTATCTGATCAGCAAGTTCGGCGTGTCGGTGCAGAGCGCGCAAATTCACCTGTTCGTGTTTCTGGCGGCGGTGGCGGCGGGGACGATCATCGGCGGTCCGGTTGGCGACAAGGTCGGACGCAAGGCGGTGATCTGGGTATCGATTCTCGGTGTCGCGCCGTTTACGCTGCTCATGCCTTACGTGAATCTGTTCTGGACGGGCGTGTTGTCGGTGATCATCGGGCTCGTGCTGGCATCCGCGTTTTCGGCCATCCTGGTCTATGCACAAGAGTTGATTCCCGGAAAGGTCGGGATGGTGGCGGGCCTCTTCTTCGGCTTTGCGTTCGGCATGGGCGGCGTAGGCGCGGCAGTGCTCGGCCATCTCGCGGATGTGACGAGCATCGACTTCGTTTATAAGCTCTGCGCGTTCTTGCCGTTGATCGGCGTGCTGACGGTGATGTTGCCTAAGATGAGCGAGGAGCGGGTAAAGGCTTGAGGTTTAACAGGCCGTAATTCCCTTTAACGGGCGCGTCGATGCTTCGAGAGATCACGCGCCCGGTGTGCTTTAAGTGGCGATGCAGCTTGGTTCGTTCCGGTGAAGGTGCAAGCGCCCTTGCGTATTCAAAGCCCGCTGCTCGCGCTCACGATTCCAACGCCGCCTTCACCAACCCCAACGCACTCGGGTCCTCGATAGTCGGCAATTCCCCCGGATCGCGCCCTTCGGCCAGCGCCGCGATCGCTCGGCGCAAGAGCTTGCCCGAACGCGTCTTCGGCAGCATCGACACGAAAAGCACGCGCGCCGGACGCGCAATCGCGCCCAGTTGCGCATCCACCGCGTGACACAGCTCCGCCTCCAGCCCGGCGCGCGCACCGGGCGCATCGAGACGGCTTGCATCGCGCAGCACGACGAACGCAGCGGCGGCCTGGCCCTTCACGGCATCCGTCACGCCGACGACCGCGACTTCCGCCACCGCCGGATGCGCGGACAACGCCTCCTCGATCTCGCGCGTGCCCAGCCGATGCCCCGCCACGTTGATCACGTCATCGGTGCGGCCGAGAATCGACACGTAGCCGTCCTCGTCCTGCACGCCCCAGTCGAAAGTCGAATAGACCAACTGGTTCGGCACGCTAGTCCAATAGGTGTCGATGAACCGCTGATCGTCGCCCCACACGGTCTGCATGCAGCCCGGCGGCAACGGATAACCCAACACGACCACGCCCTTCTCGCCCGGCGCGCAAATCTCGCCGGTCGCCTCGTTGCGCAAGGTGAGGTTGAAGCCCATCGACGGCACGCCCGGCGAGCCGAGCTTCGAGGGCAACGCCTCGATGCCGCGTGGAATCGCGATCATCGGCCAGCCGGTTTCCGTCTGCCAGTAATTGTCGATGACGGGCTTTTTCAGCGCGCTCTGAATCCATTGCGCGGTCGGTTCGTCGAGCGGCTCGCCCGCCAGAAACAACGTGCGCAGGCTGGACAGATCGGCGTCTTGCATCAGCGCCGGGTCCTGCTTCTTGAGCACGCGGATCGCGGTGGGCGCGGTGAACATCAGGTTGATGCGATGCTGCTCCACGAGCCGCCACCAGATGCCGCCGTCCGGACGGACCGGGGTGCCTTCGTACATCACCGTGGTCAGGCCCGCGATCAGCGGCGCATAGATGATGTAGCTGTGCCCAACGACCCAGCCGATGTCGGACGCGGTGAACATGGTGTCGCCCGGCGCGCCCTGAAAGATATGCTCCATCGATGCCGCGAGCGCGACCGCATAACCGCCGACATCGCGCTGCACGCCCTTCGGCCTGCCGGTCGTGCCGGACGTGTACAGCACGTACGAAGGCTCGTTCGATTCGAGCCATTCGCACGGCACGTGAGCATCGAAAAATTTTTCGCGCAAGGGTTCGTAGGAGACGAGATAGCCCGCCTGCAGCCGCTCGGGCGCCAGTTGCCGGTCGATCAAAAGCACTTGCGGCACCTTGAATTCAGCGCGCGAAAGCGCCTCGTCGACGAGCGGCGTGTAGTCGATCACCTTGCCCGCGCGCGCGCCGGCATCGGCGGTGACGATGAGCGCGGGCTCCGCATCGTCGATGCGCGCCGCCAGATTAGGCGCCGCGAAGCCGCCGAACACCACCGAATGCACCGCGCCGAGACGCGCGCACGCGAGCATCGCGAAGAGCGCTTCGGGGATCATCGGCATATAGATGAGCACGCGGTCGCCCTTCTTCACGTGCAGCGAGCGCATGACGGCGGCCATGCGGTTCACTTCCGCGTGCAGTTCGGCGTAGGTATAACGGCGCTCGATGCCCGTTTCCGTCGATACATACACGAGCGCGTTTTGCTGCGCGCGCGAGGCGAGATGGCGATCGACCGCGTTATGACAGAGATTGGTCTTGCCGCCGACGAACCAGCGCGCGAACGGCGGGTTGCTCGCATCGAGCACCTGCGTGAAAGGCGTATGCCAATGGATGCGGCGCGCCTCATCGGCCCAGAACGCCTCGGGTTCCTCGATCGACCGGCGATACGCTTCTCGGTAAGTCGGCATGCGCGTCCTCTTTGAGCGAAGTGCGTGGCTGTGCTTGTCTCTGTGCGTCCGCCAACGCCGCATGCGCCCACGTCGGGCGGCCGCGTTGACATCTCTTCATCACGAAGACAGAGCATAGAGCAGCCCGCAAACCCTTGCTAGACAGGGCGCGCCCTGATCGGTGTCATCGATTCAGGCGCGCTTCGCCTTCTCCGAACGCTTCGTACGTTTCAGACCGCGCGACTCTTCGACACCGGCGTTGCCGCTTCGCCCGAATGCTTGAGCAACACGGGCGCGAGTTCGCTGGCCACGCGCATGCTCGATACCACGACCGTGCGCACGCCGCTGCCCTCGGTCGAATGACGCAGCGCTTCACGCGTGGTCGCGCGCGCCTCGATACGCGGCTCGATCACGACGATGCCCCGGCAATACGCCGCGAGTTGCACGCGCTGATTGCGCAGCCACGCGGTGCGCAGGCGAATGTCGTCGGCGGTTTCATCGGCGTCGTGCTCGGCGACGATCACGAAGGGCGTGTTGAGCGCAAGCAGGCGGCGCATCTGCGCGCACCATGCAAACGCGTAGCCCGGTTTGACGGCGCGTCGGCGCAGGCGCACGAGCGGAAAGCGGCTGGCGTCGAACATGCGGGCATCGAGACCGAGATCGGGAAGCGGGACGGACGATGAAAGCGACTCGCGCGTTGAATGGAGATTGGCGGCATTCACAGCGGTTTCGGACTCCAGTAATTCAGCGCGGCAACCAGGCTCGGCCAGCGCGACTGTCGCGGCACGGCCCGCTTTTTCGGTTTCGTGGCGCGCGGCAACCGGCGCGCGGCTTCTTTCGGTGCTTCCGATGCCTGGCTCCACGCGTGACGCGTGGTTTCGAGCACTTTTGCGGCGTTGGCCGCGACCGCGCATTCGTTGCGCGCCTCGTGAATTTCGCCTGCCTCGGATACGCCGCCCTTCTCGCGCGTCAAGCCGATGGCAGTGGGAATGGAATCGTTGGTCATGTATGTTCGGGCCTCGTTGGTCGGACGAAGGCGGCGTTTTCGCGCCGGCTTCGGCTCCGATGCAAAGCTACGGATAAGCGCTGACGGCAGCGCTGTGTCTCGGATCAGGCCGGGATGGTGATCGTCGAAGCAGCGGTTCGCGCTTCTTTGCGGCATGCCGATATCCGCGCTTGGGATGCATTGTATTGAGAATCATTCTCAATTACAAGCGGCAAATGGTCTGGCGGCAGAAGGGAAAACCCGAGAGTTGGAGCTAATGCACAGACCGAAGAAACCGCACCAGAATCCCCGACGAATACGCACCCGCGATCGCCACGAGAAACTCCGCGAACGATTCAGGCGCGGCGGCATCGGCGGTATCCGAGATGGTGCGCACGACGGCGCACGGCACCGCGTGTTCGAAACAAACCTGCGCGAGCGCCGCGCTTTCCATTTCGACCGCGAGCGCATCGGGCAAAGCGTCGCGCAGCGCCAGCACGCCTTCGTTGCTCGCGACGAAGCGATCGCCACTCACGATCAACCCGCGATGCACACGTGGCGCATGCACCGCGAAGCGCTCGGCAAGCGCGCGGCCCTCATCGACGATGAAACTCGCGGCGGCCAGCGCGAGCGCATCGGAAAAGCTGGGATCGGCGGCGAAATGAGAGCGGGCCAGAAGCGGCACTTCATAGCGCGGAAAAAGCGGCGAGGCATCGAGATCGTGCTGCAGGAGCGTGTCGCCGATGACGATGTCGCCCACCCGGACATTTGCATGCACGCCGCCCGCGACGCCCGTGAAAACGATCGCATCGACCTTGAACACGTGAATGAGCGCGCTCGCCGTCGCCGCCGCCGCGACCTTGCCGATGCGCGCGAGCGTCGCCACCACGCGCACGCCATGCGCGTGGCCGACGTGATAGTCGCGCTGACCGAGCGTCACCGTCTCGACTTCGCCCGCCGCATGCATTTGCGCGACGAGATCGCCCAGTTCCTGCGGCAGCGCCGCCATGATGCCGAGCATCGTCATTCGACCGCTTGCAGTTTCGCCACCGCGAGCGCGAGCCATTTCTCGCCGTGCCGCTTGAAGCGAACCTGCGCGCGCGCATCGCCGCCGGAGCCTTCGAGCCCGATCACCGTGCCCTCGCCGAACTTCGTGTGGAACACCGCTTGTCCAACCTTGAAGCCGCTTTCCGCCGCGCGCTGCTCGTTGGCGAACGACGGCAACGCCGGTGCGGACGCGGCGGAACCGCCGTAAGCCGAACTGCCGCGCTCCTGGCCTGGGCGCGCGAACCAGTCGCGGCCCCAGCCGGCGTTATCCGCGCGCCCGCCCCAACGCGCGCCCGGCTCGATCTTCGGCGTGAGCCACTTGAGCGAGCCTTCGGGCAATTCGTCGAAAAAGCGCGAGCGAATGTTGTAGCGCGTCTGTCCATGCAGCATCCGGCTCTGCGCGAACGACAGATAAAGCCGCTCTTTCGCCCGCGTGATCGCCACATAAGCGAGCCGCCGCTCTTCTTCGAGGCCGTCGGTTTCCTGCGCGCTGTTCTCGTGCGGAAAGAGCCCTTCTTCCAGTCCGGTGATGAACACCGCCGTGAATTCCAGCCCTTTCGCCGCGTGAACGGTCATGAGTTGCACGGCATCCTGGCCGGCCTGCGCCTGGTTGTCGCCCGCTTCGAGCGATGCATGCGAGAGAAACCCCGCAAGCGGCGTCATGGTGTCGGGGTTCTGCGCGGGATCGGCAATGCCGGGCGCGTCCAGCACTTCGATCTCGCCGTCCTCGCTCACGATTTCCGGTGCCGCCGTCGCGCCAGGGCGCAGCGGCACGGACCGCGCGGGGGTATCGAGCCCGTAGCCTTCCTCGCTCACGAACGCCGCCGCCGCGTTGACCACTTCCTGCAAGTTCTCCAGACGGTCCTGGCCTTCGCGCTCGGTCTCGTAGAACGCGGCGAGACCGCTCGCGCGCACGACGTATTCGACCGTTTCCGGCAGACTCATCTGCTGCGTTTCGGCGCGCATCTTCGCGACGAGCGTGGCGAAAGCGCCGAGGCTCGAACCTGCCTTTCCCGTGACGTAGGGCACGGCGGCGGCCATCGAACAGTTGTAGAGACGCGCGGCGTCGGCGAGTTGCTCGATGGAGCGCGCACCGATGCCGCGCGTCGGGAAATTGACCACGCGCGCAAACGCCGTGTCGTCATTCGGGTTGTCGATCAGACGCAGATACGCGAGCGCATGCTTCACTTCCTGACGCTCGAAGAAGCGCAAGCCGCCATACACGCGATACGCAATGCCCGCGTTCACGAGCGTGTGCTCGATGGTCCGCGACTGCGCATTGCTCCGGTACAGCACCGCGATCTCCCCGCGCGCGAGCCCCGTATTGATGAGCGCCTTGATCTCCTCGACGATCCAGCCCGCTTCCTGCGAATCCGTCGCGGCTTCGTAGACGCGCACCGGTTCGCCGTGCCCCGCATCCGTGCGCAGGTTCTTGCCGAGCCGCCGCGAGTTGTTGGCGATCAGGAAGTTCGCGGTATCGAGAATATGGCCGTGCGAGCGATAGTTCTGCTCCAGCTTGATGAGATTGCGCACGCGGAACTCGCGCTCGAAGTCGTGCATGTTGCCGACGTTCGCGCCGCGAAACGCGTAGATGGACTGGTCGTCGTCACCGACCGCGAAGATGGCGTTGCTCTCGCCCGCGAGCTGCTTGAGCCACGCGTACTGCAGCTTGTTGGTGTCCTGAAACTCGTCGACGAGGATATTGCGAAAGCGTGCCTGATAATGCGCGCGCAGCGGCGCATTGAACGCGAGCAGTTCGTGGCAGCGCAACAGCAGTTCGGGGAAATCCACGACGCCTTCGCGCTGGCATTGCTGATCGTAGGCTTCGTACAGTTCGACGAACTTGCGGTTGAAGGCGTCCGTGGCGTCCACGTCTTTGGGACGCAAGCCCTGCTCTTTCGCGTTGTTGATGAAGTACTGAAGGTTCTTCGCCGGATATTTTTCGTCGTCGACATTGAGCCCTTTCATCAGCCGCTTGATGGCGGAGAGCTGATCGGCGGTGTCGAGAATTTGGAAAGTCTGCGGCAGCCCCGCGTCGCGATAATGCGCGCGCAGCATGCGGTTGCACAGGCCGTGGAAGGTGCCGATCCACATGCCGCGCGTGTCGATGGGCAAGAGCGCCGAGAGCCGCGACATCATTTCGCGCGCGGCCTTGTTCGTGAAGGTCACGGCGAGAATGGTCGGCGGCGACGCGTAGCCCTGCTGGATCAGCCACGCAATTCGCGTGATGAGCACGCGCGTCTTGCCGCTGCCCGCGCCGGCGAGAATCAGCGCGGGCTCGTTGGGCAGCGTCACGGCGGCGAGTTGTTCGGGGTTGAGGTTCGCGAGCAGGTCGGGCATGGGAGCAGGTGGACGGCGAAAAGCGGGCCAAAGTCTCTGGCGGCGGGCCGACCATTATAAGACCGCGCCGATGGCGTCGCCGGCGCCTGGCATCCGCGCCTGGCCGCAAGCCACCCCGAATTCGTCCGATTGACTCGCTCGAACCTTATAATCAGGGATTACCCCGCACTTTTCACGCATTTTTCGGCAGATTTCACGATGAGCGACAACACGCTTGCGAAGAGCTTCGAGCCTCAGAACATCGAGTCCCAATGGGGCCCGGAATGGGAAAAACGCGGCTACTCCGCCCCGACCTTCCAGGAAGGCGCGAAGAATTTCTCCATTCAACTGCCGCCGCCGAATGTCACCGGCACGCTGCACATGGGCCACGCGTTCAACCAGACCATCATGGACGGCCTGACGCGCTATCACCGCATGCTCGGCGAAAACACGCTGTGGGTGCCGGGCACGGACCACGCGGGCATTGCCACGCAGATCGTCGTCGAACGCCAGCTCGACGCCAAAAAAATCTCCCGCCATGACCTCGGCCGCGAGGAATTCCTGAAGCGCGTCTGGGCGTGGAAGCAGGAATCCGGCTCGACCATCACGAATCAGGTACGGCGTCTGGGCGCTTCCATCGACTGGTCGCGCGAATACTTCACGATGGACGACAAGATGTCCGCCGCCGTGCGCGACGTCTTCGTGACCTTGTACAAGCAAGGGCTCATCTATCGCGGCAAGCGGCTCGTGAACTGGGACCCGGTGCTGGGCACGGCCGTGTCCGACCTCGAAGTCGTCAGCGAGGAAGAAAACGGCAGCCTTTGGCATATCAAGTACCCGCTGCCCGACGGCTCGGGCCATCTGACGGTCGCGACCACGCGGCCCGAAACCATGCTCGGCGACGTTGCGGTGATGGTGCATCCGGAAGACGAGCGGTATCGGCATCTGATCGGCAAGACGGTCGTGCTGCCGCTTGGCGACCGCGAGATTCCGGTTATCGCGGACGACTACGTGGACCGCGAGTTCGGCACGGGCGTCGTGAAGGTCACGCCCGCGCACGACTTCAACGACTACGCGGTCGGCCAGCGCCACAAGCTGCCGCAGATCGAAATCCTCACGCTCGACGCGAAGATCAACGACAACGCGCCCGCGAAATATCGCGGCATGGATCGCTTCGACGCGCGCAAGGAAGTGGTGAAAGATCTCGAAGCGCTCGGCCTGCTCGAGTCCGTGAAGCCGCACAAGCTCATGGTGCCGCGCGGCGACCGCACCAACGTGGTCATCGAGCCGATGCTGACCGACCAGTGGTTCGTCGCAATGACCAAGGCCGCTCCGGAAGGCACGTTCAATCCGGGCAAGTCGATCACGGAAACGTCGCTGGACGTGGTTCGCGGCGGGCAGATCAAGTTCGTGCCCGAGAACTGGACCACAACTTACTACCAATGGCTCGAAAACATCCAGGACTGGTGCATCTCGCGCCAGTTGTGGTGGGGCCATCAGATTCCCGCGTGGTATGGCGAAAACGGCGAGATCTTCGTCGCGAAGACGGAAGACGAAGCTCGCGCCGAAGCCGACGCCAAGGGCTACAAAGGTGCGCTGCGCCGCGACGAAGACGTGCTCGATACGTGGTTCTCCTCCGCGCTCGTGCCCTTCTCGTCGCTCGGCTGGCCGGACGAAACCAGGGAACTGAACGCATTCCTGCCGTCCACCGTGCTCGTGACGGGCTTCGACATCATTTTCTTCTGGGTTGCCCGGATGGTGATGATGACCACGCACTTCACCGGCAAGGTGCCGTTCCACACGGTCTACGTGCACGGCCTCGTGCGCGACGCGGAAGGCCAGAAGATGTCGAAGAGCAAGGGCAATACGCTCGATCCCATCGATATCGTGGATGGCATCGAGCTCGAACCGCTCGTCGCCAAGCGCACCGCCGGCCTCATGAATCCGAAGGCCGCCGCGCAGATCGAAAAGAAAACGCGTAAGGAATTTCCGGAAGGCATTCCGGCCTTCGGCACCGACGCGCTGCGCTTCACGATGGCTTCCATGGCCACGCTGGGTCGCAATGTGAATTTTGATCTGGCACGCTGTGAGGGTTATCGCAATTTCTGCAACAAGCTCTGGAACGCCACGCGTTTCGTGTTGATGAATTGCGAAGGCCACGATTGCGGCTTTGCGAACCCCGGCGACTGCAAGCCGGGCGATTGCGGCCCCGGCGGCTACACGGATTATTCGCAGGCGGACCGCTGGATCGTGTCGCTCCTGCAGCGCGTCGAAGCGGAAGTCGAAAAGGGTTTCGCGGACTATCGCTTCGACAACGTTGCGAGCGCAATTTACAAGTTCGTCTGGGACGAATACTGCGACTGGTATCTCGAACTCGCGAAGGTGCAAATTCAGGCCGGTACGCCCGAGCAGCAGCGCGCCACGCGCCGCACGCTGTTGCGCGTGCTGGAAACGGTGCTGCGGCTCGCGCATCCGATCATCCCGTTCATCACGGAAGCGCTGTGGCAGAAGGTGGCGCCGCTGACCGACGTTTTGCCCGAAGGCACGAAGGAAGGCGAGTTGTCGATCATGACGCAGGCCTATCCGCGCGCCGAGACGAAGAAGATCGACGAAACGGCGGAACAGTGGGCGTCCGAACTCAAGGCTGTCATCGACGCATGCCGTAATCTGCGCGGCGAAATGAACTTGTCGCCCGCGGTGAAGGTGCCGCTGCTCGCACATGGCGACGCCGCGCGTCTCCATACGTTTGCGCCGTACGTCGCCGCACTGTCGCGTCTTGCCGAAGTGAAGATCATCGACGACGAAGCCGCGCTCGATGCCGAAGCGGAAGGTGCGCCGGTGGCGATCGTCGGCGCGAACAAACTCGTGCTGAAGGTGGAGATCGATGTCGCCGCCGAACGCGAGCGTCTCACGAAGGAAGTAGACCGCCTGACTGTCGAAGCAGGCAAATGTAACGCGAAGCTCGGAAATGAAAGCTTTGTTTCAAAAGCGCCGCCCGCCGTCGTTGAACAGGAGCGAAAAAGGCTGGCAGAATACGAAACCACTATCGAGAAGCTTCGGGCGCAAATTTTGCGGCTGCCTGTTTGATTGGGCTGTCGTGAAGTAGCATCGCCGCGTGATCGGGGATGTTCGTCCGTTCGCCCAACTGCTCGACGTTCCAAATGATTAAGAGGATCAGGGTTATCACATGCTAAAAGTTACCAAAGCGGTTTTCCCCGTCGCGGGTCTCGGCACTCGGTTCCTCCCCGCGACCAAGGCGAGCCCGAAAGAAATGCTGCCCGTCGTCGACAAGCCGCTGATTCAATATGCGGTGGAAGAGGCAATGGCCGCCGGCATCACCGAAATGATCTTCGTGACCGGGCGCAGCAAGCGCGCGATCGAAGACCACTTCGACAAGTCTTATGAGATCGAAGCCGAACTGGAAGCGCGCGGCAAGGACAAGCTGCTCGAACTCGTGCGCAGCATCAAGCCGAGCCATGTCGATTGCTTCTACGTGCGTCAGGCCGAAGCGCTCGGTCTCGGCCACGCGGTGTTGTGTGCCGAAAAGCTCGTCGGCGACAACCCGTTCGCCGTGATCCTCGCGGATGACTTGCTGTACGGCAAGCCGCCCGTGATGTCGCAGATGATCGAAGTCTTCGACCACTATCACAGCTCGGTGATCGGCGTCGAGGAAATCCCGGCGGAAGATTCGAAGTCCTACGGCATCATCGACGGCAAGGAGTGGGAAGACAACATCTTCAAACTCTCGGGTATCGTCGAAAAGCCGGAACCGGCCGTTGCGCCGTCGAACCTCGGCGTGGTCGGCCGTTATGTGCTGAAGCCCCGCATTTTCGATCACATCCGCTCGATCAAGCCCGGCGCGGGCGGCGAACTGCAACTGACGGACGCCATCATGTCGCTCCTGTCGGACGAACAAGTGCTCGCGTACAAGTACCACGGCACGCGCTTCGACTGCGGCAGCAAGCTCGGCTATCTGAAGGCGACGGTGGAATTCGCGCTGCGCCATCCGGAAGTGTCGAAAGACTTCGACGAGTATTTGCGCACGCGCTCGCCGAACCTGGCCAGCTGAGTCGAAGTAAGTCGAATTCGCCCGCGTCGGCAGGCGAAAAAAAAGCCCATCGCGTCATGTGATGGGCTTTTTCCTTTTCAGCGGCGTCGCATTAGAAAGGTGAACACTTTGTCCTGCGTGGTTACTTCGACGATCTCGTTGCCGGTCTGCCTTGCAAACGCCGCGAAATCGCGCTGCGATCCGGGGTCGGTGGCGAGCACCTTCAGAATCTGGCCGCTCGTCATGTCGGCGAGTGCTTTCTTTGCCCGCAGGATCGGCAACGGGCAGTTGAGCCCGCGCGCGTCGACTTCCTTGTGAACTTCCATCGCGATTTGAATTCCGTTAAGCCTTGCGTGTTGCGAAACATCGAAGGCCCGATTCTAACGCAGCGTTCACAAGTCCACCGGGCGGCCGGTCTCGTACGCCTGCCGCATGGCGATGCCGATCCTCGTCGCCTCGCGCGCATCGTCGAGCGTGAGGCCGGTCGGCGTGCCATCTCGCACGAGCGCGACGAAGGCTTGCGCTTCGCGTAAAAACGCATCTTCGAAGCGCTCGAAGAAAGTCGGCGTGCAAACGTTTCGCATGCCGTGTGCATCGGCGATCTCGACGCGGTTCGCACGCGGATTGCGCCCAATGGCAAGCGCGCCCGCCGTGCCGATGACTTCTGTTTGCGTGTCGTGGCCATGAGCCATCGTGCGGGAAGCGTAGAGCACGGCAAGCCGGCCGTCGTCGAATTCGATCGTGCCCACGCCATTGTCGATATCGCCACATTCGCGCAAGCCTTCGTGGATTGCTATCGTGCCGCTCGCGAACACGCGCTTGGGCTTCGGATTACCGAGCATCCAGCGCGCGAGGTCGATGTCGTGCACGCTGCAATCGAGAAAGAGTCCGCCCGATGTCGGCGCGAAACGCACGAAAAAACCATCCGGATCATTCTTGTCGCAGGTCTGCGAGCGCACCATGAACGGCCGGCCGATCGCGCCTTCGCCAATGCGCTCGAAGGCATCTCGATAACTCGCATCGAAACGGCGCACGAAGCCGATCATTACATGCAGATGCGCATGCCGCGCGTGTTCCTCGATCACGCTGTCGCATTCGGCGAGATCGAGCGACAGCGGCTTCTCGCAGAACACATGTTTGCCCGCGCGCAACGCGGCGATGATCTGCCGCGCGTGCAGCGAAGTCGGCGTGACGAGCCACACGGCGTCGATGGACGGATCGGTCAGCAAGTCGGCGTGATCGGCATGGAGTGCGATTTCCGGCAGGTTGTCGCGAGCCCATTCGCGCTCTTGCTCAACCGGGCTGCACGCCGCGACCAGCCGCGCGCCCGGCACATGCCACGCGAGGTTTTCCGCGTGTCTGCGGCCGAGCCGCCCCAGCCCGACAATGCCCACCCGCACCGCGCTCATGCCTCGTTCTCCCCGAGCTTCACGATGCGCTTTTCGCGCCACGAAAGCGTCGCGGCCTCGGCGAGTTCGAGCGCCTCGAGGCCGTCGGCAACAGTGGTGCGCACGGGCTTGCCATGGGTCACGGCATCGAAGAAATGCGCGATTTCCGCGGCATACGCCGCGCGATACCGTTCGAGAAAGAACGCCTCGGGCACGTCGCTCGACACGCCCTTGGTCGAATATGCCGTCACTTCGGTCGGACGCACGTTGCCCGCTTGCAGCATGCCGAGACTGCCGAGCACCTCGAAGCGCTGATCGTAGCTGTAGCCCGAGCGCCGCGCCGTGTTGATCTGGCACAGGCGTCCGCGTTTCGTGCGGATGGTGACGGCTGTCGAATCGATATCGCCGGCTTCCGCGATGGCGGGATCGGACAAACAACTGCCCGTGGCATGCAGCGTGTCGGCTTCGTCGTCGAGCATCCAGCGGAAGATGTCGAAGTCGTGGATCAGCATGTCCTTGAAGATGCCGCCCGAATGCTTGATGTATTCCACGGGCGGCGCGCCCGGATCGCGGCTCGTCACGATCAGCATTTCCGGTTCGCCGATCTCGCCCGCTTCCACGCGCGCCTTCAATGCCGAGAAAGTTGGGTCGAAGCGCCGCTGAAGGCCGATCATGCAGACCACGCCCGCTTTCTGCACGGCATCGGCGCAGGCGCGCGCGCGTTCGAGCGTGAGGTCCACGGGCTTCTCGCAGAACACGTGCTTCATTTGCGCCGCCGACGCGAGGATCAGGTCCGCATGCGTGTCCGTGCTCGAACAGACGACCGTCGCGCCCACCGAGGCGTCGCCCATGGCGGCATCGACATCGGCGACTTGCGCGCCGTATTGCGCAGCGAGCGCCGAAGCGGCCTCGCGGTTCACATCGACGACATACTTGAGGCGCACGCCAGGCTGCCGCGCGAGATTGGCCGCGTGAATCTTGCCAATGCGCCCTGCTCCGAATACCGCCACGTCAATCGTCATAGCCGCCTGTCTCCTTGGATTCTTCTACGTTGAGTTCGAGCCGGTACGCGAGCGCGATGAACAGCGCCTGGCACAAGCAAATGGTGCTCGTGAGCGAGCGGAACGCGAACGCGCTGCCCTCCTTCACGAGCAGACTCGCGCTCGCGTGACGCGCGAGCGGCGAAAGCTGGCTGTCGGTGATCACGAGCGTCTTCGCGCCGTGATGCTGCGCGGCGCGCACGCAATACTGCGTTTCCTTGCCATAAGGCGCGAAGCTGATGGCCACGACCACGTCGCCCTTTCTCACGCTCTTGACCTGTTCGCGGAACATGCCGCCGATGCCGGAGATCAGATGCACGCGCTTCCTCGTGTGCTGCAGCGCGTAGACGATATAGCTCGCCACCGCGAACGAGCGCCGCACGCCGATCACATAGATGTTCTCCGCGTGTTCGAGCATTTCCACGGCGGCGTCGAACTGTTCGTCGTCGAGACCGGCTTCGAGTTCGTCGAGTCCCGTGCGGCTCGCCGCGATGAATTCGCGCGCCACGGAGACACCGGAGGCATCGCCCGCCTTTTCGTCGATGAGTTTGCGAATGCGCTGCTGATAACTCTGCTGCGAGCCATTGCCGCCCGCGAACGCCTGCCTGAACACGGCCTGCAAGTCCGAGAAGCCCGAAAAACCGAAGCGCTGCGCAAAGCGCACCACGGCCGACGGATGCACGCCGCACGCGGTGGCGATATCGCTCGTACGATCCATCATCACGCTCGACCGATGCTGCTCGATATACGTCGCGACGTTCTTCAACTGACGCGGCAACGTGTCGTAAGCGTCGGTGATGCGCTGCATCAGATCGTCGACGCTCTGCACGTCGGTGCTGGTCTCATCCTGCATGGATAGCTCATGTCGATGGCGCCGCGAAGGCAGACGCCGTGGAAGCGATTATAGGAAGGCTGCAAGGAAAATGGAACGTATTTTCCATTTATGGCATCGGTGCAATTCCTATTGCAGACCGGGAAAACTTGGCCTACTCTTGGTGCTGAGTTCGAAGCGGCCCCAAGCAACGGCCGCATCGGCTCGCGGAAAAGTCAGATCAAACAACAAACCGAGATAGGTGGAGACAATGACCATTCGCAATGGCCGAGCCGCGTTGCGCGCGCTCGCGGCAGCCGCAATCCTGAGCAGCACAGCCTTGTTGACGGCGTCCCCCGCTCACGCGGCGCCCGACGCCAAGTTCGTCCTCATCAGCCACGCGCCCGACTCGGACTCGTGGTGGAACGTCATCAAGAATTCGATCAAGCAGGCGGACGAGGACTTCAACGTCCAGACCGACTATCGCAATCCGCCCAACGGCGACATTGCCGATATGTCGCGTCTCATCGAACAGGCCGCCGCGCGTAATTACGACGGCGTGATCACCACCATCGCGGACTTCGACGTATTGAAGAGCGCGCTCAACAAGGTGACGGCGAAGAAGATTCCGCTCGTCACGATCAACTCGGGCACCGAAGAGCAAAGCGAGCAACTCAAGGCGATCATGCATATCGGCCAGCCGGAATACGTGGCGGGCAAGGCCGCAGGCGAAAAGGCGAAGGCCGCGGGCGTCAAGTCGTTCCTGTGCGTGAACCATATCGCGACCAACACGGTGTCATTCGACCGCTGCCGCGGCTTCGCGGAAGCCATCGGCGTCGACTACAAGGCGTCCACCATCGACTCCGGTCAGGACCCGACGGAGATTCAGTCGAAGGTGTCGGCTTACCTGCGCAATCATCCCGATACGCAGGCTGTACTCACGCTCGGACCCACGCCCGCCTCGGCGACGCTCAAGGCCGTCACGCAAATGGGCCTGCAAAACAAGCTCTATTTCGTGACCTTCGACTTTTCCGATGACATCGCGAAGGGCATCAAGGACGGCACGATCAAGTTCGCAATCGATCAGCAACCGTACTTGCAGGGCTATATCCCCGTTGCCGTGCTCGCTATCGTCAAGAAGGATCACACCACGGACCCGGTGAAGATTCGCCAGATTCTCGAAGCGAATCCGAAGTTCAAGGCGCGTCTCGAAACGTATGGCCTCGCGCCGTCGTATGGACCGAAGAACATTCGTTCGGGTCCGGGTTTCATCACCAAAGAGAATCTCGACAAGGTCGTGAAATACGCCGGTCAATATCGTTGACCGTTCAGGGCGGCCGTCTTTTCAGCGCCGCCCGCTCACTGCATTTGCGCGGAACGTCGTGCGTCTGCTGCGTCTATTCCCGACGCGGCAGGAGCGCGCGCATCGGTATCAGTCAAGGAGCCATCATGGGCGTAGCCGGCAAGCATTACCCTCCACATGCGAATCCACAGCCAGAGTCGGCCGAGACGCAGGAGGCAGCAAAGCCCTCGGACGAACGCGTGCGCCGGCAATCGTGGTTCGGCCATCTGCTGAACCGGCCGGAGTTCGCCGCGATCTCGGGCACCGTGCTCGTGTTCATCGTGTTCGGCTTCGCGGCGGGTTCGTCGGGCATGTTCAACCTCGACGGCGTGATGAACTGGTCGCAGGTCGCGGCCTACCTCGGCTTGCTCGCGGTCGGCGCGTGTCTTCTCATGATCGCGGGCGAGTTCGATCTGTCCATCGGCTCGATGATCGGCTTCGCGGGCATGATGGTCGCGCTGCCCTCGGTTTATCTGCACTGGCCGTTCTCGCTGTCGATTCTCTTCGCGTTCGTCGCTTCCATGCTGCTCGGCGCGTTGAACGGCTACCTCGTGATGAAGACGCGGCTGCCTTCGTTCATCGTCACGCTCGCGTTTCTGTTCATCCTGCGCGGCCTCACGCTCGCGCTCTCGATCATGTTCGCGGATCGCACCATCATTTCCGGCGTCGGCGATCTCGCTCAACAAGACTGGCTCGCCGACACGCTCTTTCGCGGCGTCGCGCTGCACGGCCTCTTCGCGTGGCTCGCGCACATGGGGATCGGTCAGTTGCTCGATAACGGCCAGCCGCTCGTGCCGGGCATTCCGAAGGTCATCATCTGGTGGCTCGCGCTCGCCGCCGTCTGCGCCTTCGTGCTCGCCAAGACGCGCTACGGCAACTGGATTCTCGCGGTCGGCGGCGACGCCAACGCGGCCAAGAACGTCGGCGTGCCGGTACGGCGCGTGAAGATTTCGCTGTTCGTGCTCACCGCCTTCTGCTCGTGTCTCTTCGCCGTGCTGCAGGTGTGCGATATCGGCTCGGCAGCGGCCGATCGCGGCTTGCAGAAGGAATTCGAGGCGATCATCGCGGCGGTCATCGGCGGGACGCTTTTGACGGGCGGTTATGGCTCGGTCGTCGGCGCGTGCTTCGGCGCGCTCATCTTCGGCGTCGTGCAGATCGGCATCACTTATACGAACGTGAGTTCCGACTGGTTCCGCGTCTTTCTCGGCGTGATGCTGCTGCTCGCCGTGCTGTTCAATCACTACGTGCGCCGTCGCGTATCGCAAGCTCAGTGAGGCCAACGCCATGAACGACGACAACATTCTCGCGCTGGAAAACGTCAGCAAGTTTTTCGGCAAGGTCATCGCATTGAACGGCGTGACCTTGCGCCTGCGACGCGGCGAAGTGCATTGCCTGCTGGGCGATAACGGCGCGGGCAAGTCCACGCTCATCAAGACGCTGGCGGGCGTGCATACGCCGTCCACCGGCGACTATCTCGTCGATGGCAAGCCAGTGCGCTTCGAGTCGCCGAAGGAAGCGCTGGATTTGGGCATCGCCACGGTTTATCAGGATCTCGCGCTCGTGCCGCTCTTGTCCGTTGCGCGCAATTTCTTCATGGGCCGCGAGCCGCAGAAGAAACGCTTCGGTCTCTTCAGCGTGATGGATCTCGATCTTGCCGCGGAGACTTCGCAGGCAAAGCTCGCGGAAATGGGCATCAACGTGCGCGATCCGCATCAGCCTATCGGCACCATGTCCGGTGGCGAGAAGCAATGTCTCGCGATTGCGCGCGCCATTCACTTCGGCGCACGCGTGCTGATTCTCGACGAACCGACCGCCGCGCTCGGCGTGAAGCAGAGCTTCAACGTGCTGAAGCTGATTCACAAGGCGCGCGAAAAAGGCATTTCCGTGATCTTCATCACGCACAACGTGCACCACGCTTATCCGATCGGCGACTCCTTCACGCTGCTCAATCGCGGCCGCTCGATGGGCACCTACACCAAGGACACCATCTCGAAGAACGAAGTGCTCGACATGATGGCGGGCGGCGCCGAGATGCAGACGATGATCAACGAACTCGAAGGCGCGACGATCTGAGGATCGAGGACAACAAGCCATGCCAGAACAACACACCTCACGTTTTGCAGCGGACCGCGCGCACGATATCGTGTGCCTCGGCCGCCTCGCGGTCGATCTCTACGCGCAACAGGTCGGCGCGCGGCTCGAAGATGTCGCGACGTTTGCGAAGTATCTCGGCGGGTCGTCGGCGAATATCGCGTTCGGTTGCGCGCGGTTGGGGCTCAAGTCGTCGATGCTCGCGCGCGTCGGCAACGATCACATGGGACGCTTTCTCGTCGAAACACTCGCGGGCGAAGGCTGCGACGTGAGCCACGTGCGCACGGACTTCGAGCGTCTCACCGCGCTCGTGCTGCTCGGCATAAAAGATCGCGATACCTTTCCGCTCGTGTTCTATCGCGAGAATTGCGCCGACATGGCCGTGGACGAAAACGATTTCGACGAAGCGTATATCGCCTCGTCGAAGGCATTGCTCATCACGGGCACGCACTTCTCCACGGAACAGGTGAATCGCACGAGCCGCCGCGCGCTCGAATACGCGCGCCGAAACAACGTGCGCACGATTCTCGACATCGATTATCGGCCGGTGCTGTGGGGTCTGACAGGCAAAGCCGACGGCGAAACGCGCTTCGTCGCCGATGAAAGCGTCACCGCGCATTTGCTGCATATCCTGCCGCTGATCGATCTCGCGATCGGCACGGAAGAAGAGTTCCGGATTGCGGGCGGCAAGGACGATCTGATCGATGCGCTCGCCACGGTTCGTACCGTTACTCATGCCACGCTCGTCGTGAAGCGCGGGCCGCTCGGCTGCTCGATCATCGAAGGCGCGGTGCCCGCTTCCATCGACGATGCGCCCATTCATGGCGGCGTCGAAGTCGAAGTGCTTAACGTCCTCGGCGCGGGCGATGCGTTCGCGTCCGGCTTCCTCTCGGGCTGGCTGCGCGACGAATCGCTCGAAGCGTGTGCGCGCGCGGCAAATGCGTGCGGCGCGCTCGTCGTTTCGCGTCACGGCTGCGCGCCCGCCATGCCCACGCCCGAGGAACTCGTGTACTTCCTCGCGGCCGCAAAAGAAGACCCGGCACGCATGCGCCGTCCGGATCGCGATGCAAGCCTCGCGCGTCTGCATCGCGTGAGCCCCAAGCGCAAGCAATGCGACGAAGTGCTCGGCTTCGCGTTCGATCATCGCAACCAGTTTTTCGAGCTTGCGCAGCAGACCGGCGCAAACGAAACGCGCATTGCGAAGCTGAAGGGTCTTTTCGTCGATGCCGTCGCGAAGACGGAAGAAGAACGCGGACTGGCCGGCCGTATCGGCGTATTGATCGACGACCGCTACGGACAGGATGCGCTCAATGCCGCGACTGGCCGCGGCTGGTGGATCGGCCGTCCGGTCGAGTTGCCGGGCTCGATGCCGCTCGTGTTCGATCACGGCCGCGACGTCGGCACGACGCTCGTCGAATGGCCGCGCGAGCATATCGCGAAGTGTCTCGTGCACTATCACCCCGATCATCCGCATGACGTGCGCCTCGAACAGGAAGCGCAACTGCGCGCGCTCTACGATGCGACACAGGCGAGCGGCAATGAACTGCTGCTCGAAGTGATCGTGCCGAAGAACGGACCGCCCGTGGAGGACGACACGGCGTATCGCGCATTGAAGCGCCTCTACAACCTCGGCATCTATCCCGAATGGTGGAAGCTCGAACCGATGAGCGCACAGCAATGGCAGGCCGTCGATGCGCTAATTGCCGAGCGGGATCCGTATTGCCGCGGCGTCGTGCTGCTCGGGCTCTCGGCGGCGGTCGATCAGTTGCGCGATGGCTTCAAGGCGGCGGCATCGTCCAAAACGTGCAAGGGCTTCACGGTCGGACGCACCATCTTTCACGAGCCGAGCCGCGCATGGCTCGCGGGCGAAATCGGCGACGACGAGTTGATCGCGCGCGTTCGCCACACGTTCGAAACGCTGATTTCCGCATGGCGCGAGGCGCGCGCGTCGCTGAATGCCGTGCAGCCAAGACAGGAGCAAGCAGCATGAATGAGCACGCTACCATCCGGCTGACCACCGCGCAGGCGCTCGTGCGCTATCTCGCCGCGCTGCGCACGGAAAGCGGCGAGGCGCTCTTCGGCGGCGTCTTCGCAATTTTCGGGCACGGCAATGTCGCGGGCATCGGCGAGGCGTTGTATCGGCATCGCGAGCAATTGCCGACGTATCGCGCGCACAACGAGCAAGCCATGGCGCATAGCGCGATCGCGTTTGCAAAGGCGCATATGCGGCGCCGCATGATGGCTGTCACGACGTCCATCGGGCCGGGCGCCACCAATCTCGTGACGGCGGCCGCGCTCGCGCATGTGAACCGGCTGCCGGTGCTGCTTCTGCCGGGCGACATCTTCGTGTCGCGCGCGCCCGATCCGGTTCTGCAACAAGTCGAGGACGCACACGACGGCGGCGTTTCCGCGAACGATGCCTTGAAGGCCGTATCGCGTTATTTCGATCGCATCGTGCATCCGGCGCAGTTGTTGAGCGCGTTGCCGCGCGCGATCCGCGTGCTTACCGATGCCGCGCTCTGCGGTCCCGTCACGCTCGCGCTGCCGCAGGACGTGCAGGCGATGGCCTACGACTATCCCGCTTCGTTCTTCGAGCCGCGTGTGGTCGAGTTCCATGCGAGCGCGCCGTCACCGCATGAAATCGCGCGCGCCGCAGCGGCCTTGCGCGAGTCGCGCGAACCGCTGATCGTCTCGGGCGGCGGCGTGCTGTACGGCCTCGCCACCGACGCGTTGCGCGCCTTCGCGCACAAGCATGGCGTGCCCGTCGCGGAAACGCAGGCAGGCAAAGGCGCGCTCGCTTGGGACGACGCCCTAAACGCGGGCGCAATCGGCGTGACGGGCGCGGCATCGGCGAATGAACTCGCGCAATCGAGCGATTGCGTGCTCGCGGTCGGCACGCGCTTGCAGGACTTCACCACGGGATCGAACACGCTCTTTGCGCATGCGCAACTCGTTTCGATCAACGCCAATCCTTTCGATGCCCTGAAGCAAGACGCGCTGAGCGTCGAAGCCGATGCACGCCTCGCACTCGATGCGCTTTCCGAAGCGCTCGGCGACTGGCGCGCGTCGCCGCAATGGACCACGCGCGCCAAACGTCTCGCCGACGACTGGCGCGAGACTGTCGCGCACGTGACGAACACGCCCGTCGCCGACAACGCCTTGCCGCGCGAAGCGGATGTCATCGGCGCGGTGCAGCGCTCGAAAGCCGATTCGCCGGCTGACGATATCGTCGTGTGCGCGGCGGGCACCTTGCCGGCCGATCTGCAGAAGCTGTGGCGCACGAGCGCGCCGGGCGGCTATCACGTCGAATACGGTTATTCGTGCATGGGCTACGAGATCGCGGGCGGTCTGGGCGCGAAGCTCGCGCGGCCGGAGCGCGAGGTGATCGTGATCGTCGGCGACGGCAGCTATCTCATGATGAACAGCGAGTTGGCGACCTCCGTCATGCTCGGCGCGAAGCTGATCGTCGTGTTGCTCGACAATCGCGGCTATGGCTGCATCAACCGTTTGCAACAGGCATGCGGCGGTGCGCCCTTCAACAACCTGATCGACGACTGCAAGCAAGGCCCGCTCGGCGCACCGACCATCGATTTCGCGATGCACGCGCGTGCGCTCGGCGCGTTGTCGGAGCATGTGGCGAGCATCGACGACTTGCAGGCCGCGATGCGACGCGCGCGCGCCGCCGAGCGCAGCTACCTCATCTCCATCGACACCGACCCCGCGCGCACGACCGACGAAGGCGGATGGTGGTGGGAAGTGGCGGTGCCCGAGGTATCGGATCGCGATGCGGTCTTGTCGGCGCGCGAGCGTTACGAGCGCGCGTTGAAAGCACGCAGCAAAGGCAACTCTATCTAGGACCGCGCACATGTCTCTGCACGTACGGATCGGAATCAATCCCTTGTCGTGGATGAACGACGATTTGCCATCGCTCGGCGGCGAGACGCCCTTGTCCGTCGCGCTGACCGAAGGCCGGCGGATCGGTTACGAAGGCTTCGAACTCGGCAACAAGTTTCCGCGCGAGCCGCAGGCGCTCAAGACGCTGCTGGCGCAATACGACCTCGCGCTGGTGTCGGGCTGGTACTCGGGCAGACTCGCCGAGCGCAGCGCGGAAGAAGAGATCGAAGCCGTGGGTGCCCATCTCGACTTGCTCGCGCAAAACGGCGCGAAGGTGATGGTCTATGGCGAAGTGGCGAATTCCATTCAAGGCGCGCCGCGCCCGCTCTATCAGCGCCCGCGTTTCTTTGCGGATGCGCAGTGGCAACAGTATGCCGAGCGGCTGAATCGTTTCGCGGAATACACGCTGTCACGAGGCGTTCGGGTCGCCTATCATCATCACATGGGCGCGTATGTGGAGACGCCCGCGGACGTCGACCGTCTGATGGCGGAGACCAACGACGCGGTGGGCCTTCTCTTCGATGCGGGTCACATCACCTTCGCGGGCGGCGACGCATTGACCACGCTGCGCAAGCATATTGCGCGCGTGTGCCATGTGCATTGCAAGGACGTGCGCCCGGAGATCGTGAAGCTGGCGCGCAATCGCAACTGGAGTTTTCTCGATGCGGTCATCAACGGCGCCTTCACCGTGCCGGGCGATGGCGCGGTGGATTATCCCGGCATCGTCGCGTGTCTGGCCGAGCATGATTACGACGGCTGGCTCGTCGTGGAAGCGGAGCAGGACCCGGTGATCGCGCGGAGTTACCAGTATGCCGACAAGGGTTATCGCACGTTGCGCACACTTGTCGATGCCACATTCAAGGAGACGGCATGAGCCTGTTAGTGAAGGCATCGCGCGAAGGCCAGACGATCGCGCGTGTGACACCGGAATCCGCTGGCTGGAAGCATGTCGGCTTCGCGGCGTACCGGCTGGAAGAAGGTGAAGTGCTGCATGTCTACGACGCCGGGCGCGAAAGCTGCATCGTCGTGCTGACGGGCACGGTGAGCGTCGAGGCGGGCGACGAGCACTGGCAGTCCATCGGCTCGCGCGACAGTGTGTTCGAAGACGCCGCGCCCTATGCCGTCTACGTACCGCCGAAGCTCGCCGCAATCGTGCGGGCGGAGCGCGAAACGGAACTCGGTGTGGCGAGCGCGCCGGCGACGGGCGTGTATCCGCCGCGACTCATCGAGCCCTCGCAAATGAAGCGTTCGACGCGCGGCAAGAACGCGAATACGCGACACGTGTGCGATATTCTTCCGCAGACCGAGGCCGCCGAGTCGTTACTCGTGGTCGAAGTGCGTACGCCGAGCGGCCATGCGTCGAGCTATCCGCCGCACAAGCACGATCAGGACAACGTGCCTGTCGAAAGTTCGCTGGAGGAGACTTATTACCATCGGCTGAATCCGCCGCAGGGCTTTGCGTTTCAGCGTGTTTATACCGACGAGCGCGATCTCGACGAAACCCTGGCGGTGGAGAACCGCGACGTGGTGATGGTGCCGCGTGGGTATCATCCGGTCGTCGTGCCTTATGGCTACGATAATTATTATCTCAACGTGATGGCGGGCGATAAGCGCACGTGGTACTTTAAAAACGATCCGAAGCATGAATGGATCGTGGAGCGGGATAGCAAGGAGTGAGTTAACCCACCGACAGCCATTCTCGCTGCACATCGGCGCGTGTTTCCAGCTCCCCCAACGCCCCGTCGAACTGAACCGCGCCGTGCCCCATCACCGCGACGCGCGCATCGAGCATGCGCGCGATCGTCAGGCGCTCTTCGATCAGCAGTATGGCCACGCCGCGTTCGCGCAGACCCGCGAGGCACGCCGCCACTTGCGTCAGCACTTGCGGCGCGAGCCCTTCGCCGGGTTCGTCGATGACCACCAACGACGGATCGCCCGCCAGCGTTCTTGCCAGCGCCAGCATTTGCTGTTCGCCGCCCGACAACGCGCCGGCCTTCACTCGCGCGCGCTCCCGTAACACGGGGAAGAGGCGATAAGCATCGTCCACACTGAAGCGCGTGCCCGGACGCTCGCCCAGCACGAGATTCTCGCGCACGCTCAAGCCCGGAAACACATCGCGCGTTTCAGGCACGTAGCCAATTCCCATGCGCGCGATGCGAAACGGCCGCAGCCCGACGAGCGATGCATCGCGAAACCGCATCTCGCCCTCGCAGCGCACAAGGCCCATGATGGACTTCGCGAGCGTCGAGCGCCCCGAACCATTGCGGCCCACGAGCGCGACGATCTCGCCTTCGGCTATCGACAGGTTCACGCCGTGCAGTACCTGTGCCGCGCCATGCCACGCGCGCAGATCGTGGATACGCAATAAGGCGCTCATCGCGATCCCCCCAGATACGCCTCGCGCACCGCGCGATCATCGCGAATCGCCGCGGGCGTGCCGGTGGCGATCACGCGCCCTTGAACCAGCACGGAGATGCGATCCGCGAGGCCGAACACCGCGTCCATGTCGTGCTCGATGACGACGAGCGTGCGCCCTTGCGTCGTCGCCCGAATCAGCGCCAGCGCGCGGGATGCCTCCGCGCGGTTCATCCCCGCCGTGGGTTCGTCGAGGAGAATGAGCGGCGCATCGGTGGCGAGCGCGATGCCTAGATCGAGCGCGCGCTGTTCGGCATACGTGAGCCGTGCGGCGGGTACGTCGGCGTGAGCGGCCAGGCCGATGGCATCGAGCATGGCGCGGGCGCGGTCTTCGAGCGCGCGCGACGGCAGCCAGCGATCGATCCTGCGCGACGAAGCCGAGCCCAACGCCGCACAACGCAAATTGTCGAGCACGCTCAAGCCGGTGAAGACGCTCGTCGTCTGGAAGCTGCGCGCAAGCACCCGGCTAATGCGTTGCGGCGCGCGACCGGTGATGTCGATACCGATCGCCACGATGCGCCCTTCGTCGGGTTTGGTGCGCCCGGAAATAGTGTCGAAGAGCGTGGACTTGCCTGCGCCGTTCGGGCCGATGAGCGCATGACGTTCGCCGCTTTGCACTTGCAGATCGATACCGCGCAGAACGCGCGTCGGCCCGAACCGTTTCGCGATGCCGCGCAATTCGAGGGCGATGGTCATGGCGTGTACCCTTTGCGACCGGCGGCAAAGATCGCCCTGAAGCGCTCGCCGAACTTACGCGGTTCAAGACCCATGTTCATCGCACGCCCCGCGCCCGTCGATCGATCCACGCGAGCCCAACGCCGAGCGCCAAGCAAGGCAACGCGATCCACCAAACGCCGTGCGGCAACGCGCTTGCATCCGCTTGTCGCGCATAGAGCGTCTCCACCGCGACGACCACAGCCGCACCGAACGCCAGCGTGCTCGACATGGCATACATGGTTGAACGAAGCGGGCGCGTGCGCATGCGCGTGAAGAAGCCAGCGACGCCATCGGGCGCCGCGACGATCACCCACACGAAGCACAGTCCGAGATACATCGGCCAGGCAGCGGACACGCTCGCCACCGCCACGCTGAAAAACGTGAGCAGCACCGCCCCGGCAATCGGCCCAAAGAAGCTTCCGGTCCCGCCGATGACCGTCGCCACCAGCACACTCGTCGATCTCGCAAGCCCGACGCTTTCCGCCGATGCCAGTTCGACATTCACGAGCGACAACACGCCTGCAATGCCCGCGAAGAACGCGGATACGACGAGCATCGTGAAGCGCACGCGCCGTGGCGACGCGCCTATCGCCGCCGCGCGCACGGGATTGTCGCGCACGGCGTTGGCGAGGCGACAAAGCGGCGTGCGAGAGAACGCGAACATCGCGCAAGCCGACACGACACACCAGCACGCGATCAACGCATACGCCTGCCGCAACGGGCCGAATGTCCATCCGAAGAGCGCAGCGCCGCTCGCGCGATCGATCGCCACGCCACCCTCGCCGCCGAACCAGCCCGGCACGAGCCAGACGCTTGCCGCAACCAATTCGCCGATGCCTAGCGTGATCATCGCGAAAGCCGTGCCGCCGCGTTGCGTCGAGATCGCGCCGAAGACGATGGCCGCGAGCACCGCAAAGCATCCGCCGATCAATGGCAGCAATGGCAACGGCACGCCAAAGCGATTGAACACGTGCGCGGCGGCGAAAGCGCCGAACCCCGCATAAACCGCGTGACCGAAGGAAAGCAAGCCCGTCTGCCCGAGCAGCAAGTTGTAGGAGAGCGCGAAGACGATGAGCGTCGCCGTCTGCGCGAGATACGCAAGCAGCCAGGATCGATCGAAGCAAAGCGGCGGTAGCGCAAGCGCCGCGACGAGTGCGAGCCACGGCGCGAGGGACTTAAGCATCGCCCGTCTCTTCACCGAAAAGTCCGCGTGGACGCGCCGCCAGCATCGCGACGAGCAACAGGTACGGCAGCACGGGCGCGAGTTGCGCGACGCTGAGCGCGGCCCAAGCGTCCGGCAAACGCACGCCGAACCAGGCAGCAATGCTCCCCGCCGATGCCGTCGTGCCCACGGCGAATGTCTGCACGCAGCCGATCAAGAGCGACGCGACGAGCGCCCCCGAAAGCGAGCCCAGCCCGCCGATGACCACGACGACGAACACGATGGGACCGACGGCATCGGCCATCGACGGTTCGAGCACGGCAAGCGGCGCGCCGATCACACCCGCGAGCGCCGCCAGCGCCGTGCCGGCGGCGAACACCGTCGTGAAGACGCGCGGGACATCGTGGCCGAGCGTTTCGACGGTCGCGGAATGCGTGAGCGCCGCGCGCACCACGAGCCCCGTCTTCGATACGCGCAACACGACATGCAACGCGCCGAGCATGAGGATGGCAAGCAGCATCATGAACACGCGGTAGCGTGGAAACGCGGCGCCGTACCAGGTGAAGAGCGGCCCTTCGAGCACGGAGGGAATCGTCGCGGGCAACGGTCCGAGCCCCCATACGAGCTTCACGCCCTCGCCTATCACGATGGCCGCGCCGAACGTGAGCAGCAACTCGGCGAGCGCGCCGCGCGCATGCACGCGCTTGAGCAGAAAGCGCTCGAACAACGCCCCCGCGCAGCCGACGATCAAAGGCGCCACGACGAGTGCCAGCCAGAATCCGCCATACCAAGCCAGCGCCTGACCGACATACGCGCCGAGCATATAAAAGCTCGCGTGCGCGAAGTTGAGCACGCCGAGCATCGAGAAGATGAGCGTGAGGCCCGCACAGAGCATGAAGAGCAGCAGCCCGACGCTCACGCCGTTGAGCAGGCTCACGCTGAACCACTGAAGCACGGAACAATCCTCAAGCGTTGACGAGCGGCTTCAAGGCATCGACGAGACGCTCGGGCAAAGGCACCGGCCGGCGCGTCACGCGGTTCACATAGACATGCACGAAATGGCCCTGCGCCGCCGCGCTCTTTGCGCCTTGCGTGAAGATGCCGACCTCGTAGCGCACGCTCGTCGTGCCGAGCTTTTCCACGCGCAAGCCTGCATCGATCAGATCGGGAAACGAAACCGACTCGAAAAAATTGCAGCGCGTGTCCACGACGAGCCCGATCGTCTCGCCGCCCGCGAAGTCGAGCACGCCCGAGCGCAGCAGATACTCGTTCACGACGGTATCGAAGTAGCTGTAGTAGACGACGTTGTTGATATGACCATAGACATCGTTGTCGGACCAGCGCGTGCTGATGGTGAGGAAGTGCGGATAGTCCGCGCGGCGCGTGGGTTGCGGTTTGCTCATCGTCGGCGGCGGCTGCATCAGCGGTTGATCGCTGCGAGTGCGCGGACTTCGTCGGCGAAGCGCTCGACGGTGTCCTCGCGCGTGTCCCATGCGCACATCAGGCGGCAGCCGCCCGACCCGATGAACTGATAGAACTTCCAGCCTTTCGCGCGCAAGGCGGTGGCGACGTGCGGCGGCAATTCCGCGAACACCGCGTTCGACTCCGGCTTGAAGAGCACCTGTACGCCAGGAATATTCGCGAGACGCTCGGCCATCAATTGCGCCATTGAGTTGGCGTGACGCGCGTTGCGCAGCCAGACATCGTTATCGAGCAAGCCGAGCCACGGCGCGGAGATGAAGCGCATTTTCGATGCAAGCTGCCCCGCCTGTTTCAGCCGATAAGCAAAATCCACGGCAAGCGCCTTGTCGAAAAACACGACCGCTTCGCCGACCGGCAAGCCGTTCTTGGTGCCGCCGAAGCACAGCACGTCGACGCCCGCGCGCCAAGTAATCTCCGACGGATGCACGCCGAGCGTGGCGACCGCGTTGGCGAAACGCGCGCCATCCATATGCACGGTCAGATGCCGCCGCTTGGCGATGGCCGCAATCGCGCGCACTTCCTCGACGGTATAGACCGTGCCCACTTCCGTCGATTGCGTGAGCGAGACGACTTTCGGCTTCGGATAATGGATATCGGCGCGTCGGGTGACGAGTTCCTCGATCGCATCGGGCGTGAGCTTGCCGTTCTCGCCCTTGGCGGTCAGAAGCTTGGAGCCGCCGGAGAAGAATTCGGGGCCGCCGCACTCGTCGGTTTCGATATGCGCGAGCTCGTGGCAAATGACCGAGTGATACGACTGGCACAGCGACGCCAGCGCAAGCGAATTGGCCGCCGTGCCATTGAAGACGAAGAAGACTTCGCAGTCGGTCTGGAACAGATCGCGGATGCGGTCGCACACGCGCGCGGTCCAGGAATCGTCGCCGTAAGCCGGTTCGTGGCCGCTAGTGTTGGCCTTGACGAGCGCATCGAGCGCTTCGGGGCAGATACCCGCGTAATTGTCGGAGGCGAAGTGCTGGATGGATTCGTTCGGCGCGGTCATGGAATTCGCTGGAAGACTGGTAGAAGGCGCTGCACGAGCTTCGTGACCCGGGACGAGTGAAGATCGCGTGGTCGCCATCGTTGCGTGCCGTGCAAGCAGTCCGCTCATTTTATCCGCATCGCGCCGTGCAAGATTCGAATGCGATTGAGCGATAGATCGTGTGCCGCGCCCGTTCTAACCTCGCGACACTTAGGATACCGACGGGCAGCGTCGAACGATTGCGCTATCGGTGTTGAATTGCGCTTTGCCGACTCGTCTATCGACGACGTGGTGCCGTCAGCGCGCCGCTCCAATTCAACATGTCATCTGACGAAAAAGCGCGCCACCGAAGCCGGCGGCGCGCTTTATGGCGTAAACAATAACTTGGGTCGAGGCTGCGCTTACTTCGCTGTCGTGCCGCTGGCGGCGTTGGCTTGCTGCGCGGCCTTGTCCTTCTTGTTCGCTTCGTGATGGCCGATCGCGCAGCCACCCGCCGCGCCCACCACGCCGTGCTTGCCCGCGACGTGCCCCGCCACGCCGCCGACTGCCGCGCCTTCGAGACATCCCTTGGCCTGTGCTGCGCCCGTGGCGGCGATCATTGCGCCAGCCAGTACGATCGATGCAATCTTGTGGTTCATGTTTGTTCTCCCCTTTTGGTTGAAAGTACCGGAGAAGATGCACGAGATGTGCCTGACAGGCTGTAATAAAAACGGCCCGGTGACTTTCGCCGACCGGACCGTTTCAAGCACTTCCACCGCGCTTTAAAGCTGCTGCTGCACCCAGCCTGTTACGCCTGCGAGTGCGGCCGGCAGCTTGGCCGGTTCCGTGCCGCCCGCCTGCGCCATGTCGGGACGGCCGCCGCCCTTGCCGCCCACTTGCTGCGCGACGAAGTTGACGAGCTCGCCCGCCTTGACCTTCTTCGATGCATCCGCCGTCACGCCCGCGATGAGACTGACCTTGCCGCCTTCGACGGAAGCCAGCACGATAGCCGCGCTCTTGAGCTTGTCCTTCAGCTTGTCGACGGTTTCGCGCAGCGTCTTCACGTCCGCGCCTTCGAGTTGCGCGGCGAGCACTTGAACGCCCGCGACATCGACGGCTTGCGAAACGAGTTCATCGCCCTGGCTCGATGCGAGCTTCGACTTGAGCGCGCCCAGTTCCCTCTCCAGCGACTTCACGTGCTCTTGAACCTGCGCGATACGCTGCGTGAGTTCGGACGGTTGTGCCTTGAGGGCGCCCGCCGCCGCGTTGATACGCTGATCCAGCTCCTGCACATAGCGCACGGCATTGTCGCCCGTGATGGCTTCGACACGGCGAATGCCCGCCGCCACGCCGCCTTCCATCACGATCTTGAAGAGGCCGATGTCGCCCGTGCGCTGCACGTGTGTGCCGCCGCAGAGTTCGCGCGAAAAGCCCAGGTCCAGCACGCGCACCGTGTCGCCGTACTTCTCGCCGAAGAGCGCCATGGCGCCGCCCTTCACCGCTTCGTCGTAAGACATGACGCGCACGACGCCCGGCGCGTTCGCAAGCACTTCCTGATTGACGATCTGCTCGACGCGGCGGATCTCGTCGTCCGTCATCGGCGCGTTGTGTGCGAAGTCGAAGCGCGTCTTGTCGGCGTCGACGAGCGAGCCTTTCTGCTGCACATGACCGCCGAGCACTTCGCGCAACGCCTTGTGCATCAAGTGCGTGGACGAGTGATTGCGTGCGGTGCGCGCGCGGCGGATGGCGTCGATCCGCGCCTTCACCACGTCGCCGACCTTGAGCGTGCCCTGCTCCACCGTGCCGTGGTGGCCGACGACATCGGCCTGAACCTTGAGCGTGTCTGCCACCGCGAAGCGCGCGGAGGCATTCGCGAGCACGCCCTGATCGCCCACCTGACCGCCGGATTCCGCATAGAACGGCGTGTGATCGAGCACGACGACCGCTTGCTGGCCCGCTTGCGCCTCGTTCACCGACGCGCCCTCCACATAAAGCGCGATGATTTTCGCGTCGTCGAAGATTTCCTTCTCGTAGCCGTGGAACGTGGTCTTGGCGCCCGAGTATTCGAGGCCGGCCGCGAGCTTGAACTTGCCCGCCGCGCGCGCCTGATCGCGCTGACGCGCCATGGCGTCGTCGAAGGCGGGCTCGTCCACCGTCACGCCGCGTTCGCGGCATACGTCGGCCGTGAGATCGAGCGGGAAGCCGTAGGTATCGTGCAGCTTGAACGCGAGTTCGCCGTCCAGTTGCTTCACGCCCTTCTTGTCGAGTTCGGCCAGTTCGCCTTCGAGAATCGACATGCCGTGCTCGATGGTCTCGAAGAAGCGCTCTTCTTCCTGGCGCAGCACATCGGTGACGCGCTGTTGAGCATCGACAAGTTCGGGGTAAGCCGCGCCCATTTCCGCGACGAGGTCCGGCACGAGCTTGTGGAAGAACGAGCCGCGCCGGCCGAGTTTGTAGCCATGACGAATGGCGCGGCGCACGATACGGCGCAGCACGTAACCGCGGCCTTCGTTGCCGGGAATCACGCCATCGACGATCAGGAACGAGCACGCGCGGATATGGTCGGCAATGACCTTCAGCGAGTTGTTTTCCAGATCGGCCGTATGGGTCTCGCGGCCCGCGGCCTTGATGAGCGTCTGGAAGAGGTCGATCTCGTAGTTGCTGTGCACGTGCTGCAGCACGGCGGCGAGACGTTCGAGGCCCATGCCGGTATCGACGCACTGCTTGGGCAGCGGCGTCATGTTGCCTTGCGCGTCGCGGTTGAACTGCATGAACACGAGATTCCAGATCTCGATGAAGCGGTCGCCGTCTTCCTCCGGCGACCCCGGCGGGCCGCCCCAGATTTCCGGACCGTGGTCGTAGAACACTTCGGAGCACGGACCGCACGGGCCGGTGTCGGCCATTTGCCAGAAGTTGTCGGATGCGTAGCGCGCGCCCTTGTTGTCGCCGATGCGGATGATGCGTTCCGCCGGCACGCCGATTTCCTTTTCCCAGATGGCGTACGCTTCGTCGTCTTCCTGATAGACCGTGACGGTGAGCTTTTCCGGCGGCAGCATGTAGACCTTCGTCAACAGCTCCCAGCAGTAGTGGATGGCGTCGCGCTTGAAGTAGTCGCCGAACGAGAAGTTGCCGAGCATCTCGAAGAACGTGTGATGCCGCGCCGTATAGCCGACGTTCTCCAGATCGTTATGCTTGCCGCCCGCGCGCACGCTGCGCTGCGCGGTGGTTGCGCGCGAGTACGGCCGCGCTTCGGCACCGAGGAACACGTCCTTGAACTGGACCATGCCCGAGTTGGTGAAGAGCAGCGTCGGGTCGTTGCCCGGCACGAGGCTCGACGAACGGACGATCGTATGTCCCTTCGATTCGAAAAACTTCAGGAATTTCTCGCGTATTTCGGCGGCTTTCATGGCGTACGGGGCGTTTTGCGTGTTCTGCTGGTTTTCTGACGAAGCCTTGGTAAAGCCCGTTTGAAGCCCTTCTGATGCGGGTTTCGGCAAGACTTAAGGCTATTCCGAGTAATTTTTGATTATACGGGATTCGCGGTGCCGAACCGGGGCGCGGCAGGCGTCTGCAACGGATAAAGCGCCCTCGCGCGCCCGTCCGTTCTATGCGACAGTCGCGTGGTCAGAAACCAAATCCGAGACGAGAGACACGACGCATGGGAGCACTCAGCCATATCCGCGTACTCGACCTGACCCGCGTGCTCGCGGGACCGTGGTGCGCGCAGACGCTCGCCGACCTGGGCGCGGAGGTCATCAAGATCGAGCGGCCCGAAGCCGGCGACGACACCCGTCACTGGGGGCCGCCCTATCTCAAGAAGCCCGATGGCGAAGACACGCGCGAGGCCGCCTACTATCTCGCGGCAAACCGCAACAAGCGCTCGGTGACGGTCGATATCGCAAGTAAAGAAGGTCAGCGGATCGTGCGCGCGCTGGCCGCTCGAAGCGATGTCGTGCTGGAGAACTACAAGGTCGGTCAGTTGAAGAAGTACGGGCTCGACTATGAATCGCTGAAAGAAGTGAAGCCGGATATCGTCTATTGCTCGGTAACAGGCTTCGGGCAGACCGGGCCATATGCGGAGCGCGCGGGCTACGATTTCATCATTCAGGGCATCGGCGGCTTCATGAGTATCACCGGCGAGCGCGACGGACAACCCGGCGGCGGTCCGCAAAAGGCAGGCGTCGCCATCGCCGACCTCATGACCGGCATGTACGCGACAGTGGGTGTGCTGGCGGCGCTCTCGCACCGGGATCGCACGGGCGAAGGGCAATATATCGACATGGCGCTGCTCGACGTGCAGGTCGCCATGCTCGCCAACATGAACACCAACTATCTGGCGAGCGGCAAGCCGCCGGTGCGCTGGGGCAACGCGCATCCGAACATCGTGCCGTACCAGACGTTTCAGACGAGCGATGGCTGGATCATCGTCGCGGTCGGCAACGACGGGCAGTTTCGCAAATTCGTCGAGGCAGGCGCATGCGCGCATCTCGCCGACGATCCGCGCTTCGCGAAGAACCCGTCACGCGTGCGCAATCGCGACGTGCTCGTGCCGCTTCTCGCCGACATGGTCGCCACGCGCGGCAAGCACGAATGGCTCGCCGCGCTGGAAGCGGCGGGCGTGCCGTGCGGCCCGATCAACGATCTCGGCGAAGTGTTCGACGACCCGCAAGTGCTGGCGCGCAGGATGCGTATCGATCTGCCGCATCCGGAAGGCGGCGACGTGAAGCTCGTGGCAAGCCCCATCAAGATGAGCGCGACGCCGCCCGAAGCACGCACGCATCCGCCGATGCTCGGCGAACACACCACGAGCGTGCTCAAGGACGTGCTCGGTTACGACGATGCGCGCATTACGCAGTTGCGAAAGGGCAAGGTGATTTGAGCGCGATACGCCGGTATCAACGCGTTCCCGCGCCGATCAGCCCGCCCGCCGCCGCCCCGGCAATGGTCCCGAGCGGCCCGCCCGTGAGCACGTAGCCGAGCGCCCCGCCCGCGCCCGCGCCGATGGCCGCGTGAGCCTGCTGACGCGACACGCCCGCGCAGGCTGTGAGGCTCGTCACGAGCGCGGCCACCGCCGCGAGCTTGATGATCTTGTTCATGGTCGAATTCCCTGTGTTTTCGTTGTGTTGTCGTTGTGATGTCTTGTAGTCGCACCGCTTGCCGGCTTGCAACCCGACCGGCGAGCCGATCATAAAAGCCCGCGCGCCCCGCCCACAACGCGATTTACCTTCCGTTACCCTCGTTACGGTGACCGAATAAGTGCTTCACAGGTGTAACGCGGGAGCCGGAATATGCAGGCCGATCCGCGGCGCATGGAAACGCGGCATCGGCGAAACCCGCGAGCGCCTGCCCGCGCGGGTTGCGTAAGGTAGAATCATCCCGATATACCTAGCATTCGAACGCGTTCCGAGCCGCGAGGAACGTTTCCCGAACCGATCACACGCGAGCGCATCCGTTGGCACTTCTTTTCGCATGAACACCGATCGCAACGACGCCCCGGCGCCATCCAATTTCATTCGCAACATCATCGAAGACGACAACCGTTCAGGTAAGTGGTCGCAGCGTGTCGAGACCCGCTTCCCACCCGAGCCGAACGGTTATCTGCATATCGGTCACGCGAAAAGCATCTGCGTGAACTTCGGGCTGGCCGCGGATTACGGCGGTGTCTGCCATCTGCGTTTCGACGACACGAACCCCGAGAAGGAAAGCGTCGAGTACGTGGATTCGATCATCGACGCGGTCAAGTGGCTCGGCTTCGAGTGGAACAAGGACGGCCGCGAACACAAGTATTTCGCGAGCGACTACTACGACAAGCTGTACGAATGCGCCGAGCTGCTCATCAAGAAAGGCCAGGCCTACGTCGATAGCCAGACCGCCGAGGAAATGCGCGCCACGCGCGGCTCGGCAACCGAAGCGGGCATCAACTCGCCGTATCGCCACCGCACGCCCGATGAAAACCTCGACCTCTTCCGCCGCATGAAGGCGGGCGAGTTCAAGGAAGGCGAGCACGTGCTGCGCGCGAAGATCGACATGGCGGCGCCGAACTTCAACATGCGCGATCCGGTCATCTACCGCATCCGCTTCGCGCACCACTACCGCACGGGCGACAAGTGGTGCATCTATCCGATGTACGACTACGCGCATTGCGTATCGGACGCGCTCGAAAACATCACGCACTCGCTGTGCACGCTGGAGTTCGAGGATCACCGGCCGCTCTACGACTGGTTCCTGGCGCAACTCGCCGACGATGGCGTGTTCGCGCGTCCCCTGCCGCAGCAGATCGAATTCTCGCGCCTGAATCTGACGTACGCCATCACGAGCAAGCGCAAGCTCCTGCAACTCGTGCAGGAGAATCACGTGGACGGCTGGGACGACCCGCGCATGCCGACCATCGTGGGCGTGCGCCGCCGTGGCTTCACGCCGGAAAGCATCCGCTTGATGGTGGAGCGCGTGGGCGTGACCAAGGTCGATTCGTGGATCGACATGAGCGTGCTCGAAGGCGCGCTGCGCGACGATCTCGACGAGAAAGCCCCGCGCGCAATCGCGGTGCTCGATCCGCTCAAGCTCATCATCGACAATTATCCGGAAGGACAAAGCGAGGAATGCAGCGCGCCCGTGCATCCGCATCATGCTGACCGCGGCACGCGCAAATTTCCCTTCTCGCGCGAATTGTGGATAGAACGCGAAGACTTTCAGGAAACGCCGCAGAAGGGCTACTTCCGCCTTTTCCCCGGCAACAAGGTGCGGCTCAAGTACGGCTTCGTGGTGGAGTGCACGGGCGCGGACAAGGACGAGAACGGCAAGGTGATCGCCGTGCATTGCAACTACTTCCCGGACAGCAAGTCGGGCACGGACGGCGCGAACGCGTACAAGGTCAAGGGCACGATCCACTGGGTCAGCGCCGCGACGGCCTACGCGGCCGAAGTGCGGATCTACGACCGCCTGTTCAAGGAGCCGCAACCGGGCGCGGGTGGCGCGGAATTTCTGGATGCGTTGAATCCGGATTCGAAGCGCATCGTCAATGCGTTTTTGGAACCCAGCGCGCGCGAAGCCAACGCCGAAGACCGCTTCCAGTTCGAGCGCCACGGCTATTTCGTCGCGGACCGTCTGGATTCGCAACCGGGCAAGCCGGTGTTCAACCGTATCGTCAGCTTGCGCGATAGCTGGGGCAAGCCTGCCTGAGCGTCGCCATTCTAGTTGCAGAGTAACGGGCGCCGCACGCAAGAGGCGGCGTCCGGTCCCGCATCCGCGGTGCGAACAAGACAAACAGAGGGCCAGCAACACGCGCTTCCAGCGAGGACATCCATGAAGCAGTACTCAAGCGCGCCGCGAGCGGGCGCGTTCCGGGTCATTGTCGGAAACGTTTGCATCGCGACGTCCGCCGCGCTGTCTTTCTGCTCTCCGGCATGGGCCGCCACGGCGAAAGAGCTCGCTTCCGCGCAGGCCGCCGTCGATCAGCTTCCGCCTTCGGCCACGCTGCGCAAGATCGCCGAGAACGGCGCGATCGTCCTGGGCGCGCGTGAATCGTCGGTGCCGTTTTCTTATCTGAACAAGCAGCAGCCGGTCGGCTACTCCTACGACATTGCGCTCAAAGTCGTCGATGAAGTGAAGCGCCGGCTCAACATGCCGAATCTCACGGTGAAGAACGTGGTCGTGACCTCGTCGAACCGCATTTCCTACGTGGTGAACAATCAGGTCGATCTGGAATGCGGCAGCACCGCGCATCTGGCCGAGCGCGATCCACTGGTCGCGTTTTCCAACAGCTTCTTTCTGTACGGCATTCGCATGGTCGTGAAGCGCAAATCGGGCATTCGCGATTACGACGATCTCGCGGGCAAGACCGTCTCCACCACGGCGGGCACGTCGGACGAACGGCTGCTGCGGGAGATGAGCATCGAGCGCAAGCTGAATCTGCGTATCATCAGTGCGCGCGATCATGCCGAGGCATTTCAGGCGCTCAAGAGCGACCGCGCAGTCGCCTTCGTGATGGACGACCCGCTGCTCTACGGCAAGATCGCGCAGGAAGGCGCGGCGCGCCGCGACTACTTGGTGACGGGCGAATCGCTTTCCAATGAATCTTACGGCTGCATGATGCGCAAGGGCGATCCCGAGTTCAAACGCATCGTCGACGATGTGATCGCCGGCATGCAGCGCTCGGGCGAAGCGAAGAAGCTCTACGACACCTGGTTCATGCAGCCCATTCCGCCGGACGGCATCAATCTGCAGTTTCCGTTATCGGCGGACATGAAAGCGCTGTTCGCCAATCCGACCGACCATCTTGCCGAATGATTTCAGAGCGTGTCGTGCAGTTCGGCCAATGACAGCGTGGTTTGAAAGAGCTTCGCGAGGCTGCGGCTCGCGAAGCTGTCCACGTCGGCGGGACTGACCCAGCGATAGCCGTCCATCTCGGGAATCATGGTGCCGTCGCTGTAGCGCGGAAAATACGACTCGCACACGCAGTCTTCGAGCTTCACTTCGTCGTTGCTCACGCGCACGGCGAAGAGATGCAAGTCCTTGTCGCGACGATACACAAAGCGTCCGAGGTCTTTGAGACGCGCGGCCGGCAGCACGATGCCCGTTTCCTCGCGCAACTCGCGCAAGGCCGCGTCGATAGGCGCCTCGCCGGGATCGCCCTGTCCTTTCGGCACGTCCCAATGCGTGGTTTCGGTCGCGTGGCACAGGAGCACGTCGCCCCGCGGGTTCAGGATCACCACGCCGCACGATACGGTACGGGCGGTCATCGCGCGACGGCTCCGTTCAACATGCAAACCCGCACGTCATTGCTTCTTGAGTTGCCACTTGCCGCTCGCCTGCTTGCAGGCAGACGGCGTCCAGGTCTGCGTCTGCCCCTTCGCAATGGCCACGATCTCGACCTTGCGGCACTTGAGACCGGCGTCTTCGAAGGTCTCGCGCGGCGTGATGGTGCCGTGGACCGGCACGGTATTGCCCGCGTCCTTGTTGTCCCAGTCTAGCGATTCGCCGTCTTTCTTGGTTTCGAGCGCGGTCTGCGCGGCGCGGTTGAGCGCCTGCAAGTCGCGCTGCTTCATGTAGGTGATGGGCGTGTTGTTCAGAAAACCGAGATTGGCCGCAAACGCCGAAGCGCTCGCGGCGACGAGCACGGTGGCCGTCAATGTCCGGATGCAGGCGCGCGCCAGCGGTCGATATTCGATCGGCATAGATTCTCCTCGTTGCAATGCGTTCGATACGGCGCCGTAGACAAGGCGCGTATGACGAGCGGCGGCGAAACCGCGCGCTCGGGCCTTTGAGGGCCGCAACGAGGATAGCATGACACAAGGCGAACGGCCGCCTTGCAGGCTATATCGCGGGCTTTAGTTCGATGCCGCCTTCATGTCCTGGTTCGCCGTGCCCTTTTGCGAATTCTTGTCGGTGGCGGGATCGTAGCCGTCGGTGAGCGTGCCGAGGAACGCGACCACGTCCTTGATCTCGGCTTCGTCGAGTGCGGGCTTGTCGCCGCGCTTGCGATCGAACGGCGCCTCGGTATTCACGTTCTCCCAGTACTTGCGCGGCAGATCGTCGAACTTTTGCACCGCGCCCTTCTTCGAGACCGGATAGAACTTCTCCGGGTTCGTATCGCGCTCGACATAGAAGCGCACGACTTCATCGAGCGAATGATAGATGCCGTTGTGGAAGAAGGTCTTGCGCGTCGCCACGTTGCGCAGCGACGGCGTGCGAAAGAGTCCGCAGAACTCGTCGCGGCCCTTCAGATCGGTCCGCTCGGGTCCGCATGCGCCCAGATCGTGAAAGTTCGGATTCTTGTTGATCGGCAATGCGCGATTGCGCGGCACGCCGATGGCGATCAGGCCGAAGTCGCTGAACTGCGGCGGTGTGCCGTCCTTCGCGCGCTGGCTGATATGACACGCCGCGCAATTGCCCTTGCTCTCGTCGTTGAAGAGCTGCAGGCCGTGCATCTCAGCGTCGTTGAGCTTTGCGCGGCCGGCAAGGAACGCGTCGAACTTGCTCGTGTAGGGGAAGAACTTCTGCGGCGTCTGCTCGAACGCTTCCAGCGAACTCAGCACGGAGGCGAACAGACGGTCGTCGCTATCGAATACGCTCGCACCGAACGCGCGGCGGACATCGTCCGCATAAGGCGCCGCCCGGACCGCCGCCGCGACCTTGGCGGGCGTGCTGCCCATCTCGAACGACGACAGCAGCGGAATGCGCGCCTGGTCCGCGCCATGGTCCACGCGGCCATCCCACGTCAGCCCGCCGGTCGGGCCGGCATCGACACTTTCGTCGCCTTCGTCGTCGGAATCGTGGAAGTGCTCGGCGAATTGCGGCACGGACTGCAAGTACTTGAGCGACGGCACCGCCCGAAAGCCAGGCCGATGCATATCGCTGCCGCCCAGCTGCACGGAGAACGCGTTAGGCGGACCGAAAGCATGACTCGGACTATGACAGGACGCACACGCGAGCTTGCCGGAGCCTGACAGCGACGGGTCCATGAAGAGCTTCTCGCCGACCGTCTGCATTGCCTTCACTTGCGCGAAAACCTCCGCGCGCGACTGCCCTTTCGATGGCGCGGCTTGTGCCGGAGCCGTTGCCAGATCGGCTGCGTGGGAATCGCATCCGCTCAACGCGACGGATGAGGCGGCCAGCAACAGGGAACATAAAACGAACGGCAGACGCATCGAAGGCATGGATTGCGGACGCATGAAATTGAAAGATGCCGCAGGGTATGACGCTCATGTGTCTCTCATGTGACAAGCGCCGACGCCGTCATATGGAGGGCAACGCATGATGGTTATTTCACCAACCTTACGCATTCGAAAGCGTTATTACATGTTCGCGTAATTGATCGTGGTCACACTTCGCACGCCGGCACTAAAAGGCACTTGAAGGCGTTTGCCAAAGTCGCCTGCATTCGGCGCCGGCTCCCCAACACAAGAGAGACCTCGATGAACAAGAAACTCGTTTGCGCAGTGCCGCTCGCATCGGCGCTGGCAATCGGCTTATACGCATGCGGCGGCGACGACCACCACGACAACGACATCTCGTCGGTGAAAAACGTCGTGGTCATCTACGCGGAAAACCGCAGCTTCGATAACCTCTACGGCAGCTTCCCCGGCGCGAACGGCTTGCAGAGCGTGACGGCGGCAAGCGCGCAGCAGCTCGACCGCGACGGCAGCGTGCTGCCGACCCTGCCGAAGATCTGGACGGGTCTGACGGCAACGGGCGTGACGCCTGCCGTCACCGAGGCGATGACGGCGAATCTGCCGAACGCGCCTTTCGCCATCGACGATCCGGCGGGCTTCAACACGCCGCTCTCGCTCACGACGCGCGACCTGTATCACCGCTTCTATGAAAACCAGATGCAGATCGACGGCGGCAAGAACGACAAGTTCGCCGCATGGGCGGATTCGGGCGGCATGGTGATGGGTCACTACAGCACGCCGCCGCAAAAGCTGCCGCTGTGGAAAGTCGCGCAGCAATACACGCTCGCCGACAACTTCTTCATGGGCGCGTTCGGCGGTTCGTTCCTGAATCACCAGTGGCTGGTTTGCGCGTGTACGCCGGTTTATCCGAACGCCGACAAGAGCGTGGCGAAGGCGTCGATCTCGGCGGTGAACGCGGATGGCGTGTCGCTCACGCTGGCGTCGAACTCGCCGGCTTCGGCGCTCACGGGCATTCCGAAGTTCGTCAACTCGGGCAACCTGACGCCCGACTTCTACGCGATCAACACAATGCAGCCGCCGTATCAGCCGAGCGGCAACACGCCGCCGACGGGTGGCGATCCGACGCTTGCCGACCCGAACGCCGCGACGACGCTGCCGCCGCAGACGCAGCAGCATATCGGCGACCTGCTGAACAACGCGGGCATCAGCTGGGCATGGTATGGCGGTTCGTGGGGCGCGGCGCTGGCGAGCCGTTCGGTGATCGGCGGCTCGGTGAATTCGGTGCCGAACTTCCAGACGCACCATCAGCCGTTCAACTACTTCGCCGATCTCGCGCCGGGTTCGACCAACCGCGCGCAGCATTTGCTCGACGGCGGCACGAACGGAACGGAGTTCATCAAGGCGATCGACGCGGGCACCTTGCCGCAAGTCTCGTTCTACAAGCCGCAGGGCAACCTGAACGAGCACGCGGGTTATACGGACGTGGCCTCGGGCGATCAACACATCGCCGACCTGATCACGCATCTGCAGAACAGTCCGCAGTGGAAGAACATGGTCGTGGTCGTGACGTACGACGAAAACGGCGGCTTCTGGGATCACGTCGCGCCGCCGAAGGGTGACCGCTGGGGTCCGGGCACGCGCATTCCGGCGCTCATCGTCTCGCCGTATGCGAAGAAGGGTTTCGTCGATCACACGCAGTACGACACGACGTCGATCCTGCGCTTCATCACGAAGCGTTTCTCGCTGCCGACGTTGCCGGGTCTGGCTTCGCGCGATGCCGCGTTGAAGGCGAACGGCGCGCCCGCAATGGGCGACCTGACGAACGCGATGAACTTCTCGCAGTGATAAGTCTCCGAGCTTGACCGACGGGCCGCCTCTTGCGGCCCGTTTTTTCATGCGCCCGCGAAAAGCGACGCCAGATCGCTGCTACGCTGGCCGCCCGCCTCGGTCAGCACGCGCGCCTCGAGTTCATCGATATGCTCGCGCATGACGGCAAGCGCGGTGTGCAGATCGCCGGCTTCGAGCGCATCGACGAGACGCCCGTGTTCGTCGGATGCGCAATTCGACACCTTCGACGGATCGAACAACGCTTTATACAGCTCCGTCCTGGCGACGAGCCGCGCGAGAAACGCCTCGACTTCCGGCGTGCCCGCAAGCTGCGCAAGCAGCAGATGGAACTGTCCCGCGAGCCGCACGCATTCTTCCACGACGCCGGTTTTGAGCGCACGCTGCTCGCTCTTCACATGCGCGCGCAACGCACGCTTTTGCGGCGTCTTGAGCGCGCCGCACAGGCTCGCCACGATGCCCGCCTCCACCACTTGCCGCGCGCGATAGACCTCGCGAATATCATCGACGGAAGGTGACGGCACGAACGCGCCGCGATTGACTTCGAGCGTGAGCTTGCCTTCCGCGCCAAGCCGCGCGAGCGCCTTGCGAACGGCGCCGCGCGTGCAGTCGAACGCCGCCGCGAGTTCGCGCTCGACGAGTTGCGCGCCCGGCGCGAGCTTGCCCTGCAAGAGCGCGGAAGCGACCGCGCCGTAGACGCGCTCTTCCGGTGAAATGTCCTTTTGCGATGCCATGAATGCGTGCGGTGCTTGTTGTTGATCCGCATTGTAGCGAGTGCCCGGCAAATACGGGTTATCAGCGATGCCGCGATTTTGGTTGACCAATATTTGCTAAGATGGCCAACCAAACAGGAGACTATCGGGTATGGAACCGGCAATCTGGATTATCGGCGCACGGGCGTTCGGCGGCGATTCCGTAGACGTCTGCGTGCGCGCACGCACCATCGACTCCATCGCGCCGCATGGCGAGAAGACGCCTGCCGCGAGCGATACGGTCGTCGACGGCGCGGGCATGTTGCTGCTGCCTGGCTTCGTCGAAGGCCACACGCATCTCGACAAGACCACGTGGGGCATGCCGTGGTATCGCAATGCGGTGGGGCCGCGTCTTGTCGATCGCATCGAGAACGAGCGGCGCTGGCGCGCCGAAAGCGGTCACGATGCGGCCGAAGCGTCGCGCGCGCTCGCGCTGGCATTTCTGCGTCAGGGCACGACGCGCATTCGCACCCACGTCGATATCGATACCGACGCCGGCCTGCGTCATCTGGAAGGCGTCGCCGCCACGCGCGCCGCGCTCGCCGATGTGCTCGACATGCAGATCGTCGCGTTCCCGCAATCCGGTGTGACGACGCGCGCGGGCACGCGCGAGCTGCTCGATACCGCATTGCGAAGCGGCGCGGACGTGCTCGGCGCGCTCGACCCGGCAGCCATCGACGGCGATCCCGCTCTCTCGCTCGACATCACCTTCGCGCTCGCCACGAAGCACGACAAGCCGATCGACATTCACCTGCACGAACCCGGCGATCTCGGCGCCTTCACCTTCGATCTGCTGCTCGATCGCGTAAAAGCGCTCGGCTTCGAGGGACGCGTCGTCGTGAGTCACGCGTTTTGTCTGGGCCAGTTGCCCGATGCGCGGCGCCACGCGTTGCTCGAACGCATCGCGCGCCTGAATGTGGCGCTGCTCACCACAGCGCCCGCATCCGTGGCCGTTCCGCCGTTTCGCGAGGCGCGCGCGGCGGGCGTGACGCTCTTCGGCGGCAACGACGGAATCCGCGATACATGGACGCCCTTCGGCTTGCCCGACATGCTCGAACGCGCGATGCTGATCGCGATGCGTTTCGACCTGCGCCGCGACGACGATCTCGCCGCGGCCTTCGCATGCGTATCGAGCGAAGCGGCACGCGGTTGCGGCTTCGCGGATTATGGCCTTGCCGCGGGCATGCGCGCGGACCTCGTGCTCGTCGATGCCGAAACGGTCGCGCAGGCCGTCGCCATGCGCCCCGCTCGCCGCTTCGTGATGTCGAACGGCACGATCATTCCCGCGAACTTCACGCGATGAAAGCACGCGCATCGAATCTTGTATGGCTGGCCGTGATCGTCGCAATCGGTTTGAATCTGCGGCCGCTGCTCACGTCGATCAGTCCGCTGATGAACGTGATCCTGCCCGCCACCGGCTTGTCGTTTCGTGGCGCGTCGCTGCTCACCGGCCTGCCCGTGGTCGCCATGGGCGTCTGCGCATTCGGGGCGAGCGCGCTGACCCGGGCTATCGGCAATGCGCGTGGCGTGGCTATCGGGCTCATGGCGATTGTCGCGGCGTGCGCGGCGCGTGTTTTCGCGGGCGAAGCGGCGGCGTTGATCGCAAGCGCGGCGGTCGCGGGCACGGGCGTCGCGGTCATTCAGGCGCTTCTGCCCGGTGTCATGAAAACGCGCTTTGCCGCGCGCCTGCCCTTTGCGATGGGCCTCTACTCCGCATCGATCATGGCGGGCGGCGGACTGGGCGCGAGCATCACGCCCAACGTGGCCGCGCTCGCAAGCTGGCAAACAGGTCTCGCTGTCTGGGCGATACCCGCGCTCATCGCGCTCGCGTTGTGGCTGCTTCTGATGCGCGCGGATGCCTTGCCTCGTCCCGCCGTCACACGCGATACGACTTCTAAGCCTTCGCTCTTTTCGAATCGTCGCGCGTGGGCGCTCGGCGTGTTTTTCGGGCTCGTCAACGGCGGCTATACGAGTCTTGTCGCGTGGTTGCCCGCATACTATCAACAACTCGGTCAAGGCGTCCGCGAAAGCGGCACGCTGCTCGCGTTGCTCACGGTGTTTCAGGCGTCGTCCGCGCTGCTCTTGCCGATGGCGGCCGCTCGCTTCGGACGCGCTCGCGACCGGCGCGCGTGGATCGCAGCCGGCCTTGCCGCTCAACTCGCGGGATTCGGCTTGCTGCTGTACGCGCCGCTCGCGTTGCCCGTTCTGGTCGTGGCGTTGCTCGGCGCGGGACTCGGCGGCGTGTTTTCGCTCACGCTCGTATTGACGCTCGATCACGCCGACGACCCCGAACTCGCCGCGCGTCTCGTCGCGTTCGTGCAGGGCGTGGGTTTCGTGATCGCGGCGGCAGCGCCGGTGATTGCCGGCATCGTGCGCGACGCAAGCGGCGGCTTCGCGATGTCGTGGGCCATGCTCGCGGCGAGCCTCATCGCGATGATCGCGCTCAATGCCGTGTTCGGCCCGCGGAGCTATGCGCGCGCGATGCAGCGTCAGCGTGCGGACTTCAACGCACCGCGTGGCACGCGAAGTATTCGTCGAGCAGATCCGTCATCTGCCACACGGGGCACGGGCGGCGGCAATGCCCGTCGTAGCCCGCTTCCTTGAGACGCCCGAGCGGCTCTTCGGGAAGAAAGCTGCTCATCGCGATGATCAGGCGGCCCGCGTCATCGTCCTGACGGCGCACTTCGCGCACGAGTGCATAGTTGGCGCAGCCGCCGATGCGCGTATCCAAGAAGACCAAATGCGGCCGCCACTCCTCGACGATGCCCTTGAGCGACGTCGCATCGATGGCAAGCTGCGTCGGAAATCCCTTCAGCTCGAACAACGACACGAGCGATATGCCGAGCGCCCGCTCCGCGTACGCGACGAGCACGCGCCGCGCATCCGGCCGCACCCGCAGCTTCTTGCGATTCCAAAGCGAGCACTGAGCTGGACTGGTTTCGTATGCTCGATTATTCACGTCATCCTCTGGCGACACAGGTTTGCCAGCCGCACACGCGGTGCATCCAATGCGCCATGTTGGGGCGCAAATGCACCCTGGGTGTGCAGCGCAAGTGTTGTACGAACCGGTTAATCCAGCCAAGGCCAGCCAATTTCAGCCGGAGCCTTGGCCGTGGGGCGTTCGTCGGCGCGGTGAAGCAACGTGAGAAAACATAGGGCAGGAAGCGGGCCAGAACGAATGCCGACCCCGCGCGCAAAACCGCTGAAATGTCTGACTAATTCGCGCTAATCGGACGAAAAAGCACATATCGTTTTTTCTTGACGTGCTCTCGAAACCAGCCTATAACCCTCCATATGGATGGTCAACGGATGGAAGAAACGAACTCATGGCGAGGCAAATCTTGGATGCCGCACGTTCCAAAGGCGGCGAAACGGAAAAAATCACGATCAATCTTGGCCCGGTGGATCTCGGCCAAATCGATCTGCTCGTGGAAGAAGGTTTCTATTCGAACCGCACGGATCTGATCCGTACGGCTATCCGCAATCAGCTCTCGGTGCATGCCGTGGTCGTCAAGGAAACGGCGACGCGGCGCGCCCTCGTGCTGGGACTTCAATACTTCTCGAAGCAGGATCTGGAAGCGGTGCGCGCGGCCAATGAAAGGCTCAAGATTCAGGTACTGGGTCTTGCCAGCATTGCCGCCGACGTCTCCCCGGAACTTGCCCTTGCCACCATCGAATCGATACTGGTTCGCGGTGCGCTGCACGCATCGCCGGCTGTGAAAGCGGCGCTTGCAGATCGAATCCGCTGACCTGCCGATGCAGGCCGGAAACGACTACGGAAACCATGATGAAACTGAACGAAGGATTTCTCGACTCCATGAAAGAGGCGTTCGAACGCTTTCGCAATAGCGACAGCAGCGGCGCCGTCGAAGTCGTCAAGCGCGCGATGCGCGGCGCCACGCACGCAACGCACGCGTCTGACGCATCGGATGCTTTCGTCAAGGCACCGCCGCAACCAGCGCCCGCCTCTGCACCGGACGCCGAAGATCGCGGACACTTCAGCACGCGGCGCTTCACGGGCGCGGCCGGTCAGCGCGACTACAAACTCTATGTGCCGGCCGGTTATCGCGATGAGCCGTTGCCGCTCATCGTCATGCTGCACGGCTGTACGCAAAACGCCGACGACTTCGCGGCCGGCACGCAAATGAACGCGCTTGCCGACGCGCACGACTGCATCGTCGTCTATCCAGTTCAGCCGCAAAGCGCGAATCCGTCGAAGTGCTGGAACTGGTTCAAGTCGTCGGATCAGCAACGCGACGGCGGCGAACCGTCGATCATCGCGGGAATCACGCGTGAAGTCATGGCGAGTCATCGCGTGGACCCGAAACGCGTCTACGTCGCGGGCTTGTCCGCCGGCGGCGCAATGGCGGCGATCATGGCGCAGCGCTATCCGGATCTCTATGCAGCGGCGGGCGTGCACTCCGGCCTTCCCGTGGGTGCCGCGCACGATCTGCCGTCCGCGCTCGCAGCAATGCGCGGCGGTCAGGGCAACGCCGCGAACCAGCGCGCGGGAGGCGGAGCGCAGTGCTCGTTGATCGTCTTTCACGGCGATGCCGACGCCACGGTGAATTACGCCAACGCCCGCAAGCTCGTCGACGACTTCACCGCAAGCGGTTCCGACCGCGAGCTGCACGACGGCATGGCCGGCGCACGCAAATACACGGTCCAGCGCTTGAAGTCGGCCAACGGGAAAATCGCGGAGTTATGGACCATTCACGGCGCGCCGCACGCATGGTCAGGCGGCAGCACGCGCGGAACCTACACCGATCCGGCCGGACCTGACGCTAGCGCCGAGATGCTGCGTTTCTTCCTCGCGCATCCGAGGAGTTGATCGCCGCGCAACGGTTCGGGCGGCGCAGTCCGCGCGGTTCGGATTCGGGCCTTTGCCGCGACGAGAGTCACGACGTCGCTGGCGGGGCTTGAACCAATCGCTTTGCCTCGACACATGTCCCTGACGTTTCAGAGGTCGAGAAACGAGCGCAGCTTGTCGGCGCGGCGGGGATGCATCAGCTTACGTATGGCCTGGCTTTCTATCTGGCGAACGCGCTCGCGCGATACGCCCAGATGCGAGCCCAGTTCGCCCAGCGTGAACTCGGATACCGTGTCTATTCCAAAGCGCATGCGCAGCACGCGCGCCTCGCGTGGCGAAAGCGCGTTGAGCGCGTCGTCGATGGCGGCGCGCATGTCCGCGTGCACGGCGGCATCGAGCGGCGATTGCGCGTTCGTGTCCTCAATCATGTCGCCGAGCGTGGCGTCGGCGTCATCGCTTGCAGGCGTTTCCAGCGAGATGAGATGCAGCGCGATCTTCTGAATACCGCTGATTCTCTCCTTCGGCAACTCCATGCGTTCGGCGAGCACCGCAGGCTGCGCGGGCCGGCCGGTCTGCTGCATGATCTCGCGTGAAATGCGATTGAGCCTGTTGATGGTTTCGACCATGTGCACCGGAATGCGAATGGTGCGCGCCTGATCCGCGAGCGCGCGCGTGACCGACTGCCGAACCCACCACGTCGCATAAGTCGAAAACTTCCAGCCACGCCGATATTCGAACTTGTCGACGGCTTTCATCAGACCGATATTGCCTTCCTGAATCAAGTCCAGAAAGTGCACGCCCCGGTTCACGTATTTCTTGGCAATCGAAATGACGAGGCGCAGATTGGCCTCGATCATCTCGGCCTTCGCGCGTCTCATGCGCGACTCGGCCGCGAGCATCTGACGGCTGGTTTGCTTGAGCCTTTGCAACGGCATCGCGGCGCTCGCTTCAAGCTCGATCAGCTTGTACTGCTCGGTCTGGATGGCCGGAAGACTGCGGTAGAGCGACGCGCCGTACTCATGCGAGTTCGCTGCCGCAGCCGTACTAGCGGTCCACTCGAGATCGGTTTCATGACCGGGAAACGACGCCACGAATTGCTCGCGCGGCATGCCGCAATAATCGATCGCAATGGACGATATGCGCCGCTCGACCATGCGAACTTGCGCGACTCGCTGCTGCATGTCGGCACAAAGACGATCCACGGTCCGGTTGGTAAAGCGAATGCGCGCGAGTTCGGTGCGGATGCTCGTATCTGCAAGCGGGCGTTGGATTGCATCGACAGCCATGCGGTCGAAGGATTTTTCGACACGCGCAAAGATGGCCAGGCTGTCGTTCGTGAGCCGACTCAGCCTTTCCTGCTCGGCGCGGTCGGAGTCTTCGAGACTGGTTTCTTCGTCGGCATCGCTCGGTGCGTTGGACTCATTGGACTCATTGGACGCATTGGACGCATTGGACGCATTGGACGCATTGGACGCATTGGACGCATTGGACGCATTGGACGCATTGGACGCATTGGGCGCCTGCGCGAACGGCATTGCGTCCGCATCGTCCTTGTCGTCGATGCCATCGACGAATTCATCGATCGACAGCGTGCCCGCCTCGACCTGCGCCGCGCTGGCAAGGATCAGCGAGATGGTCGCGGGGCACGCTGCAATTGCCTGGATCATCTCGTGAAGACTGTCTTCGATACGCCGCGCAATCTCGATCTCCGCCGCGCGCGTCAGCAATTGCTTCGCGCCCATCTCGCGCATATACATGCGCACGGGATCGGTCGTGCGGCCGAACTCGGAATCCACCGTCGACAAGGCGACTTCGACATCCTCGTCGGAGTGGTCCTCGAGCATGGCGACGGCGGTCGCGTCGTTCAGAAGCAGGGTTTCGGTGTCGGGCGCCTGTTCAAAAACCGCGACGCCCATGTCGTTGAAGGTTCGAGCAATGGCTTCGCGCGCGGCTTTCTGCGCGAAGTCGCCGGGAAGATGGTCGTTGATCTGCGCATGCGTGACGAAGCCCTGATCCTTGCCCATCTGGATGAGCGCGCGTATTTCACGCTGCCGCGCGTCGTCTTGTGCGGTTTCGGCGTAGGCATCCGCCGAAACGACGGCAAGCGCCGGCTTGCCCTTGCGCACGCGTGAGGCGCGCGCTTTCTGCATCGTCCTGATGGGATTTTCAGGCAGGTCTTTCGTCGCGTCTTCCTGATTGAAACTGGCCATTCTTTCTCCGCTGCAAGCATGCTTGGCGATGTGAGACGTTAGCCAGAGGCACGAAGGCCTGCGCAGACGGAATCACGGGGTTTCGATAGACCCGATGCGGACACTAGCCGAAGCGAGCGTCGAGCCAGTCTTGTGCCCACTTTTTAGCGAAGGCGACTGCATCGTCACGCGAGTCGAAGCCGGCGAGATCGCCGCTCGACAGGACATCGGATTCGCTGCCGTCCGCGTTGGTGGTGATGATTCGCGCATGCGCCATATATTCTCCGTCGGCCCTGCGCGGTGTCGGGTCGATGCGAAAGCGGGCTCGCGTAATCTCCATGGCGTCTCCTGGTTGATTGCCGTGAGGCGCCCTGGCATCACAGCTCTTAGCTAAAGCAAATTCAGGCTTGCGGAAAAATCATGCAGGCGCGACGTCTCCCGATCTGCTCGATCGATCATTCAGTCGAAGAACGTTCTGTCTTGCGGACATTGATCGATCATCTGTTCCGCATAAGCAGTCGATGCGCGGCGCGCGTCACCCGCGCTTTGAAAAGGCTCGTCCATGCTAAGCCTGAAAACACGACTGCGCGCCACGCCAGTCTCGACTTGCGGTTCCTGGATGCGCACGGCGGCGTCGAATCCCTCGTCGTAGTTATGACCATGACCGGAATCTGCGGGCCTATGCGAGAAGACGAGCGGATAAATTTCAAGGCCGCGATATAGGCGGAATTCAACTGTCATGGGATGACCTCGCGCCGCCGTGGGCGGCATATCAATGATGGAGCGTGGAGCAATATCGGCGCTGTTCGCGATGTCGGCGACGTCTATGCAACTGACCGCAACGACTGACCGCATTGCACGGTCTCCGATAATAGGCCGATCCCGTCAGGGCCCACCGTGAGAGCAACGTATGCGGTTTTCACACAAAGTCGCGACTCAATCGGCCAAGCCAATCCTACGCGCTTTAGTGATTTTGTACAGCGAAAGTTTCAGTACCGGCGTTCAATGATCTTATCTGTCTATCATCGCGCGACCTGCATCGCGCACCCCGCCAAAAAGCGCGCGAACTCACCCGACCGAAAGCGCGTCATGTTCCGCATCTTCCGGTGTCGCGGCTTCGAAATATATATGGCGCTGACGTTCGTTTGCGAAAGACTTGTATGACGTGAGTTTGCGGATCAAGCACAGCGGCAACTCGAGTGTGCCCGGGCAGTGCGGCAGCGATCACGCGCGGCTCGTCCTGTCTCATCGCCGAAAGCGCGGGACAAGCCGCTATCGACTTTTTGCCCCGGCCAATAGCCGCGAAGCAGCCGCCCGAAATGTCTTGACCCTGCCGAATTGACTGCGTATCGTCGGCTGGACACGCTTCGAAGTTATCTTTTGCCCGCGCGCCTTTGCAGCTTTCTGCCCTCCCCTTGAATGCGCTTCTCTTTCTCGGCTTGAACGGTCGACACGATAATCGGGGAGTACTGATGATATCGACGCGGTATTTCGACTTGTCCCGAGTTCACATCGCTGATACGTGGCGCCGATGTTTTCTTCACGCTTGCTTGCGAACGCGCGGCAAGAAACGCAAAGCGCCATTCGATCACATCACGCCGTCCCGACTCTGATGAATACCGACTCCATCGAACTCTATGTAAGCCCGAACGGCGATAAATGGCTGTTGCATACCGGCGCGGACAAAATGCCCGTGGTTCGACATGTGCCGAATGCCGCATCGGGAGGACGCGTATCCGAGTTATCGCTGGATGCGTTTTTGTCTTCGGGTGAAGCCGCGCCGCAGCGTGACGCTTTGCTTGAACTCGTCGGGAGAATGATTCCGCGCGAGCAACCCGATACGGCCGCCACGTTCAAGCCCGCGGCCGAAGCGCTGCTCCTTACTGCGGCCCGGGTCCGCACGTTCGTGCAAGAGCGTCATCTAACGAATGCGAGTGGCTTTTTCTTTGCTCGCGATCAGCGCCTGTTTCTCGTCACAAGCCGTCACGTCGTCACCGATAAACCGAGCCAGCATTTTCCCGATCGTATCGAGATCGAATTGCACACAGACCGCGACAACCTCGGTGCATCGACGTGGTTCAACCTGCCGTTGTATGCACAGAGCGTGAGTCTCTGGCGCGATGGGTCGGACGACGGCGGCGCGATCGACGTCGCCGTGCTGGAGATTCGTCGCGACCGGTTGCCCGTAACGGCGGTGTTCGAGGCGTTCGGGCCGGAGCATCTTCCCTCGCCCGAAGATGTCATGCCAACGGGCGCGTCCGTGCTGATCGTCGGCTTCCCGCTTGGTTTTCACGACTCGCTGCATCATTTGCCGGTGGTGCGCCAAGGCATTATCGCGTCGGCATTCGGCCTGCGCTTTCAGGGCAAGGGATGCTTCATCACGGATGCACGCACGCATCGCGGAACGAGCGGCGCGCCTGTGGTCATGAGCAATCCGTCGATGGCGAACACGAGCACGGGCGCGAGCTTGCCGTGGGTGTTGCTCGGCATTCATTCATCGACCATCGACATGGGAACAAGAGACGTCCACGCCGATGAAAGCCTCGGTCTCAACAGCGCGTGGTACTCGGACATTCTGATGACACTGACGAGCGATCATCCGCGCGTGGCGAAGGAACCAGCCGAAAAGACATGACTCGATTCGGATCGCCAAGTAATCATTCCGCTCGCAGCGGATGACGAAGTTCACGCTTGGCGAGTGCGACGAACACAGCGAATGGTCGTCGAAAATACGGCGGAACGATTTGCAAAAAGATGCGCCTGAACGCGCTTCGGAACAACCGCTGATTCTGGCCCGCCCTACACGACTCGAACGTGTGACCTACGGCTTAGAAGGCCGTTGCTCTATCCAGCTGAGCTAAGGGCGGTTACGAGGAACCACTTGAGACATGGGCGCGTGGCAGGCCAAGCGAGACCGGCCGCACCCAAGAGAGCGAGGATTTTACCTCAATCCGCAAGCGGCGCGGCCAGACATCATTACAACGGCTGCGGATGCATCATGAACCATGCGAAGAAGAAGATGCCGGCGATCACGCAATACACGCCGAACGATGCCAGCTTGCCGTGACCTTCGAAATAACGCATCAGGAAACGCACGCTCAGATAAGCCGCGATACCCGTCAGCACGCCGCCGAGCAACGCATCGAAAAGCTGACCGGGCGCGTGAAAGAGCTTCGGCAATTCGAGCACGCCGGCCGCGAAGATGATCGGCGTGCCAAGCAGAAACGAAAACTCCGCCGCCGCTTCAGCCGTCAGGCCGGCGCCGACACCCGCGATGATCGTGAGACCGCTGCGCGAGAAGCCGGGAATCAGCGCGCCGATCTGCGCAAGACCCACCAGAAACGCCTGCTTGAACGTGAGCTTTTCAGGCGCGCGTGCTGCACGGGCGCGTTGCAGCTTGTCGCCGAACCACAGCAACACGCCATTGACGATCAACGCGGCCGCCACGATACGCAGATCGTGAAACAGCGCTTCGAGCCGCTTTTCGAGCAACAGCCCGACGATGCCCGTCGGAATGGTGCCGATGATGAGCGCCCACATCATGTGACCGTCGTCGTTGCGGCGACCGCCGAGCGAAGCGAACCAGCCGCCGATCAGCGCGACCCAGCGCTTGCGGAAGTACCACAGCAGCGCGAGCGCGGTGCCGAGATGCAAGGCGACGAGAAACGGCAGCAGTTGCGGCGCGTGCTTGTCGATATGCATGCCGATCAAGCCGGGAACGAGCAGCGTATGTCCAAGGCTACTGACCGGAAAGAGTTCGGTCACGCCCTGCAGCACGCTCAGAAAAATAAGAAACCAGAGAGTCACGCGTCGGTCCTTTTCATGAAAGAGGAAGGAAGACGCGCCGCGGAGTGCTTTCCTCGCTCCAAAGCGCAAGGCCGAAGGCGGCGAGACGAAGATCGAAGGGGATGAGGAAATGGTGCGGCGCGCAAGTCGGGACCGATTATGCACAGCCGTAGTTGGACCGCCAAGCGGAAAACGTACAAACGCGTGCGACAGGCGTCACCGATCTATAAACGTCAGCGAAACCGAATCAATCAGTAATTTATAAGAAAGCGATATCGAGTCAAGCCGAAAGAACCTCGGCGAGCAGGCGGCGCGCTGCTCAGCCCTTCAGCTTATAAAGAAAGATTGCCGTGCTCGCGCCGAAGAGGCCGAACATCGCGACGCCCATTGCCATCGCCAGATCCATGGTGACTCCCTGTCCGTCTGATTTCCAACATTCGGTTGCTATAACAACACATCGTCAGATGAGACGGCAGTCGCAATTTCCCGCAAAGGGTTTCTCCGTAGGACAAAGCAAGGCAGAATCGTCGGGGTTTCAAGGCCCGTTTTCAGCGCGATCATCATTTCACCGGAGCGTCTTCGCACCATGTCATCTCAACCAGACGTGATTCATATCGAGCGCGATGGCGCCGAAATCCTGCTCGCGCCGAGCGCCGGCGGCCGCCTCATGACGTGGCGAGTGAACGGCGAGCCCGTCATCCACTGGCCCGATGCGCCCGACTGGAGCAATCCGCCCAAGATTCGCGGCGGCAATCCGCTGCTGTTTCCGTTTCTCGGCCGGCATTTCGTCGACGGCGAGATCAACAAGTGGCGCGATCAGGACGGCGTCGTCCACACGCTCTCGACACACGGCTTCGCGCGCGACCTGCCGTTCTCCTGTACGCGCGATGCCGACGGTCACGGCCTGCGCATGACGCTCGTCGACAGCGACGACACGCGCGCAGGCTATCCGTTCGCATTCCGCTTTGAGGCAGCGTACCGGCTCGTCGATGCCACGACTCTCGAAGTCGAACTCACGACATCGAATCCCGGCGAAGTGGCGCTGCCCTATTACGCCGGACATCACTTCTATTTCCATCTGCCGCACGATCAACGGGCACAAAGCAGCGTGGAGCTGCCGCGCACCGAGCGCCGGCATCAGTTGGCCGGCGGCGCGATCAGCGAGGCGACGCCTGGCTCGCCGCGCTACTCGTTGGGCGACGCGAGCATCATCGACAACTTTCATTGCTTCACGGGTCCTTCCGATCAGCCTGTGCGCCTGAACATGCCGGGCCTGAAGCGCACCGTGAGTTTCGAGCTGCATCAGCCCGATTCGGTGCCGTGGTTTGCCGTCACGACCTGGACCGAGGCGGATACATCGGACTTCTATTGCGTCGAGCCGTGGATCGGCTTGCCCGATGCCATCCATAACGGTCTTGGCCTGCGCTGGCTCGCGCCGGGCAAAACGGAGACCGCGCTGCTCAGGCTCGTCGTCACGCGCGCCGACTAAACGTTGCAAACGGCTTTCTGTCAGGGGAAACCCGAAACGGTAAAATCCTGCCTTCGATCCGCCGCGCAAAATTTCAAACGCCCGTCGCGCGGCGGCGCCTTACGAGGTCAGGTTTGCATAAAAGAATCCGCCAGTTCGTTTTTACATCGCTCGTCGCGGCGGTCGTGACGCTTTCCGCTTGCGGCTCCGGTCCGGTTGCGCCCGGTTACTATCGCGTCGAGCGCGGCGATACGGTCACGAAGATCGCGCGCGCCAATCGCACCACCGTCGCCAATCTCAAGCGCTGGAACAGCTTGTCGAATCCCGATGCAATCGAAGTCGGACAAGTGCTGCGCGTGGTGCCGCCGGAAGGCTCGGCGACGGCTTCATCGAACGTGGCGAGCACGAGCACACCGAAGAGCGCGGACACCGCACTGGCGACGAAGCCGGGACCGGGCATCACGCTCGTCTGGCCCGCACAAGGCGACGTCATCCGCAACTTCAACGGCAGCAACTCGAAGGGCATCGACATCGCCAATTCAGCGGGAACGCCGATCGTGGCCGCGGCGACGGGCAGCGTCGTCTATGCGGGCAACGGCTTGCGCGGCTACGGCAACATGTTGATCGTCAAGCATAACGAGGACTACCTCACCGCCTACGCACACAACAGGACGCTCTTCGTGAAGGAAGGCCAGACCGTGCAGCAGGGCCAGAAAATCGCCGAGATGGGCGATACCGACAGCGACCGCACCATGCTGCATTTCGAGGTGCGTTACATGGGCCGCTCGACGGACCCGGCGCGTTACTTGCCGTCGCGTTGAACGCAGACGGACCATAAGAGGAAGATCGATGATTTCGATGAAGAGAATCCACCCGGGCGCAGTCGTTGCCGCTCTCGCGCTTACCGGCGCGCTCGGCGGATGCGCCCACGGCCCGACCATGACCTACTTGCCATCCGGCGACACGGGCTTCGCCATCAACTGCAGCGGCGGCGATGCGAGCACGAGCTGGGCGGCCTGCTACAAGCAAGCGGGCGAAGTGTGCGGTGCATATGGATACGACGTGGTGTCGAAGGACAATGACAACGGCGCGACTTCCGGTGGCACGGTCGCGGGTATCTTCGGCGCGAACATCAAGAATCGTTCGATGGTGATCCGCTGCAAGCAGTGACGCTTGCATGCGTGCCTGCGTGAGCGCTCAAGGGAACATCACGCGCTCGCGGGCTTGGTCCGATCGCGCTTCGGCGCTTTCTTTCGCCAGCGGCCGGACAATGGATCGATACGCGCGGCAAACGCAAAGAGGAATGCAAGCGCGAGCGGAGCAACGATAGCGAAAACCGACAGCAGATTCATGGCGAAACCAGAATGCACTAAGTCGTCGGATATTAACCTTGCGGCAAATGTTTCGCTTAAATGTCAGTTAGAAGTTAAGGTCAGTATGGATGACCGACGCGTTGTTCCTACCGCGCAAAGGTGTGGCGCCGGCGTATTGAAACTTGCACGCCGTTACGCTCGGAAACAAGCGCACACAGTTGCCGAGGCCAAGCCTCCATAAAATGTCTGCAGCCCGCGCTTCTCTCTGCGCGAACAGTCCGCGCGGGTTAGAAGCGCCGGCGCTCATGCGTCGGCGCTTCGCCTTCTTTCACTTTGGATCGGCCGACGTCGGCGCGATGAGCATCGACGGCGGGGTGTCGTCGGTCGGTACGCCCTTATAGTCGGGCGGGTCTTGCGGCGGATGCTTTTGATTGGCGGGTTCGGTGCATGCAGCCAGCATGAGTGCAAGCGTGGCGGCACCTAGAACGGACACGAAGTTACGCAGCATGAGGTCCCCAAGAAGACGTCAAACCCGACGTCATAAAGACAAAGGGGTTACAAGCCGTGACTTGTAACCCCTTCGTGTATGGTGGTCGGAGCGAAAGGATTCGAACCTTCGACCCTCTGATCCCAAATCAGATGCGCTACCAGGCTGCGCTACGCTCCGACAAGCCGCAGATTATAGCTTGCTTGCCGCGGCGCCGCAAACACTTCCGGCAGAGGGAACGAATGTTGCCACTTTAGCGAGTGACGGCCGCTGCCCGGTCATGCAAGCTCTTGCCATTTCGAATTTGCGGAGACAACGATGAACCTCATCCTTTGGCGTCACGCCGAAGCCGAAGATCAGGCCGCAAGCGATCTCGCGCGTCAACTCACCTCGCGCGGACGCAAGCAGGCGCAAGGCACCGCAAAGTGGCTGAAGGCGCGTATCGACAACGATGCGGTCTTCATCGCAAGCCCGGCCACGCGCACCATTCAGACCGTCGAAGCCTTCGGCGATCAGTATCGCGTGATCGATCAACTTGCGCCCGGCCGACATGCACAGGACGTGCTCGATGCCGCCGGCTGGCCCGATGGCATCGCGGAAACGGTGGTCGTCGTGGGCCATCAGCCTACGCTCGGACACGTTGCCGCGTGGCTCATGACCGGCGACGAAGCGGACTGGTCGATCAAGAAATCAGGCGTCTGGTGGTTCCAGTCGCGCTCGCGTCACGGCGACGGCCAGGTCGTTCTGCGCGCGGTGACGAACCCCGATCTGCTCTAGCCGAAAGGCCGTGTAATCGCAGGTTCAACAGAATGTCGTTTCATCGAAACGTCACTGCGATGCCATGCGAGCGTCATTGCGCGTTACTACATTGGCGAGGACCGAAACCCTCAAGCTTTCGTCCTGCCGAGGAACGCCAATGCTCGATATGCCGACGCCCTTCCTGCCAACCAGAGCGTCATCGTCGCTCTCGCTCGATTCGCGCCGCCAGCTTCCGCGTACCGCGGAAACCATCACCGGCCAGCATCGGCTGCAAGTGTCGTGGGCGCGTTCCGGCGACGCCGTGCGTGAAGCCCAGCGGCTGCGTTACCGCGTGTTCTCCGAGGAGATGGGCGCGCACCTCTCGGGGCCTGCGGGCCTCGACGTCGATGTCTTCGACGCCTACTGCGATCATCTGCTCGTGCGCGATCTCGATACGTTGAAAGTGGTCGGCACGTATCGCGTGCTGCCGCCGCATGAGGCCGCGCGGATTGGGCGGCTGTATGCGGAAGGCGAGTTCGATGTGTCGCGGCTTGCGCATCTGCGGCCGAAGCTCGTCGAGGTGGGCCGCTCGTGCGTGCATCCCGACTACCGCAACGGCGCGGTGATCATGTCGCTATGGGGCGGGCTCGCGGCCTACATGAAGCACAACGGCTACGAAACGATGCTTGGCTGCGCGAGCGTCGGCATGGTCGACGGCGGGCACTACGCGGCGAACCTTTACACGTCGCTCGCCGCCGATGCCCTCGCCGCCCCCGAATATCACGCGTTCCCGCATACGCCGCTGCCGGTGGAGGAATTGCGCACAGGCGTGGAAGTGAGCCCGCCGCCACTCGTGAAGGGTTATCTGCGTCTAGGCGCGAAGATATGCGGCGCGCCTGCGTGGGACCCGGATTTCAACACGGCGGACTTTCTTACCCTCTTCCGCCTGTCGGATATCAACGCGCGTTATGCGCGGCACTTCATCGGTTGATTCAAGGCGCGGCGTTCGTCAATCGCCGGTATAGACCACGCGATACGGGCGCCCGATCTTTTCCCACTCCATGGCTTCCTGAACGAGGCTGTAGTCCGTGAGCGGATTGCTCGCGACCCACTCGTTGGACAGCCGCACTTCGAAGCCTCCCGCCGCGCTCTTCACCTCGATGCCGGGCAGCCCCACATCCGCGCGCCGGCGCGACAGCAACACGGCAAGACGCAGGCAAAACAGCAATGTCCAGTCGACATCGCGCGCTTGCGCGAGCTTGCCGAGCTTGCCCGCGTGACCCAGCACAAGCGTCGCGAGCCGCGCCTGGTCCGTGCGCGAAAAGCCCGGCATGTCCGCGTTGCTCGCGATATACGCCGAATGCTTGTGATACGCGCTATGCGCAATCGACAAGCCGATCTCGTGAAGCGACGAAGCCCATGCGAGGAACATGCGTTCTTCCTCGCGACGTTCCGCATCGGGTTCGCCGAGCTGATCGTAGAAGCTGATCGCGAGCGAGCCGATGCGTTCGGCCTGCGCGGCATCGACGCCATAACGGCGCTTGAAGCCTTCCACGGTGACGGTGCGCATGTCCTGATGCTGCGAACGCCCGAGCAGGTCGTAGAGCACGCCGAGACGCAAGGCGCCGTCGGTGGTATCCACATAATCGATACCCAGTTCCTCGAACACGCCGAGCATGATCGAAAGGCCGCCCGCGAGCACTGGAATGCGGTCCGGCTTGAGCGCGACGAGCTTCAGCCGATTGACGTTCTCCGCCTTGATGACCGCGCGCTTCAGACGCTCCAGCCCGCCGCGCGAAATGCCGTGCGTGATGCCAGGGTCGTTGAAATCGTTCGCTTCGACGAGTTCCGCGAGCGCGCGCGCCGTGCCTGAAGAACCAATGGCCTGATCCCAGCCGGTCTGCTTGTATTCGCGCGAGATGATCTGGATTTCGCGCTTGGCCGCGAGTTCGGCCTGGCGCATGGTGTATTCGTCGACATTGCCGGCCGGAAAGAACGTGCGGCTGTGGCTCACGCAGCCGATATACAGACTCTCCATATGAATCGGCGTGTAATGCGAGCCGATGATGAACTCCGTCGAGCCGCCGCCGATATCCACCACGAGGCGCTTGCCCGCGCTCGCCGGCACCGAATGCGCGGCGCCCGCATAGATGAGCCGTGCTTCTTCCCTACCGGCGATCACTTCGATCGGAAAACCCAGCGCGCTTTCCGCCTCGCCGATGAATTCGTGCGCGTTCTTCGCCACCCTGAGCGTGTTGGTGGCCACCGCGCGCACCTGATCCGGATGAAAGTCGCGCAGACGTTCGCCGAAGCGCTTCAACGCTTCGAGCCCGCGCAACTGTGACGCACGGTCGAGCATTTTGTCCTTCGATAGACCCGCGCCAAGGCGCACGGCCTCGCGCAAGGCATCGACTTGATAAATCTGGCTGCCTGCGGGCGTTTCTTCCACCCGCCCCACGATCAGCCGGAAACTGTTCGATCCGAGGTCGACCGCGGCAAGAAGATGAGGATGAGTGACCATCGGATGTCCAGGGATCGTGGGAGGAGGCGCGCTTTGCTGCAGCGCAGGATTCTATTCTACGTCGACTACTTATGCGCCGATGTCAATTGGTGAATCACGCTCGACCGCGGTATCACGCGCCCTGCGCTAGCGACGCTAACCACAATGTGAGTAGAATTTGTGACAATCGTTCTGTCACAATAAAGCCATCTTACTGTGAGACTATCCGAACGTTCCCTTGCCCTTCCGATCGAGACACCATTCTCCCAGCCGATGTCCATACGCTATCCGCTCTTCAACCGCGAACTGGGCATTCTAGGTTTCAACGAGCGAGTTCTGGCGCAGGCCGCCGATATCTCGGTTCCCTTGTTGGAACGCCTGCGCTTCATCTGCATCACGAGCAGCAATCTCGACGAATTCTTCGAAGTCCGCATGGCCGGGCTTCAGGAGCAGATGCGCGACAACCCCGGCTCGCTCTCGCCGGACGGCATGTCGCTGCAGCATGTCTACGATCTCGTCTCCGAACGCGCGCAGCGCCTCGTGCATCAGCAATACGTGATGCTGCATGAAATCGTCTTGCCCGCGCTCGAGATGGAAGGCATCTATTTTCATGGCGCGGAAAGCTGGAGCGAGCAGCAAAACGCCTGGGCGCGCGAATATTTCCTGAACGAACTGCTGCCGGTGCTGACGCCGATCGGCCTCGACCCGGCGCATCCGTTTCCACGCGTGCTGAACAAGAGCCTGAACTTCGTTGTCGAACTGGAAGGCACGGATGCTTTCGGCCGTCAGGCCATGATGGGCATCGTGCAGGCGCCGCGCGCGCTGCCGCGGCTCGTGCGCATGCCCGAGGCGCTGTCGGGTTATCCGCATGGCTTCGTGCTGCTGAGCACGTTCATGCAGCACTTCGTGAGCGAGCTGTTTCCGCATCTCATCGTGCGCAATTGCAACCAGTTTCGCATCACGCGCAATAGCGAACTTTTCGTCGATGAAGACGAGATCACGAATCTGCGCGTCGCCTTGCAGGGTGAGTTGCCCGCGCGGCATCTGGGCAATGCGGTGCGGCTCGAAGTATCGGCGGAGACGCCACCGCATCTCGTGCGGCGTCTGCTCGACGAAAGCCAGTTGAGCGAGCGCGATTGTTATCGCGTGAACGGGCCGGTGAATCTCGTGCGGCTCATGCAACTGCCTGAAATGGTGGACAGGCCGGACCTCAAGTTCGTGCCGCACATTCCTTCGGTGCCGAAGTCGATCGCCAACACGACCAATCTTTTCGATGCGATCGATCAGGGCGATATCCTGCTGCATCATCCTTACGAGAGTTTTCAGCCGGTGCTCGAACTGCTGTTGCAGGCGGCGAAAGATCCGCAAGTGATGGCGATCAAGCAGACCATCTACCGGACCGGCACCGATTCGCCCTTGATGGATGCGCTCATGCAGGCCGCGCGCAATGGCAAGGAAGTGACGGTAGTGGTCGAGTTGCTGGCGCGTTTCGATGAAGAGACGAACATCAACTGGGCGTCGCAACTCGAAGCGGTGGGCGCGCATGTGGTGTATGGCGTGGTTGGCCACAAGTGTCACGCGAAGATGATGTTGATCGTGCGGCGCGTGTCGCAGGGCGGCAAGATGGTGCTCAAGCGTTACGCGCATCTAGGCACGGGAAATTATCATCCGCGCACGGCGCGTCTATATACCGACTTCGGTCTCATGACCGCTGATCAGCAGATGTGCGAGGACGTGCATCATGTCTTTCAGCAGCTGACTGGAATTGGCGGAGAGATTCCGCTGCATCTTTTGTGGCAATCGCCTTTTACCTTGCACGCGAAATTGATCGATGCGATTCGCACCGAGGCGGAGCATGCGCGTGCGGGCCGGCGGGCGCGGATCGTCGCGAAGATGAATGCGTTGCTCGAGCCTACCGTGATTGCTGCCTTGTACGAGGCATCGCATGCGGGCGTGAAGATCGATTTGATCGTGCGTGGGGTTTGTTCGCTCAAGCCTGGTGTGGAGGACCTTTCGGAGAATATTACCGTTCGGTCTATTGTCGGGCGCTTCCTCGAACATCATCGCATCTTCTATTTTTATGCGAACGGGCAAGAGGATGTGTATCTGTCGTCGGCGGACTGGATGGATCGGAACTTCTTTCGACGCGTCGAGGTGGCGTTTCCGATTCGCGATCGGCGGCTTAAGCGTCGGGTGATTGCTGAAGGGTTATCCGTCTGTCTTGGGGATAATCAGTCTGCCTGGGTCATGCAGAGCGATGGGCATTATCGTAAGCGGCGGTCGGGGAAGGCTATTCGCAATGCGCAGTTGGGGTTGTTGGCTAAGTTTTGTTCTTAGGGCGTTGGTTTTGTGGTCGGTTTTTTCCTGGGAACTTGAGCCGTTGTCGCGCGGTTTGTTTCAGTAGCCGCCTCCCCGGCGGAGGGGTAACTTTCTTTGCGGCTGCAAAGAAAGTCACCAAAGAAAGCAGCTTTAGAACCGGCTTCTGAAGCACAACTGGTTCCTCGCTATTTACCACAAGCCCTTTGGGCACTTCTCATTGCTCATGCTCGTGGTGAATGCTTTATCTAGCACCGGCGCCTTCTGGGAACTTGAGCCGTTGTCTCGCGGTTTGTTTCAGTAGCCGCCTCCCCGGCGGAGGGGTAACTTTCTTTGCGGCTGCAAAGAAAGTCACCAAAGAAAGCAGCTTTGGAACCGGCTTCTGAAGCACAACTGGTTCCTCGCTATTCACCACAAGCCCTTTGGGCACTTCTCATTGCTCATGCTTGTGGTGAATGCTTTATCTAGCACCGGCGCCTTCTGGGAATTTGAGCCGTTGTCTCGCGGTTTGTTTCAGTAGCCGCCTGCCCGGCGGAGGGGTAACTTTCTTTGCTGCTGCAAAGAAAGTCACCAAAGAAAGCAGCTGTAGAACCGCCTTCTGAAGCACAACTGGTTCCCCGCTATTTACCACAAACCCCTTGAGCACACCCCCTCGCTAATGCCGGCGGTAAATCTACGTTAAGCACAGACTTGTCACTAGACAGCGTTAAGGAAGACCTTTGTCTCGTTGTTCTTTTCTTAGGGTGTAGGTGCAAAGTTAACCATTAGGGCGTCGTAATTTATTTTGCGTTTTGGTCGGCCACCGTATGTGTGTTCTACTCCTGGCACATGTAGAACACGCATGCGCTTTTTCGTTAGGCGGCGTGATGGCTCTATTCGCTTGCGCGTGCTAACGATTTACCACGAGCGTGAGCGACGGGGAGTGCCCAAAGGGCTTGTGGTAAATAGCGAGGAACCAGTTGTGCTTCAAAAGCCGGTTCCTAAGCTGCTTTCTTTGGTGACTTTCTTTGCAGCAGCAAAGAAAGTTACCCCTCCGCCGGGCAGGCGGCTACTGAAACGAAACGCGAGACAACGGTACAACTTCCTAGCAAGCGCTAAACAAAGATCTCTAAGCGGCCAAAGGCTTCCTCGAAGCAGCCTAAAAGAGAAGCGTGCGCCTGGAAATTGACCTACGACGAACGTTAGCAATGGGAAGTGCCCAAAGGGCTTGTGGTAAATAGCGAGAAACCAGTTGTGCTCCAGAAGCCGGTTCCTAAGCTGCTTTCTTTGGTGACTTTCTTTGCAGCAGGAAAGAAAGTCACCCCTCCGCCGGGAAGGCGGCTACTGAAACAAACCGCGAGACAACGGCTCAACTTCCCAGGAAGCTAAACAAAAACCCCTAAGCCGCCAAAGACTTCCTCAAAGCAGTCCTTGAAGAAGGAAACCGAACAACAAACGTACTTCCCTTCCCGACTTCACTTTTGACATCGAGCTCCGCATGATGCCGCTGCAGCACATGCTTGACGATAGCAAGCCCGAGCCCGGTGCCACCCGTATCCCGCGACCGACTCCGATCCACGCGATAAAACCGCTCGGTAAGCCGCGGAATATGCTCTGCGGGAATCCCATACCCGCTATCACGCACCGTGAAAACCGCCCGATCCGCCACACGTTGCCAAGAGACTTCAATCGCCCCGCCATCCGGCGTATAACGCACCGCATTGGTAACGAGATTCCCCAGAGCACTGACGACCTCGGTCTCCGCGCCTGCGATAGTCAACGAATCATCGATATGAAAGGCAATCCGATGACGCCCGCCAGAAAGATTCACCGCGTCGTCTTCGAGATGCCGCATCACCGCGCGCATATCCAGCAACTCGTCGCCAGGCGGACGCACATCGCCTTCCAGATTCGCAAGCACCAAAAGATCACGCACGATGTTCTGCATGCGCGAAGCCTGCTGTTCCATCATGTCCAGATAACGCATGCGGTCCGCCTCGCTGAGCGGCAACTCACGCATGGTCTCAAGAAAGCCCGATAACACCGTCAGCGGCGTCTTCAATTCATGCGAGACATTGGCGACGAAATCGCGTCGCATCGAATCGGTACGCTCGAGTTCGGTAATGTCCTGCGTGAGTATCAGCTTGCGATGATCGCCATAAGGAAATACCTGCACCGATACCGTGTGCTGCCGGTTCACGCCCATGCCGCGCATCACGAGCATTTCCTCGTAATGATGCGAGTTGAGATAGCGAATGAAGTCCGGGTGCCGCACGAGATGCGTGATGTGCTGGCGCAAATCGCGTTTGGCATCGAGCCCGAAATGCTTCTCGGCGATAGCGTTGCACCACTCGATCTGATCGTGATCGTCGAGCATCGCCACGCCATTGGGCGAAGCCTGGATCGCCTGAATGAAGCGCGAATGCTGTTGCTCGACCTGCCGCACTTGCGCATGCCAGCGTTTCGCCAGCTTGTGCAAGCGGTAATAGATTTCGCCCCAAATGCCGAGCGCGCTAGGCACTTCGCCATACACGGGCGCTTCGAGCAGACGCCAGAGACGCTGTGTGTGATAGGTGGCGAAAAAGCCCTGCAGGACCAGCATGACGACGGCGACAGCCAGCGCCACGCGCACGCCGGCAAACGCGCCGATCGCCGCACAGAGCGCGGCGAGCAGTACGAGGGACACGACTGACCGCGTCCAGATGATATTCATGTTGTCGGCGAGTCCAAGCGACGAACGCGCGGTTCGTCATAAACATGCGGCAGAGACTAGAGCACGCTTATCAGGCGCTCTTCGCGAGCCGATATCCGCTGCCGCGCACCGTTTCGATCATAGCATCGCAGCCCGCGGGCTTGAGCGCGGCGCGCAGGCGCTTGATGTGAACATCGACCGTGCGCTCTTCGACGAATACGTGATCGCCCCACACCTGATCCAGCAACTGCGTGCGGCTATGCACGCGCTCCGGATGCGTCATGAAAAAATGCAGCAAGCGGAATTCGGTCGGGCCGAGATCGAGCTTGATGTCGTTGCCGGAATGGCTCGCCGCCACGCGATGCGTCGCCGGATCGAGCCGCAAACCATTGATGGCAACCACATCTTCCGTCAGCTGCGGGGCACGCCGGCGCAACACCGCCTTGATGCGCGCCATCAATTCTTTCGGCGAAAACGGCTTGGTGACGTAGTCGTCCGCGCCGATCTCGAGCCCGAGCACCTTGTCCTGCTCGTCGCCGCGCGCGGTCAGCATGATGATCGGAATATGCTTCGTGCGCTCGTTGTTGCGCAAGTCGCGCGCGAACGCAATGCCGGACTTGCCGGGCAGCATCCAGTCGAGCAGCACGAGATCGGGCAGCACGTCGCTGATCAGGTTTTGCGCCTGCTCAGCGTTATACGCGCGAATCGGGCAATGTCCCGCGTGTTGCAGATTCACCGAGATCAGTTCGGAGATCGCGGGTTCGTCTTCGATGACGAGGATACTGCTGGGCATCGGCACCTCTTGACCTTTTGCTTTGAGAGAAGATTAACTGAGCGCTTCGCGTTCGAGCTGGTCGCGCGAGATATGCCGCACGTCCGTACCCTTCACGATGTAGATGATGAACTCGGCGATGTTCTTAGCGTGATCGCCGATACGCTCCACCGCCTTCGCAATGAACAGATAGTCGAGGCCGGCGGAAATGGTGCGCGGGTCTTCCATCATGTAGGTGACGAGCTTGCGCACGAAGGCGCGGAATTCGTCGTCGATGGCTTTGTCGTCGCGCACGATCTGCGCGGCGGCCACGGTGTCCAGACGCGCGAACGCGTCGAGCGCGCGGCGCAGAATCGACACGGCCATCTCGCCCGAGAGCTTGATCTCCGCGATATTCACCGCGCGGCCCGCGCCGTCTTCGTTGATGCGTTTCACGCGCTTCGCGATCTTTTCAGCTTCGTCGCCGGCGCGTTCGAGGTTCGTGATGGTCTTCGAGATCGCCATGAGCAGACGCAGGTCGCGCGCGGCCGGCTGGCGTCGCGCGATGATGTTGCTGCACTCTTCGTCGATCTCGACTTCCATCGTGTTCAAACGCACTTCGGCGGCAATCACCTGATCGGCGATCGCCATGTCGAATTCGTTGAGTGCCTGCATGGCCGCGATGATCTGCGACTCCACGAGACCGCCCATTTGCAGCACTTTCGACGACACCGCGTTGAGATCGGCGTCGAACTGGCTCGACAGATGTTTATCGGACATATGTGCTCCTTAAGTCCTTTTATGTTTCAGTTCGCCTGATCTGGCCGGATCAGCCGAAACGGCCCGTGATGTAGTCTTCCGTTTCCTTGCGCGTGGGCTTGATGAAGATCTTCTCCGTATCGCCGAATTCGATCAGCTCGCCAAGGTACATGTATGCAGTGTAGTCCGAGCAACGGGCTGCCTGCTGCATGTTGTGCGTGACGATCACAACCGTATAGTCACTTTTCAGTTCCGCGATAAGTTCCTCGATACGGCCCGTGGAAATCGGGTCGAGCGCCGAGCAGGGCTCGTCGAGCAACAGCACTTCCGGACGAATGGCGATGCCGCGCGCAATGCAAAGGCGCTGCTGCTGGCCGCCCGACAATCCGTAGCCGCTTTGCTGCAGCTTGTCCTTCACTTCGTTCCAGAGCGCGGCCTTGGTAAGCGCCCATTCGACGCGGTCGTCCATCTCCGAGCGCGACAGTTGTTCGAACATCTTCACGCCGAACGCGATGTTGTCGTAGATCGACATGGGAAACGGCGTAGGCTTCTGGAACACCATGCCCACGCGCGCGCGTAAAAGCGAGATGTCGCGCGTCGTGTCGAGCAGGTTGACGCCGTCCATCAGAATCTCACCTTCGCCGCGCTGCTCGGGATAAAGCGCGTACATTTTGTTGAAGGTGCGCAGGAGCGTGGACTTGCCGCAGCCCGAAGGTCCGATGAACGCCGTCACCTTCTTCTCGGGAATGCGCAGGTTGATGTTCTTCAGCGCGTGATACTTGTTGTAGAAGAAATTGAGGTTCTTCACTTCGATCTTCGGCTTGATCGAATCGGCGGCTTGCGAGCCGTGCTTCGGACGCACGCTGCCAGGAATGGGACCACGCTCGACGGGCGCCGCATCCGCTTTCGAATCAAGGTGGTTGACACCACTTTCGACCATGTTCATGGAATCACTCCGCCTTTATTTCTTCGAGATAATCGTGCGCGCGAGGATATTCAAACCCAGCACGCCGAGCGTAATAAGGAACACACCGGCCCACGCGAGCGTCTGCCATTGCGGGAACGGGCTCATCGCGAACTTGTAGATCGTGACCGGAAGGTTCGCCACCGGCTGATTCATGTCCCACGAGAAAAACTGATTCGACAGCGACGTGAAGAGCAGCGGCGCGGTTTCGCCGGCAATCCGCGCGACCGCCAGCAACACGCCCGTGACGATGCCGCCGATCGACGCCTTCAGCGTGATCGACATCACCATCTTCCACTTGGGCGTGCCGAGCGCGAAAGCCGCTTCGCGCAGCGCGTTCGGCACGAGCTTCAGCATGTTTTCAGTGGTGCGGATGACGATCGGAATCTGCAGCAAGGCGAGCGCGATCACGCCGGCCCATCCCGAGAAGCGACCCATCTTCGCGACGACGAGCGCATACACGAACAAGCCCACGACGATGGAAGGCGCCGACAACAGAATGTCGTTGATGAAGCGCGTGACGCTCGCGAGCCAACGCTTCTGGCCATATTCCGCGAGATAGACGCCCGCCAGAATGCCGAGCGGCGTGCCGATGAACGTGGCGATGATGACGAGCATCAGACTGCCGACGATAGCGTTGGCAAGACCGCCGCCATCGGTGTTCGGCGGCGGCGTCGACTGCGTGAAGAGTTCGAGCGACAGGCCAGCGACGCCGAGCTTAAGCGTCGTGAAGAGAATCCACACGAGCCACAGAAGGCCGAAAGCCATCGCGGCCAGCGAGAGCGTCAGCGCGATCGCATTGGTGCCGCGTCGACGGCTCTGCAGCTTCTTGCGCGTGGCGTCCACGCGGTCGGGGTCCTGATTGAAGGTGGCGGGACGGCTCACTTGACTCCCTCCCCGCGTTCCATGCGCAGCAGCATCAGCTTGGACAACGCGAGCACGACGAACGTGATCACGAACAGGATGAGCCCGAGTTCCATCAGCGCCGACGTATGCAGGCCGGGGCTTGCTTCGGCGAATTCGTTGGCGAGCGCCGAGGTGATGCTGTTGCCCGGCGAAAACAGCGACACGTTGTCGAGCAGATTGGTGTTGCCGATCACGAACGTCACCGCCATGGTCTCGCCGAGCGCGCGGCCGAGGCCGAGCATCACGCCGCCGATCACACCGGCGCGCGTGTACGGCAACACGATCTTCCACATCACTTCCCAGGTCGTGCAGCCGATGCCGTATGCCGATTCCTTGAGAAGCACGGGCGTGACTTCAAAGACGTCGCGCATCACCGAGGCAATGTACGGAATGATCATGATGGCGAGGATCACGCCCGCGCACAGGATGCCGATACCGATAGGCGCGCCCTTGAAGAACATGCCGATGACTGGCACGTCGCCGAGCAGATGGCCGAGCGGCTTTTCGAAGTATTCCGCGAAGATCGGCGCGAACACGAGCAGACCCCACATGCCGTAGACGATCGAGGGAATCGCCGCGAGCAATTCGATGGCGACACCGAGCGGCCGGCGCAGCCACGCGGGCGAGAGTTCCGTGAGGAAGAGCGCGATGCCGAAGCTCACCGGCACGGCGATGATGAGCGCGATGATCGACGTGGCAATGGTGCCGTAGATCGGCACGAGCGCGCCGAAGCTATCTGTCTGGGGGTCCCACTCCGCGCGCCAGAGAAAGCTGAGTCCGAACTTTTCGATGGTCGGCATCGACGCAATGACGAGCGAAACGATGATGCCGCCAAGCAGAAGCAACGTCACCACGGCCGCGAGCCGCGTGATGCCGCCGAATATGATGTCGCCGAAACGGCTCGGCGCGCGCTGCGTATGCGCGGCCGGCGGTGCCGACGCTAAGTTGATGTCCGACATGGGAGCCTTGGTTGTGCTGCTTGTCAGAGCGCGCGGCACGTCATTCGACGTGCCGCGCGGCATTGCCTGCACTGCATTTCCGTCCTGACTTCAAGAGCTTAGGACAGTTTCAGACCATGGTACCGCTTACTGCGCAACCGCCTTGCCCGACGCGTCCTTGACCTTCGCCTTCCATTGCGTGCGGATTTCGGCGACTACTGAATCCGGCAGCGAGATGTAGTCGAGATCGTTCGCGGCTTGGTTGCCGTTCTTGAACGCCCAGTCGAAGAACTTCAGCGTTTCCGTGCCTTGCGGCGCCTTGTCCTGCGTGGCGTGCAGCAGAACGAACGTTGCACCGACGATCGGCCATGCGTTCTGGCCCGACTCGTTCGTGAGGATCTGGTAGAACGACTTCGACCAGTCCGCACCGGCAGCCGCCGCCTTGAAGGTCTCTGTCTTCGGCTCGACGACCGTGCCAGCCGCGTTCTTGAGACCCACGTAGGTCATCTTGTTCTGCTTGGCATACGCCCACTCCACGTAGCCGATCGCGCCCGGCAGACGCTGCACGAACGCCGCAACGCCGTCGTTGCCCTTGCCGCCCGTGCCCGTCGGCCAGTTGACCGTCGAACCTTCGCCGACCTTCGACTTCCACTCGGGATTCACTTTCGACAGATAGTTCGTCCAGATGAAGCTCGTGCCCGATCCGTCGGCGCGGCGCACCACGGCGATGTCGGTATCCGGCAGCTTGACCTTCGGGTTCAGCGCGGCGATAGCCGGGTCGTTCCACTTCTTGATCTTGCCCAGGTAGATGTCGCCGAGCACTTCGCCCGACAGCGTCACTTCACCGGCCTTCACGCCCGGCACGTTGATGACCGGCACCACGCCGCCGACGACCGTCGGGAACTGGAACAGGCCTTCCTTCGTGAGTTCTTCATCTTTCAGCGGTGCGTCCGAGCCCGCGAAATCCACCGTCTTCGCGATGATCTGTTTGACGCCGCCCGACGAGCCGATGCCTTGATAGTTCACCTTGCCGCCGCCCGTTTTTTGGTAGGCGTCAGCCCACTTGGTGTAGATGGGAGCTGCGAAGGTGCTGCCCGCGCCGGTGATATCCGTGGCGAATGCGGAGACGGCGAACATTGCGCCGATGACGCCGGCCAGCGCGGATTGCATCAATTTCATGAGACCTCCAGAGTGTGTGAGCGTGTAGCGAGAGAACCGACACGGCGAAATATAGGCACTCTTCGTGACAGTACCGTGACTTTTGATGAACACCGCGTGTCATTGCGCTTACGCACTGAAAGTCGAACGTGCGTTGGCTTGTAACCAAAGAAAAAGCGGACCGTAGTCCGCTTTTGGTGAGACGTGACGCGCTTAAGGGATCGTCTACGAAGTCGCGTCCTTCACGACCTGAGCAATCGTTTCCGCGTGTTTAACCGCATCCTGATGCGCAGCCGCTTCCACCATGACGCGCAGTACCGGTTCGGTTCCCGAGGCGCGAATCAGTACCCGCCCGTGCGATTCGAGGGCCCGCTCGGCATCTTCGATCGCGCGGCGAATGGCCGCATTATTTTTCCAGTCCGCGTTCGGACTCATGCGCACGTTGATCAGTTTCTGCGGAAACAGGCTGACGCCGTCGAGCATGTCCGCGAGGGATTTGCCACCGCGCTTGATGGCGGCGAGCACAAGCAGCGCGGACACGATGCCGTCGCCCGTGGAATGCCGGTCGAGCGAAAGAATGTGGCCCGAGCCTTCCGCACCGAGTTGCCAGCCGTTCTCGCGCAGCTTTTCGAGCACGTAACGGTCGCCGACGGCCGCGCGCACGAACTTCACGCCCGCCTCTTTCAACGCCACTTCCACGGCCATGTTGGTCATCAGCGTGCCGACCGCGCCATCCACCTTGCCGTCCGTCGCGATGCGGTCCTTGACCAGCACGTAGAGCAGTTCGTCGCCGTTGAAAAGCCGGCCGGTGGAATCGACGACTTGCAGGCGGTCAGCGTCGCCATCGAGCGCGATGCCGATATCCGCCTTGTGTTCGAGCACCGTGCGCACGAGCGCATCGGGCGCGGTGGCGCCGACATTATCGTTGATATTGAAGCCGTTCGGCGACACGCCAATAGGCACGACTTCCGCGCCCAGTTCGTGGAACACGTGCGGCGCGACGTCATAGGCGGCGCCGTGCGCGCAATCGAGCACGATCTTGAGGCCGCGCAGATCGAAGCTCGCCGGGAAAGTGCTCTTGCAGAACTCGATATAGCGCCCGCCCGCGTCGTCCAGACGCTTCGCCTTGCCGAGACGCTCGGAGGGCGCACAAGCCATCGGCTGGTCGAGCTGCGCTTCGATTTGCAGTTCGACTTCGTCCGGCAGCTTGTTGCCGTCGGCGGAGAAGAATTTGATGCCGTTGTCGTCGTACGGATTGTGCGATGCGCTGATCACCACGCCCGCCGAAAGCCGCAGCGCGCGCGTGAGATACGCGACGCCGGGCGTGGGCATCGGGCCGGCGAGCATCACGTCGACGCCCGCGGCGGAAAAGCCCGACTCCAGCGCGGCTTCGAGCATGTAGCCGGAAACCCGCGTGTCCTTGCCGATAAGCACCGTCGGACGGTTGCCCTTTTGCGGCGAACGGTCCGCTCCCGCGAGCACCTTGCCGGCCGCATACCCCAGCCTGAGAACAAAATCCGGTGTGATCGGCGCCTCGCCGACGCGCCCGCGAATTCCATCAGTTCCAAAATATCGACGTGCCATTGTTACTGACCCTCCTCGCGGACATATGGCGCCTGTTCTTGGCCCGCGACATGTGTTGATCGATTCGGCGCGTGCGCCTTCGCCGAAGTTCTTTCAATGCTTCTCGTGATGCGTGGCGTCTTTCGTGGCTCGCCAGACTTTCAGCGCATCCACGGTTTCCGCGACGTCGTGCACGCGGATGATCGCCGCACCGCGCTCCGCCGCGCAAACCGCCCCGCTCACGCTCGCCGCAAGCCGTTCGTTCGCCGCGCGCCCGGTGACTGCGCCGAGCATCGACTTGCGCGACATTCCCCCGAGCAGCGGATACCGCTTGCCTACCGGCAGCGTCGCGGCGAGGTTCGCCAGCAGCGCGTAATTATGCTCGACGGTCTTGCCGAAGCCGAAGCCCGGATCGAGACTTACGCGCTCCAGCGCGATCCCCGCCTGCGCCAGCGCCGCGATTCGTTCGGCGAAAAACGCACGGACGTCCGCGATGACGTCGGCGTACACCGGCTCGTGAAGTTGCATCGTGCGCGGTTCGCCGAGCATATGCATCACGCACAAGCCGCAGTTACTGTCTTTAACGGCATCGAGCGCGGTTTCCTGACGTAAACCCCAAATGTCGTTGATCATGTCCGCGCCTGCATCGAGCGCGGCGCGCATCACGGCGGGCTTGTAGGTATCGACCGAAAGCGGAACGTTCATGTCCTGCAACGCTTCGACGATCGGCACCACGCGTTCGAGTTCCTCGGCCAGCGGAACCGGCGGCGCGCCCGGACGAGTCGATTCGCCGCCAATATCGATGATGTCCGCGCCGTCGGCAAGCATGCGCTCGGCGCGCGCCAGAGCGGCATCGCGCGGAAGGAAGCGGCCGCCATCGGAGAACGAGTCAGGCGTGACGTTGAGAATGCCCATCACGAGCGGACGTTCGAATGTCAGCGTGAACCGACCGCATTGCAGCGGCTGCGCTGAAAACTGGGAGGGAGATGGAGTGATCAAGCGTGTCGGAAAAAAGCTGGATTGCTGCAAGGAGCGTAACGCACGCGCGAAGTGTGATCCGATGTGTGCGCCGTCGTGAGCCATAAAGCAAAAATGGGCCGGAGTGCGATGCACACCGGCCCATGATCGGACTAGAAGAGCTTAGGCCGGCGCGGTTGCGCTGCCCGGCTTGACTTCCGTGCCGCTGTTGCCGCCCGGAGGCGTATCACCCGAAGGCGGCGGCAGGTTCTTCGGCGGACGCGGCGGACGATCCTCCATGATGTCCGTGATCTGGTCTGCGTCTATGGTTTCCCATTCGAGCAGCGCCTTCGTCATGGCTTCCACGCGCGCGCGGTTGTCTTCCAGCAGCTTGCGGGCGAGCTGATACTGCTCGTCCAGGATGCGGCGGATTTCCGAATCGACCTTTTGCAGCGTGGCTTCCGAAACCGTCTTCGCGCCCAGCTTGCCGAACATGCCTTCGGGTTCGGTGTCGACGTAGACCATCGTGCCAAGCGTGTCCGACATACCGTAGCGCGTCACCATGTCGCGAGCCATCTTGGTCGCGCGCTCGAAGTCGTTGGACGCGCCGGTGGACATGGAATTCAGGAACACTTCTTCCGCTGCACGGCCGCCAAACAGAATCGCGATTTCTTCCAGCATTTTGTCGCGATACAAATTCACGCGGTCGTGTTCAGGCAATTGCCAGGTGACACCCAATGCCCATCCGCGCGGCATGATCGTAACCTTGTGCACCGGATCGGCATGCGGCAACAACTTCGCCACCACGGCGTGACCCGACTCGTGGAAAGCCGTGTTGCGACGTTCTTCCTCGCGCATGACAGCCGACTTGCGCTCCGGACCCATGAAAATCTTGTCCTTCGCGTCTTCGAAGTCCTGCATCTCGACGATCCGCTTGCCGCGACGCGCCGCAAAAAGCGCAGCTTCATTGACGAGGTTTGCGAGATCGGCACCCGAGAAGCCCGGCGTACCCCGCGCGATGACCGAAGCGTCGACGTCGTTCGCAATCGGCACCTTGCGCAGATGCACCTTCATGATGTGTTCGCGACCGCGAATGTCCGGCAGACCGACATACACCTGACGGTCGAAACGACCCGGACGCAGGAGCGCCTTGTCGAGCACGTCGGAACGGTTCGTCGCAGCGATCACGATAACGCCGGAATTCGCTTCGAAGCCGTCCATTTCCACGAGCATCTGATTGAGAGTCTGCTCGCGTTCGTCGTTACCGCCGCCCATGCCGGCGCCGCGATGACGACCGACCGCGTCGATTTCGTCGATGAACACGATGCAAGGCGCGTGCTTCTTTGCTTGCTCGAACATGTCGCGAACGCGAGCCGCGCCCACGCCGACGAACATTTCCACGAAGTCGGAACCCGAGATGCTGAAGAACGGCACCTTCGCTTCACCCGCGATAGCGCGAGCCAGCAGCGTCTTACCCGTGCCAGGAGGTCCGACCAGCAACACTCCTCGTGGAATGCGGCCGCCCAGCTTCTGGAATTTCTGCGGGTCGCGCAGGAAGTCGACGAGCTCGGACACTTCTTCTTTCGCTTCGTCGCAACCCGCGACATCGGTGAAATTGATAGCGTTATTGTTTTCATCGATCAGCCGCGCTCGCGACTTGCCGAACGAGAAGGCCCCGCCTTTGCCGCCCCCCTGCATCTGCCGCATCATGTAGAACCAGAAACCGATGATGAGAATGGTCGGTCCAAGGTAGTACAGCGCGGAAACCAGCGCGTTGGGTTCATCGTCAGCCTTGCCGCTAACCTGAACGCCGTATTTCATCAGATCGCCGACCATCCAAATGTCGCCAGGCGACACGATTTGGTATTTCTGGCCGTCTGCCGGAGTGACCGTCAGATTCCGCCCTTGAACGGTGACATTCTTCACCTTGCCGTTCTTCGCGTCGTCCATGAACTGCGAATAGGACACACCTTCCTGGACGCGGGGCTTATCGAACTGCTTGAACACCGTAAACAGCACCAGTGCGATCACGAGCCACACTGCCGCTTTAGAGAACATATTGTTGTTCAAAGCACCACTCCTCACTCATAGACGGGCGCCTACATAAACCTTGCGGCGCCACCAAAGCATTCTAATCCAGACCGCAAACCCCTGCCATAAGGTTTATCTACCGCGCAAATAGCGGAAGACAGGGGTTTTTCGACATATTCGGCGAAAATATCGCTATTTTTCGCCGAAACGATTTACTCGTGTTCCACAGTCGGATGTTTGAGCCGCCGCCCGAGTACAAAAGTCTCCGACGATTTGTCGCGAGACGCCTTGGGCTTGCGCGGCGCCACCACTTTGAACTGGTGCTTGAACTTCTCGACGATTTGGCTGTAACCGCTGCCGTGAAAACATTTGACCAGCAACGCACCGTCCGGTTTCAGATGGTTCTGCGAGAACTCCAGCGCCAAATCGCAAAGATGTTCGATACGCGCTGCATCCGCGCTCGCCACGCCAGACAGGTTTGGGGCCATGTCGGAAATAACAAGGTCTACCTGACGCTCGCCAACAATTTCCGCGAGTTGCGCAAGCACGGCGTCTTCGCGGAAGTCGCCCTGAATGAAGGTGACATCGGCAATGGGGTCCATCGGCAGAAGGTCGAGCGCGATGATCGTGCCGTCTATACCGCCTTCGCGCTGCGCATCGCGCTTCGCACCCTGAGCGAGTTTGTTACGCGCGTATTGACTCCACGAGCCGGGCGTCGAGCCGAGGTCGACAATCACCTGCCCTGGCTTGATGAGCTTGTCCTGCTCGTCGATCTCCTTGAGTTTGTACGCCGCGCGCGCGCGATAGCCCTCGCGCTGCGCCATCTTCACGTAAGGGTCGTTGATGTGGTCATGCAACCACGAATGATTAAACCGGTTCTTTGCCATTCAAACTGAGCCTATGCTGCGCGCCGGGGACTAACCTCTTGCGCGCGTGCTTATTCTTGCTGTATCGCGCAATGCTTTTAGCGGATAATACGCGTCTTGTCGGCCGGACCGGTTCCCGTGCGCTGCAAAGCGCTCGAAATTTGCGTTTCCGGCCTATTTGTTTATTCGGGCGGCTTGCCCAGCACTTCAGGTGCTTTTCATCTGATCGGTCCATGACGGCGCCGCGTGTCCATACCGCCAGCGCTTCGTGCGTCCGACAGCGCTGCAACGCCCAGCCGACGCCAAACCCGCCGCCCACATTTTAGTCGAGTCCCTTATTCCACATGCCAGCTCTTAAACTTTCCCCGGCCCAGCGCGCCGATCTGCGCTCCCAGGCTCACGCCCTCAATCCGGTCGTGCTCGTCGGCGCCGAAGGTCTGACCGAGGCCGTGCTGAAAGAAATCGGCGTGCACCTCGAAGCGCATCAGCTCATCAAGATTCGCGTGTTCGGCGACGAGCGTGAAGCACGCGTTGGCATCTACGACGAAATCTGCGATCGCCTGGATGCCGCGCCTGTTCAGCATATCGGCAAGCTGCTCGTGATCTGGAGACCGGAAGGCGCCGCGCCCGCCAAGACCCGCACCGCCCGCACCCGCAGCACCATGCCGCCGAGCGCGGGTGAAATTGCCGAGGAGCGTTCGACCAAGGGTCGCGCGCCGCGCATCGTCAAGGCCGTCAAGATCACGCGCGACGCACCCGCCGTCAAGAAGCCCCGCAAACAAACGCTCAAAGTGCTAGGTAACGAACGCGTCACCGCGGGCGGCAACGTCAAGCGCGCGAAGAAGCGTCAGGCTGGCTCGAAGCGTCAACATCAGGCCGTCAAATGATGAAACGGCGCGGACGATGATTCAAAACGTCCGCGCCGTCTCTCGCAGCATACTCTTCAGCTACGCGCGCGCTTGGCCGCGACCTTCGCGGACTTGCCCTTCGGCACGATCTTGACAGGCGCCGCACCGGGCAAACGCCACACGAGCGCAATACCGCACAGGCATTCGATCAAATAAATCGCGCTCGAAATGCCATGCAGAACGCCGAACTCCTTCGCATAAGGCGAATTCGCGAGTTCCATCCCTGCTTCCTGCGCCGAGATGCGCAGCGAATTCATGAACGGCTGCAATGCGAAGTATCCGACGAGCACGCACACCAGCATGACCGCGACGAGCCACCGCACGCGCTTGTAGTCGACGATGCCGCTCTTCACGAAGCGATTGCCGATCAAGATCAGAATCAGCGCGCTGACCACGCCGATATACGCTTCGATGCGAAAGAGCTGCGCCGCCACCGATCCCGCCGACGTACGGTCGAGCACCGAAACGAGCACGGGCGCGGCGACGAGACCGAGGGTCAGCAAGCTGCCGACCCAAATCATCGTCACCGTGCGAAAGAGTCGATGCTCCATCAGACGTATCGAACAGCGATGATTTCGTACTCACGCGCGCCGCTCGGGGCCTGCACCGAGGCGACGTCGCCCTCCGTCTTGCCGATCAGCGCGCGCGCAATGGGCGAGCTGACGGAGATGAGACCGTGGTCGATGTCGGCTTCGTCGTCGCCGACGATCTGATACGTCACCTTATGACTCGACTCGAGATCTTCCAGTTCGACCGTCGCGCCGAACACCACGCGGCCTTCCGCTTCGACCGTTTTCGGGTCGATCACTTGCGCGGCGGCAAGCTTCGATTCGAGATCCGCAATGCGGCCCTCGATAAAGCCCTGCTTTTCTTTCGCGGCATCGTACTCCGCGTTTTCCGACAGATCGCCCTGCGCGCGTGCTTCCGCGATCGAGTTGATGACCGCGGGACGCTCGACAGCCTTCAGGCGTTGCAATTCGTCGCGCAGCAACTCCGCGCCGCGCTTCGTCAAGGGAATCGTGCTCATAGACAATCCACAAACAAAAACAGCCGTAAAAAAATTACCGCGGTTAAGCGCATCTCCCCAGAACGAGAAGACGCCGCTTAACCGCGGCTCGTGATACTTGGACCGGTAATCGAAGCCTTAGTTTAGGCGAGCGTGGAGGCCTTGTAAATCATAGACTTCCAAATCGCGCAGATAACGCAGACCTTCGACCGCCGCGCGCGCGCCGGACATCGTCGTGTAGTACGTGACCTTGTTGGCCTGCGCGCTCATACGGATGGAACGCGAATCAGCGATGGCCGCGCGCGTTTCATCGACGGTGGTGAAGACCAGCGCGATTTCGCCGTTCTTGATCATGTCGACGATATGCGGACGCCCGTCCTTCACCTTGTTCACGACCTTCACGGGCACACCCGCCGCCGCGATGGCCGCAGCCGTCCCCTTGGTCGCGACGATCGGGTAGCCGAGTTCATGCAGCATGCGCGCGACTTCGACGGCCTTCGGCTTGTCGGCATCCATCACGGTCAGAAGCACCGTGCCGGATTCCGGCAGACGCGAACCCGCCGCGAGTTGCGACTTGAAAAGCGCTTCGCCGAAGGTGCGGCCCACGCCCATCACCTCGCCCGTCGAACGCATCTCGGGCCCGAGCACGGGATCGACCGCCGGGAACTTGACGAACGGGAACACCGCTTCCTTCACGCTGAAGTACGGCGGAATCACTTCCTTCGTCACTCCTTGCTGCTTGAGCTTCTGCCCGACCATTGCACGCGCCGCGATTTTCGCGAGCGGCAGGCCCGTCGCCTTCGACACATACGGCACCGTGCGCGATGCACGCGGGTTCACTTCCAGCACGTAGATGACATCCTTCTTCGAGCCATCTTCTTGCGGAACTTGCTGGATGGCGAACTGCACGTTCATCAGGCCAACCACGTTCAGCGCCTTCGCCATGGCGGCGGTTTGCCGCTTCAGTTCGTCGATGGTGTCTTGCGCCAGCGAATAAGGCGGCAGCGAGCAAGCCGAGTCGCCGGAATGCACGCCCGCCTGTTCGATATGCTCCATCACGCCGCCAATGAAAACGTCGTCGCCATCGGAGATACAGTCCACATCGCATTCGATCGCGTCGTTCAGGAAGCGGTCGAGCAACACCGGCGAGTCGTTCGATACCTTCACGGCCTCGCGCATGTAGCGTTCGAGATCGCGCGGCTCGTGGACGATTTCCATTGCGCGGCCACCCAGCACATAAGACGGACGCACGACCAGCGGGTAACCGATTTCTTCCGCGAGCCTGAGTGCTTCGTCTTCGGCGCGCGCGGTGCGATTCGGCGGCTGGCGCAGATTCAGATCTTTCAGCAATTGCTGGAACCGCTCGCGATCCTCGGCGGCATCGATCATGTCCGGCGACGTACCGATGATCGGCACGCCGTTCGCTTCGAGGTCGAGCGCGAGTTTGAGCGGCGTCTGGCCGCCATATTGCACGATCACGCCGACCGGCTTTTCCAGCTCGACGATTTCGAGCACGTCTTCAAGCGTCAGCGATTCGAAGTACAGACGATCCGACGTGTCGTAGTCGGTCGAAACCGTTTCAGGATTGCAGTTGACCATGATGGTTTCGTAACCATCTTCGCGCATGGCGAGCGCGGCGTGCACGCAGCAATAGTCGAATTCGATGCCCTGCCCGATCCGGTTCGGGCCGCCGCCGAGAACCATGATCTTCTTCTTGTCGGTCGGATTCGCTTCGCACTCGTCCTCGTAGGTCGAATACATGTACGCCGTCTTGGTCGCGAACTCGGCCGCGCAAGTATCGACGCGCTTATAAACCGGCCGCACCTTCAACTCGTGACGACGGCGGCGCACGTCTTCCTGCTTCGAACCGGTGAGCTTCGCGAGACGCCGGTCGGAAAAACCGCTCTTCTTCAGATACAGCAATTCGTCCTTGCTGAGGCTTTCGATCGTGCGGCCTTCGAGCGCCTTCTCCTTCAAGATGATCTGCTCGATCTGCGCGAGGAACCACGGGTCGATCGACGTTTCCTCGAAGATTTCCCGAGCCGTCAGACCAAGGCGGAACGCGTCGCCGAGATACCAGATACGGTCCGGTCCCGGCTCGCCGATTTCGCGGATGGCTTCGTCGCGGCTCGTGGTCTTTTCGTCCAGACCGTCGACGCCCACTTCGAGACCGCGCAGCGCCTTCTGGAACGATTCCTGAAACGTGCGGCCCATTGCCATGACTTCGCCGACGGACTTCATCTGCGTGGTCAGGCGCGAGTCGGCTTCGCGGAATTTCTCGAACGCGAAACGCGGCACCTTCGTCACGACATAGTCGATGGTCGGCTCGAACGACGCCGGCGTCTGACCGCCTGTGATCTCGTTCTTCAACTCGTCGAGCGTATAGCCGCACGCGAGTTTGGCCGCGACCTTGGCGATAGGAAAGCCCGTTGCCTTCGATGCCAGCGCGGACGAGCGCGACACGCGCGGGTTCATCTCGATCACGACCATGCGGCCGTCGTCGGGGTTGATCGCGAACTGCACGTTCGAGCCGCCTGTGTCGACGCCGATTTCGCGCAACACGGCAAGCGACGCGTTACGCAGAACCTGATACTCCTTGTCGGTCAGCGTCTGCGCGGGCGCGACGGTGATCGAGTCGCCGGTATGCACGCCCATGGGATCGAGGTTTTCGATCGAACACACGATGATGCAGTTGTCCTTCTTGTCGCGGACAACTTCCATCTCGTACTCTTTCCAGCCGAGAAGCGATTCTTCTATCAGCAGTTCGCGCGTCGGCGAAAGATCGAGACCGCGCCGGCAAATTTCCTCGAACTCTTCCTTGTTATACGCGATGCCGCCGCCCGAACCGCCCAGCGTGAACGACGGGCGAATCACGGTCGGATAGCCGCCGCTGCCGGTGGCCTCGGCGATTTGCGCCTGCACGGTCAGCGCTTCTTCCATGGAATGCGCAATTCCAGACTTGGCTGAACCGAGACCGATCTTGGTCATCGCGTCCTTGAACTTCTGGCGGTCTTCGGCCTTGTCGATGGCTTCCGGCGATGCGCCGATCAGCTCGACGTCGTACTTTTCCAGCACGCCGTGATGGAACAGATCGAGCGCGCAATTGAGCGCGGTCTGTCCGCCCATGGTCGGCAAGATCGCGTCCGGCCGCTCCTTCGCGATGATGCGCTCGACCACTTCCCACGAGATCGGCTCGATGTAAGTGACGTCGGCCGTGTTCGGGTCGGTCATGATCGTCGCGGGATTGCTGTTGACGAGGATGACCTTGTAGCCTTCCTCACGCAACGCCTTGCAAGCCTGCGCGCCCGAATAATCGAACTCGCACGCCTGGCCGATGATGATCGGACCCGCGCCGATGATGAGGATGCTCTTGATGTCTGTGCGCTTCGGCATAACTGCTCTCGATGTTTTGTGTTGCGGTGTTCCGTTCTGTGCTCTCGACTGTCAGGCAGTGACCTTCTGCGTCTCCATCAGCTTGATGAAGCGGTCGAACAGATATGCAATGTCGTGCGGGCCGGGCGACGCTTCTGGATGACCCTGGAAGCAGAACGCGGGCTTGTCGGTGAGCGCGAAGCCCTGCAGCGTGCCGTCGAAAAGCGATACGTGCGTGACCTTTGCGTTGGCGGGCAGCGTGTCGGCATCGACCGCGAAACCGTGGTTCTGCGACGTGATGACCACGCGGCCGTCTTCCAGGTCTTTCACCGGATGATTCGCGCCGTGGTGGCCGGTCTTCATCTTCATGGTTTTCGCGCCGACCGCGAGGCCCATGATCTGGTGTCCTAGACAGATGCCGAAGGTCGGAATGCCGCGCGCGATGAATTCACGCGTGGCCGCGATGGCGTAGTCGCACGGTTCCGGGTCGCCGGGGCCGTTCGAGAGGAAGACGCCATCCGGATTGAGCGCGAGTGCGTCAGCCGCGCTCGCTTGGGCCGGCAGCACGGTGACCTGGCAACCGCGCTCGGCGAGCATGCGCAGAATGTTGTACTTCACGCCGTAATCGAACGCGACGACGCGAAACTTCGGGGCTTCCTGCGTGCCGTAGCCGCTGCCGAGTCGCCATTCGGTCTGCGTCCAGTCATAGGACTTGTCGGTCGACACGACTTTTGCCAGATCCATGCCCGCGAGGCCGGGAAACGAGCGCGCGAGTTCGAGCGCCTTTGCTTCGTCGTCGCTGCCCGCGAGAATGCAGCCGTTCTGCGCACCTTTGTCGCGCAGAATTCGCGTGAGCTTGCGCGTGTCGATGTCTGAAATCGCGACGACGCCTTGGGCCTTCAAATAGTCGGAAAGCGACTGCTCGGAACGGAAGTTGGATGCGAGCACCGGCAGGTCGCGAATGATGAGACCGGCGGCATGGACTTTCGTGGCTTCGACATCTTCGGCGTTCACGCCGACGTTGCCGATGTGCGGATAGGTCAGCGTGACGATCTGGCGGGCGTAGCTCGGATCGGTCAGGATTTCCTGATAACCGGTGATGGCGGTGTTGAATACGACTTCGCCGATCGTCGAACCGGTTGCACCGATCGATTGACCACGAAAGACCGTGCCGTCGGCAAGTGCGAGTAGTGCTGGGGAGAATGACGGCAACACGGAAGGCTCCTTGGGGGACACCCTGTTACCGACCTGTCTGTCCGAAATTCAGGCTTGGTTCCCGGCGTTCATTGCGATGAACGGGGATATCCTTTGCGCTTTTGTCAGCGGCGGCTCGTCAGGCGCGCGTCGCGGCTTGGATCAACGCGCTGGGTGGACCCAACGGGATAACGAAGCAGGCGATCGGCGGCGTGCGGCGCGCACTGCAAGGCGCAGCGAACGACGGTGAATGGGGGTAGGCGCTAGGGTGCGGGTTGATATGCTCAAACCTTCGAATTATAGCTTGAATGCGGTCTTTTAGCCAAATTTGGGAATGGTCTGCTTGTTCCACGCGCCTTTCGCACGACGCGGCGCGCCCGACTTCAGTGCACGGCCTGCTTGCCCTTATCGAGCGTGGCGCTCGGCCACACATACCAGACGGCGCTTGCCACCTGCAGCGCGATGAGCGAAATCCATACGGTGAGATGCGCCGACACGGGATAACGCCCGCCCACGGACGGCCAAAACGACAGCGCGGCGCCGACCCCGACCTGAAAACCAAAGATGAGCAAGAAAATGACGAGCGTGAGAGTCGTATTGGTGCGGCCAATTATGTGCGACGGGAAGTATTCCGCCATGATCGCGTAACTCAGAATGCCCGTGCCGCCGAAAATGCCATACGCCGCGAGCAGCACCGCCGGCGGCAACGGCGCGCGCAGCACCATGAGAATTTGCGTGATGACGAACAGCACCATGCCGCCGCCGCAGAACGCATAGACCGATATGCCGCGCCGCTCGATACCGCGCGCCGCCGCGCCGAAGCCGACGCTGCCGAACATCATCGCGAGGCCGAGCACCGAGACGAGCGCGGAGGCGTGGGCAGGCGTGAGGTCCATCACGTCGAGGAGATAGGGCTTGATCCACAGGGATTGCATCGCGTAAAACACGCCCTGCGTGACGACGGAAAACGACGCGATCTTCCAGAACGCGCCGCTCTTCAAGATGTGCCAGGTGCCTTTGAACTGTGTGACGATGTCGGCCTGATGGCGCGCGTCGCTCTTGCGCGGTGCAAACAGCAGAATGGCTGCGGACACGATCAGCGTGAACACGCCGAGTCCGACGCAAACTTGCCGCCAGTTGGCAACCTGCAGAAGCGATGCGAGCGGCGAGCCGACCGCGACGCCGCCGAGACCGCCAATGGCCATCGTGAAGCCATTGACGAGCGGCAGTCGCGCGACAGGGAAATGCTGCGCCGACGCCTTGAACGCTGCGCTCAGACAGACCGAAACACCGACGCCGATCAAAAGCCGCCCCACCATCAGCCCGGCCAATCCTTGCGACGCCCCGAAAACCCAGATTCCAACCGCCGCGAAAACCAGCATGCCGGCCGTCACCGTGCGCGGCCCGAAGTGATCGAGCAGCACGCCGACCGGAATCTGCGCGAGCGCAAAGCCTATGAAGTAAAGCGAAGTCAGCAGACCCAGGTCTGCCGCCGACAAACCGAGGTCGTGCGTGATCAGCGGCGCGAAGCCGAGATTCACGCCCCGGAACAAGTACGAGACGAAATAGCCGGCGGCGAACAGGAAAAAGACGCGAAGACGAACTGAGGACGACATGCGATACGAGCGCTTCATTGTTTTTTTGAAATGCCAGTTTAACTGGCGCACCAAAAGAAAACGCCGTCACCTTGGTGACGGCGTGGAATAAACCGAGAAGCGCGATGTTTAGTGTTTCGTGGTCTTCTTCGTGGTAGCCCGTTTGGCGGGTGTGGCTGTTTTGGCGACGGCCGGCTTCGCTGCGTAGGACTTGCTGGAACTCGAAACCTTCGTGTATTTCGTCGCCGAATGCGTCGTGGCCTTCGCCGATGCGCTCTTGGCAACCGGAGCGCGCGTACCGATCTTCGTCACGCCGCCCGACGAACGGCTCGACGCCGAAACGGTTTCCAGACGAACCGGACCCGGCTCGGCCGGCACTGCCTTGCCATACGGCACATGCAGAACAACGACTTGCCCCGGCATGAAGACTTCGCGATGCGTGCGGTTCCAGGCCCTGATCTGCCCGACCGACACGTTGTAGCGATCCGCCAGCGTCTCGATGGACTGTTTGCGGCGCACGCGGATGGCCATCTTGCGCGTGTCGGGCACGTCGCGTTCGACGGCCAGCATGGCGTTCGAGGCGACATCGGCGCTGATGTCCTCGTCGTCGTCGTCATTACGCGGCACGACGATGGTCGAGCCCGGCTTCAGACGCATGCCAGCCGGAATATGGTTCACCGACATGAGCGTGTCCGCATCCACGCCGATCTTCTCGGCAATAGCGGCCGGACGCGCACGCTCGGACACCGTGTAGGTCGTCCAGGACGACAGCGCGCCCGTGTACGAACTCAGATTGCGCTGGAACGTCGCTGCGTTGTCGAACGGCAGCAAGATCTGCGGATTGGTCGCGCCGAGAATGACCGGCTTCGAGAACGACGGATTCAGCGAGCGGAATTCCTCGACACTCATGCTGGCCAACTTCGCGGCCATGGTCACGTCGATGTCGCGCGCGGTCGTGACCGTCACGAAATACGGGTGATTCGGAATGTCGGGCAGCGCAAGGCCATATTGCTGCGGGTTGCTGACGATATTCTTGACCGCCTGCAGCTTCGGCACGTAATTGCGCGTCTCGTTGGGCATGCGCAGGCTTTCGTAGTCCGTCGGTAAACCTGCGGCTTCGTTGCGCGCGATGGCGCGCTGCACATTGCCCTCACCCCAGTTGTATGCGGCGAGCGCGAGATGCCAGTCGCCGAACATGTCATGCAGACGCGAGAGATAGTCGAGCGCGGCGCTGGTCGATGCCAGCACGTCACGGCGCTCGTCCTGCCACATGTTTTGCTTGAGGTTGTAGTCGCGGCCAGTGCCCGGCACGAACTGCCACATGCCAGCGGCCTTCGCGACCGACAGCGCCTGCGGGTTATACGCCGACTCGATGAACGGCAGAAGCGCCAGTTCCGTCGGCATATGACGTGCTTCGAGTTCTTCGACGATGTGATACAGGTACTTCTGCGAGCGCGCAGTCATGCGCTCCACATACTCTGGGCGCTGCGCGTACCAGTTGACCTGCATGTCGACCAGGTCGGTTTGGAGATCCGGAATCTGGAAGCCCGCGCGAATGCGGTTCCACAGGTCCGACGACCCGACGAGCGAAGTGACAGGCGTCTTGTCGACGTCAATGGTTTCCTTGGCTGCGGCAGTGCGGCGAATGGTGTCCGCGACCTTTTGCTGCGAGGCTTCGGTGGGTGTTGCTGTGGTATTGGAGGTGAGCGCTGTCGGACCTTGACTGGCACACGCGGCCAGTGTCAGGACGGATAGCGCACTAAGTGTTAGTCGCATGAACGTTCCGGCTTCCAAAGAAGACGCTTGGAAATTTGAAGCCGATGGTACGGAACCGCACTTGCAACGTCAATAAGAATGCACGTAATTCCCCTGCAAAATCCTGCATCTATCGGCGTTTCCAAAGTTTCGGATTAAGTTCGCCCTAATTATGAGACGTCAGCGGAACTTATCCTTCCAGCCGCGCATCACGCGAAACGCGTCGAGGCGGTCGGAAATCGGCTGTCCGAACTGAGTGGAAAGTGTTGCCTGAATGGCCTTGTCGTCCACGCGCAGAAAGGGGTTGACGCACTTCTCGTGGCCGATAGTCGTCGGCAGCGTGGGCTTGCCGGCCGCTCGCAACGCGATGGCGTCGTCGTTCCAGCGGGCAAGCGCCGCGTTATCCGGTTCGCATGCGCGCGCAAAGCGGATGTTCGAAAGCGTGTATTCGTGGGCGCAGTGCACTAGCGTATCGTCAGGCAGCGAGGCGAGCGAATCGAGCGAGGCGAGCATCTGCTGTGGCGTGCCCTCGAAAAGCCGGCCACAGCCGCTTGCAAAAAGCGTGTCGCCGCAAAAGAGATGCGGTGTGCCACGCGGGTCATGTGCCTGAAAGTACGCGATGTGACCGGCCGTATGGCCAGGTACATCGAGGACGCGAAACTCCAGGGCAGGCTGGTCCACGCGCACGATATCGCCTTCGGATAGGCGCGCAGTCAAATGCTCGATGCGCTCGCCGGCCGGTCCGTAGACCGGCACGCCACCCTCTGCCGTTCGGCTATCGAGCAGTGCTTTGACGCCGCCGACGTGGTCTTGATGATGGTGCGTGAGTAAAATAGCGGTCAGCCGCCAACCGCGTTCGGCGAGATACGCCTCGACGGGCGCGGCGTCGCCCGGATCGATCACGACCGCGTCGCGCGAGTCCGACACGAGCCAGATGTAGTTGTCCTCGAACGCCGGAACCGGAACGTATTCGAGCGAACCCTTAGCATGCGAATCCATAGCGATCATCTAGCGGCAACCCGAACATGTCAGACCGAGTGATTATAGACTGGCCCGCCTGGACAAGCTCCGCACCCGGACGCTATGTGCTCGAGTGGGAACAAGCGCAGCTCGATCGCGTGGTATCCGACATCTTCGGCTATCACGCGCTTCAGCTTGGCATGCCGCAACTCGACGCGCTGCGCGAAAATCGCATGACCGGCCGCGGGCTCGTGCTCGACGCGGAAAGCGGCGCGAGCGCGCCCTACACGATGCCGCAAGCGGCCTCGCGCAGCGTGAGTCCGTTGCCTGCCGCGAGCGCGCCAGAAGGCCGCGCCACGGTCTGGTGCGATTTGCTCGACTTGCCTTTCGAAGCGCAGAGCGTCGATTTGCTCGTGCTGCCGCATACGCTCGAATTTTCGCGCGATCCGCACAGGCTTCTGCGTGAAGCCGAGCGCGTGCTCGTGCCTGAAGGCCAGCTCATCATCCTTGGCTTCAACTCCTTGAGTCTGTGGGGCGCGCGCCAGTCGTTCGGCAAGGTCACGAGACGGCCGTTCGTGCCGGCGGCGCACGAGATGATCGCGTTCACGCGCATCAAGGACTGGATCAAATTGCTTGGATTCGACCTTGAACGCGGACGCTTCGGCTGCTATCGTCCCCCGCTCGTCACGGACAAGTGGCTGCAACGCTATCAATTCATGGAACCCGCCGGCGACCGCTGGTGGCCCATCTTCGGCGCGGCGTACATGATCACGGCGGTGAAGCGCGTGCGCGGCATGCGGCTCATCGGCCCGCGCAAATTGAAGAAACCCGCGCTCGCGCCTGGCCTTGCACCAGTCGCCGCACCGCACACTCGCAACGAGCATTGATGACTGACGAATCCGCATCGACGAACGCATCGAACAAAATCATCGACATTTACACGGACGGCGCGTGCAAGGGCAATCCGGGCCCCGGCGGCTGGGGCGCCCTGCTCCGCTTCGGCTCGCTCGAAAAGGAACTGTTCGGCGGCGAAGCCGCGACCACCAACAACCGCATGGAACTGATGGCGGTGATCGCCGCGCTCGAAGCCTTGAAGCGGCCCTGTCAGGCCGTGATCCATACCGACTCGCAATACGTGCAGAAAGGCATCAGCGAATGGATTCACGGCTGGAAGAAGAAGAACTGGATGACGGCGGCGAAGACGCCCGTCAAGAACGCCGATTTGTGGAAGCGGCTGGATGCCCTCGTCGCGCAACATCAGATTGAATGGCGCTGGGTCAAGGGGCACGCCGGGCATCCCGAAAACGAACGCGCCGATGCGCTCGCCAATCGCGGCGTGAGCTCGCTCGCCGATAGCTGAAACATGCACGAACCAACGACACACATCTCATGCGCCAACTGATACTGGACACCGAAACCACCGGCCTGAACGCTCGCACGGGCGACCGGATCATCGAAATCGGCTGCGTCGAACTGGTCAATCGCAGGCTTACCGGTAACAACCTGCATTTGTACGTGAACCCCGAACGTGACAGCGACCCGGGCGCGCTCGCGGTGCACGGCCTGACGACGGAGTTCCTGCGCGACAAACCGAAGTTCACTGAGATTGCCGCGCAGTTGCGCGACTTCATCAGCGGCGCGGAGTTGATCATTCATAACGCGCCGTTCGACGTCGGCTTTCTCGACATGGAGTTCGCGCTACTCGGCTTGCCAAAAGTGTCGACGATGTGCGCCGGCGTGATCGACTCGCTCGCGCAAGCCAAGCAGATGTTCCCCGGCAAACGGAACTCGCTCGATGCGCTCTGCGACCGCTTCGGCATCAGCAACGCGCACCGCACGCTGCATGGCGCATTGCTCGACTCCGAGCTGCTCGCCGAAGTCTATTTGGCGATGACGCGCGGTCAGGAAAGCCTCGTCATCGACATGCTCGGCGATCAGCCCGCGCAAGGCACGACAGGCACGCCGCGTATCGCGCTCGACGACCTCGATCTCACGGTCATCGCGGCAAGCGCGGACGAGCTCGCGGCGCATGAAGCCGTGCTCTCCGACCTCGACCGAGCGATCAAAGGCACGAGCGTGTGGCGCACGGAACCCGCGCCCGCGGAAAGCGATACGCTCGCCGCCTGATTTTTTCGAATTTGTTCAAAGAAGAGCTTTACGAATCGAGAACGTCCTGACATAATCTCAATCTCTTCGGGTGGTTAGCTCAGCGGTAGAGCACTGCCTTCACACGGCAGGGGTCACTGGTTCGATCCCAGTACTACCCACCACGACAGAGGCAAGCAGTTGAAGTCTGAACTGAATGCCATAAAAAACGGCGCCTTCGGGCGCCGTTTTTTTTCGTCCACGCGCTTCGCCAGCCGAAGCTAAGACGCCCACACGCCGCGCGCCATTCCGCTTGCGGCAATCACCATCACGATCACCAGCGCCGCTTCCAGATCGCTCATCCACGCAAAGCGCCGGGCGCGCGTGAGATCGATCGGTCCGCCCTGCGCGAGCGTCACGCGCCAGCGTATCAACGCGAGCATCGGTGAAACTTCGATCAGCAAGATCAGCACGAGCGCGGTCATCTTCAGATGAAAAAGCGGCTCGTGCAAATAGTACGAGCCGCCTTTCTCGAAGCCGCCAAACGCGCGCATCAGCCCGGTGACGATCAGCACGATTGCAGTGATGCCCCACACGGAATCGGAGCGGAACACATCGCGCAGACGCACATCGTTCGCCTGCACCGACTGCGCGACATCGAGCCGCCGCAAGGCGCGCGCACGCGCGAGCACGGCGCCCAAGGCGAAACCGAAACCAAGCAAGTGAAGCGCAGCGAGCAACCAGCGTATCAGCATCCTTTCCTCCATCGAAAACGAGAAGCAAATTCTGCGTTGCCGGCGACCTCGTCAGACTTGCCGCAAGGTCGTGTCGAGTGCGCGCGCCGCGTTGCGGTCGCCGACGCTCGCCAACGGCGCGCGAAATACCGTCTTGCGATTGTGCCCTGCCGCTGCCGGCGAATCCCACAACAGCTCGACCTTCGGACGGCGCGCGAACCAACTCTTCCTGAGTGTGCCATTGCGATGGATCGTCGATGCCGGCGCGGCCGGTTCCGTCGATGGCGCAAGAATCGAGATTTGCGCGGCTTCGTCGGCGACGGGCGCGGGCCACTTCACCGACAACTCCCGCGCATCGTACTGACCGAGCTTGCGGCTTTCCGCCCAGACCATCGCGGTGCGCGTGACGGGATCGAGCGAGATTGCAAAGCGGCCGATGGCAAAGCGCCGCGCCGCGATATTGGTACGCCAGAGCGCACGCGGACGGCATATCCACATCACGACTGCGTAGAGCGCCGGGCCGACCGCTAGCCAGCCGTTGGTCTCGGCGAGCGTGTGTACGAAACGGCGCCAGCCCGAAGCCCAGACGAACGCGCCCACGGAGAACATCGCGAAGGCAAACGCGAGGAGCGCAAGGAAGCGCAGCGCCTGCCGCAGCCATTGTGGCAACGGATGCAGCGGCCGCTCGATGCGCGCCTTCGCACCCGGCACCGCGATCAGCAAAAAGATCAGCACGAGATTCAGACACGCCCACGGCGACGATGTCATGGCGCGCAGCGAGGACAGATAGCCCATTTGCGACATCGACAACGCCCAGCGCGCCGCGAGTATGAGTCCGATGGCCCGCAGCGCGAATACCGTGCCGGCGCCGGGCGCCGGGCTCGCGCTGATTTGCTTGGGTATCGCCAAAAGTTGCGCTCCTGTCTTTCATTCGATGCACGCCGTCGCGCACTATCCACGCTAACGGCAATTTCGCTTCGCACTTGACGAAGCCCGGACATTATAGGGAGATTACGATTTTCCTCAGAGGTTTCGCGGACGAAAGCGGCTTAGCGCTCAGATGCGCCATTCAAGTGTGCCATTGCGACAACGCCCCGCGAGCCTTGCGGCGCGCGGGGCGTTGTTCGATACGAAAACAGCGTGCGAAAACTTAGCCTGCGTTCACTTCGCGCAGCACCGTGCGACGCTTTTGACGCAGCAGTTCCTCGTAGTTTTCGACATAGCGCGCGGCCATGACCTTCGACGAGAAGCGCGTTTCGAACGCCTCACGCACCTTCGCGCGCGACAGCGTGTCGAGACGCTTCACTGCGGCGATCGCCGAGAGTTCGTCTTCGACAACGAAGCCCGACACACCGTTCTCGATCACTTCCGGCACCGAGCCGCGGTTGAACGCGATCACCGGCGTGCCACACGCCATGGCCTCGATCATGACGAGACCGAAGGGCTCCGGCCAGTCGATCGGGAACAGCAGCGCGTGCGCGTTGCCGAGGAACTCGGTCTTTTCCGCTTCGCTGATTTCACCGATGTATTCGACATGCGGCAGCGCGAAGAGCGGCTTGATCTCTTCCTCGTAGTATGCGCGGTCGGCCTTGTCCAGCTTCGCGGCGATCTTGATCTTCATGCCGGCGGCCTGTGCGATACGGATTGCACGGTCCACACGCTTTTCCGGCGAGATGCGGCCAAGAAACGCCAGGTAGCCGGGCTTGACGTTCGGGATCGGCGTGAGCAGATTTTCCGGCAGGCCGTGATACACCGTCGACAGCCAGTTTGCTTGCGGCAGCGGCTGACGCTGATTGTCGGAAATGGAGACAACCGGCACGTCGTTGAACGTCGAGAAGATCGGCTGCAGTTCCGGCAGATCGAGACGACCGTGCATGGTCGTCACGAACGGCACCGGCTGACGTGCGAACAGCGAGAACGGGTAATAATCGATATGGAAATGCAGCACGTCGAATTCGTCAGCGCGGCGGCGGACTTCTTCGAGCAGCAGCATGTGCGGCGCCATCGTGTCGCGAATGGTCGGGTCCAGACGCAGCGCTTGCGGCCAGAACGCTTCGAGCTTCGCGGACGTTTGCGAATCACCGCTCGCGAAGAGCGTGACGTCGTGTCCGGCCTCGACGAGAGCCTCGGTCAGATAAGACACCACGCGTTCCGTGCCACCGTAGAGCTTCGGCGGAACAGCCTCGTGGAGGGGCGCGATTTGAGCGATTCGCATGTCGGAAACTCCAAATAAAAAATCAGGCTAAGTACTTCAGTCGTGGACAAGGGGCGAATCGCTCGGCTCGGGCGGGAGCTGCTGCGGTGGATTCACCGCGTTGCAAAGCTGATGCACGAGAAAGAAAAGCGTGGTCGCCGGTCACTTGGGTTTTGCGCGAGACCTTCGAACGGATCGCATCAAAGCAAAAGCGATTCCATGTCTCAAAATAATCCGCACACCAGCAATAAACGCGTAACGGCTTTCGAGGTTGACGACATCCTACAAAAAGCTGTCAAAAAAACTTAGTGAAAACCCGGAGCGAATTATGGAGCTTTTTACAGAGCACGCAGGCAGGCATTTCAACTTATTTACCTTGTTACACGGGGGAAACATTTTGCAAACCCCTGTTTATTAAGGCTGTTCTACATTGGACCCACGCGCTTGAACGATGCACGGGCGACGCCACGCTCTCGATGCTGCGAAGTCTATTTCGACCACCCATCAACCTACGCTGGCGCGACACGTGCTTTGGCTTGGCGGTACTACCGGTCTGAAATCGAGCCCGTATAGCGTGGCTGCGGCAGGCGAGCTTAATTTGAGCGCTTGCTCCATCGCAAAAAGTTTCGCAAAGTGCTTACAATGCGCGCCGATGCCGCAAGGCGCTCGAATCGCGGTGGCGCTCGGCCTAGGGTTCGGTCCACTGCGGACGATGTCGAGGCGGCAAAACTGCCGCCCAGCATTAAACGCCCGATTGACGCCTGAGGCTTGAGCGATAGTGGCTACAATTCAGGCAATGGAGACGGCGCCGCGTCGCCGAAACGCTTTTCGCCCGGAAATCCGAAAGCGCAACACACGCTCAACCGCTCTACGACGAAAAAAGACCATTGGACCAACTTACCGTCTCTCAACGTAACGCACACAACGCCAAGCTCGCGAGCTATGCACATCGCCCGCTGGCGTTCCTTCTGCGTTACATACGCCGGCATCCGGTAGCGCATGCCATCGTCCTCTTCAGCGTGTTTGCCGCAGTTGGCTGCGCGCTCGCTTCCCAGTACGCGATCAAACATCTGATCGATGTGCTCGGTCAGGGCCGGGGTCATCCCGGTCCGCTCTGGGGCGCGTTCATGATCCTGGTGGGACTGATCGCCGCCGACAACCTGCTTTGGCGGGTCGGCGGCTGGGTCGGCGCGCACGTGTTCGTGATCGTGACGGGCGACCTGCGCAAGGACTTGTTCTCGTACTTGAGCGGCCATTCGCCGACTTACTTCTCCGAGAAACAGCCCGGCATGCTCGCGAGCCGGATCACGGCGACCTCGAACGCGATCTACACCTCCGAAAACGTGATGGCCTGGAACGTCCTGCCGCCGTGCATCGCGGTGCTGGGCGCGATCATCATGATCGTCGCGGTGAATCCGTTGATGGCGTGCTGCCTCATGGGCGCGTCGCTGATCCTCGCGTTCATTTTGTATCGGCTGGCCAAGCGCGGTTCGGCGCGGCATCACAGCTTCGCGTCGAAGGCCGCTTCGGTGGATGGCGAACTGGTCGACGTGATCGGCAACATGGCGCTCGTGCGCGCGTTCGGCATGACCTTCAACGAGCAAAAGCGTTTCGGCTCGACGGTGAAGGCCGAGATGGTCGCGCGTCAGCAAAGCCTCTTGTACTTGGAAAAGCTGCGCCTCTTCCACGCGGTCGTGACGGCGATTCTCTCCGCCGGGCTGCTCGGCTGGGCACTATGGCTTTGGTCGAAAGGCCAGGCGACCTCGGGCGATATCGTGCTCGTCAGCTCACTCGGTTTCACGATCCTGCACGGCACGCGCGACCTCGCCGTGGCGCTCGTGGATGTCACGCAGCACGTCGCGCGTCTGGCCGAAGCCGTGCAGACGCTGCTCGAACCGCATGGCATGCCCGACCGTTCCGACGCCACCGAACTCGTGCCACAGGGCGGCCGCGTCGATTTCGATGGCGTCACGTTCGCGTATCCGCGCCGTCGTCCGATTCTCGACAACTTCCATCTGCATATCGAACCGGGCCAGCGAGTCGGTCTGATCGGCAAGTCGGGCGCGGGCAAGTCAACCGTACTCGCGCTTCTGCAGCGCTTCTACGAGACGCAGAAGGGCAGCATCAAGGTCGATGGCCAGGATATCAACGGCATCACGCAGGACAGCCTGCGACATTCGATTGCGCTCGTGCCGCAGGATATTTCGCTGTTCCATCGAACGGTGTTCGAGAACATTGCGTATGGCCGGCCCGAAGCGACGCGTGAGGAAGTCATGGCGGCCGCACGCGAAGCCCGCTGCACGGACTTCATCGAAGCGATGCCAGAAGGCTTCGATACCATCGTCGGCGATCGCGGCGTGAAGCTGTCGGGCGGTCAGCGTCAACGCATCGCGATCGCGCGCGCGATCCTTAAAAACGCGCCAATTCTCTTGCTCGATGAGGCGACGTCCGCGCTCGACAGTTCATCGGAAGAAGCCATTCAGCAGGCGCTCGACCGGTTGATGGTCGGCCGCACGGTGGTTGCCATTGCGCACCGTTTGTCGACGTTGCAGAACTTCGACCGCATCATCGTGATGAGCGCCGGCAAGGTGATCGACGATGGCTCGCCGCAAGAACTGCGCGACCGGCCGGGGTTGTATCGCGAGTTGCTGTCGAAGCAGCACGGCAAGCTGCCATCCATCGTTGCCACGCCGCATAAGCAGCCGGCCTAAGTTTCGACGACGACGTTAAAAAGTCGCGCTTCCCGGAAGAGAACGCGGCTTTTTACATCTGCGTTGGTTTGGCGTGATCGTTCGCCGCTCTACCCCGCCTTCAAGTCCCGCAAAAAGTTATCCCGCCACACCGAAACGTTGTTGTCGCGCAGTTGCGCCATCATCTCCGTATAACGCGCCCGGCGCTCGTCGAGCGGCATTGCAAGCGCGGTGGCGAGTGAATCGGCCATATCGTCGATATCGAGCGGATTCACGATGAGCGCGGCAGTCAGCTCACGCGCACCGCCAGCGAATTGCGACAACACAAGCACGCCGGGATCGTCCGGGTCTTGCGCCGACACATATTCCTTTGCCACCAGATTCATGCCGTCGCGCAATGGCGTGACGAGGCCGACATGCGCCTCGCGGAACAGCGCCGCGAGCACCGGCCGTTCGTATTGCCGATGGATATAGCGAATGGGCGTCCAGTCCAGCTCGGCGTAACGCCCGTTGATGCGCCCCGACTCCGCTTCGAGTTGCAGGCGAATGTCGCGATAAGCATCGACGTCCGAGCGCGTCGGCGGCGCGATCTGCAAAAACGAAACGTTGTTTCGCTGCTGCGGCCGATGCTCGATCAGGCGCTCGAACGCCCGAAATCGCTCGACCAGACCCTTCGAATAATCCAGCCGATCCACGCTCATCACGAGCTTGCGCTGATGCAGCGTCGCTTTGACGATCTGCACGTCGCGGCCGCTCTCGCCGTCTTTCGCGAGCGCCGCGACTTCGTCGGGATAGACGCCAATCGGATAAGCCGCCGCGCGCGCCGTCTTGCCAAACGCGCTGACCACGACCGGCTTCGCGCCATCTTTCGCGAGCGTGCCGCCCGCCTCGGTTTCGATGTAATCGCAAAACGCGCGCAGATCGGGCTCAGTTTGGAAACCCAGCAGATCGAAGTCGCACAACGCTTCCACCAGGTTCCGATGACGCGGCACGCTCAACAGAATCTGCGACGCTGGAAACGGTATATGCAGAAAGAACCCGATGCGATTTCGAACGCCCTGCCCCCGCAACGCCTGCGCAAACGGAATGAGGTGATAGTCGTGCACCCAGATCACGTCGTCGGGCTTGAGCAGCGGCGCGAGTTGCGTGGCCAGCCAGCGATTGACGCGGCAATAGCCTTCGTATTCGTTGCGGTCGAACTCGATCAGATCCGGCCGATAGTGAAACGCCGGCCACAACGTCGCGTTGGAAAACCCGCGATAGTACTGATCGTAGTCTTGCCGCGAAAGTCCGATGGTCGCGAACGTCACCGGCCCGTGCTCTTCCAGCTTGATGCTTTCGGGCGGCGCGTTCAGCACGTCGCCGCTCCAGCCGAACCACATGCCGCCGGTTTCCTTGAGTGCGTCGTAGACGCCGACCGCAAGGCCACCCGCGGCCGGGCCGCCTTCGGAGATCGGCGCCACCCGGTTCGAAACGATGATCAGCCGGCTCACGCGTGCTTCCCCGCCGTGCCCGCGATCACTTGCAGCCAGTCGAGCAGCAGTTCGACGGATTCGATTCGCGCGCGCGCCACGGTGTCGCCGGGACCGACTTTGATCGACAGACCGTCGAATTCGTTGACGACCGCGAAGCCTTTCTCGTCCGTAAGATCGTCGCCGATGAAGACGGGCTTGCGTCCCGTGAACGGCGGCTCGCTCATGTACGCGCGCACCGCGCGGCCCTTGTCGACGTCCTTCGGCTTGATCTCGTAGACCATCTTGCCGGGCTGAAGCACGTAGGCATCGGCGTATTGTGCGACGAGCCGCTCGGTGGCCGCACGCGCGGCCAATTCGCGATCCGGCGCATTGCGATAATGCAGCGCGAGCGCGGCGCCCTTGATTTCGAGCAGCATGCCGGGATTCGCGCTGACGACGCCTTCGAGCGCGTGCTCCATGCGCAAAAGCCGCTCGTCGTTGAAACCAATGCGCTGCACGTCGCCATTCGAATCGCGCCGCTCGGCGCCGTGCATGCCGGCGACGGGCAGATCGGGCATCTGCAAGAAGGAATCGATGTTGTCGATACCGCGCCCCGACACAACCGCGACCGCGTTATTGGTGGCGCGTCGCAAGGCGGCGAGAATGTCGGGCACCGAACGCGGCACGAAAATGCCATCCGGCGTGGAGGCGAGTTCGACCAGCGTGCCGTCGAAGTCGAAGAAGAAAGCGGTCTCGGCAAGAGACAGGGAATCGGGAAGAATTTGCATCGATCGTTGACCTGTGGTTTGCCTGTGATGGGCGCGTGCGTATCGCATGTTACTGCCGCAGGCTTTCCGTCTGGAAAGGAGCGGATTGACGATCGCATGGCGTCTTGCTTACGGAAGAGCAGGCGCGCGCGGCAAATTGTCTCAAAAATGTGCTTAAAGCTAAATCATGCGCCTCACGCCGATGAAAAGGCGTGTATTTTGCGGGCTTGATACAGCCGTTACAGTCCAAAGCAACCTTTCGATGCCCGTACCCTTCCGCCGCCTGCTTGTATCTGTTCTGCTCACCGCGCTCGCTGCCTGTTCACGTCCTGCCGAGCCGTGGCATCTGACCGATGTTTCCGGCCATCTGCCCGATCTCGATTTTTCACTCGTCGATGACAGCGGCGCGCATGTGTCGGGCCAATCGTTGAAAGGCCGCGCGACGCTCGTCTATTTCGGCTATACGCATTGTCCGGATGTGTGCCCGGAAACCATGGCGCGTCTCATGCAGGTTCTGGCGCGCGTGGGGCCTGACGCGGACCAGACGCGCATCGTATTCGTTTCGGTTGATCCCGCGCGCGACACGCCCGCGTTGCTGCGGACTTACGTGCGCGCTTTCGACGGCAAACACGCCGTGGGCATGACGGGCTCGGATCGGCAAATCGAAGCCATCGCGCAGCGGTACCGCGTGGCGTATCAGATGGAGAAGCGCGATCCGAGCGGCGCTTACGAGGTCACGCACAGCTCGGCCGTGTACATCTTCGATCGCGATGGTCACGCGCGCCTGCTCGCCACCGACCGCGATTCCATCGACGCCATTGCAGCCGATCTCGAACGCGTGATCCACGGGAAGAGTACGTAGGAACGCGCCCGCAGGCGTTATGCGCCGAAGCCGGGTCGGCGCATCCACACGTGCGGAATGCCGTCTTCGTCATGTACGCCCGACGACGCGACGAAACCGAACGCGCCATAAAACTTCTGCAGGTGGGCTTGCGCGTGCAGACTGATCGGCTGATCCGGCCATTGCGCGATGATGTGATCGAGCGCGCGTTCGAGCATCGCGTTACCGAGTTTGAAGCCGCGAAATTTGACGGTCGTCAGCACGCGGCCAATGCGGACATCGGTTTCGCTTTCTTTCGGGAACCCTGGCAGCAACACACGTAGATAGCCTGCGAGTTGCTCGTCTTCGCCGTAGGCGAGCAAATGCCAGGCATCGACATCGTAGCCGTCAATATCGCCATAAACGCAGTTTTGCTCGACGACGAAGACCGCGCTGCGTGCCGCGAGCATGTCGTAGACCTCGGTCGTCGTGAGATCGTCGAAGCGCTTCCAGCGCCACTGAATGTCGGAGAGTCTGTCGGTCATGGATTTGGCATGCGGCGCGGCGGATGCTGCGCCAATGGAAAGTGCCGCAATTATGCCGCGCCGGCGCCACGCGGCGTATCGGGAGCTTCCTTGCAGCAATCGAGAATCGGCAGAAGCGCCGAAGATCCGACGTTGTAAAAAGAAAAAGCCCTGACGAATCAGGGCTTTTTTTTGGAGGCGCGAACCGGAGTCGAACCGGTCTAAACGGCTTTGCAGGCCGCTGCATAACCGCTTTGCTATCGCGCCATAAGCGGTGTGGTGGTCCCGGCCGAAACGCCGGCAAGTCCACCAAACAAAAAGGGAAGCGTTGCTTCCCCTTTGATTGGAGCGGGAGACGAGGCTCGAACTCGCGACCTCAACCTTGGCAAGGTTGCGCTCTACCAACTGAGCTACTCCCGCATTGATCTTTTCCGTGCTGCGTTACTGCTTACACTTGCTTGCTGCTGCTTTCGTTGCCGCTTCGCTTGATACCGCTGCGCTGCATGCCTCGAAAACTTGAATCTGGAGCGGGAGACGAGGCTCGAACTCGCGACCTCAACCTTGGCAAGGTTGCGCTCTACCAACTGAGCTACTCCCGCGTTGCTGATGCTTTCTGCCGTCTTCGCGGTGCCTTTAGCTCTTTACTTCCTTGCTGCTGGCGCTGCGTGTTCGACAGAAACGAGATTATGTAGAAGCGAAGAAAAGGTGTCAACTGTTTTTGCGCGCCCTTTTCGTGTTTCGACGCAATTTTTAGCAAACTGAGGAACGGCTCCAAGGACGGCTCAACTCACAGCATGCCGCCCCGCTCACGAATCTGCGGCCACGCGAGTTTCATGTAGTACAGCATCGACCAAACGGTGAGGAACGCGGCGACATCGATGAGCCACAAGCCCCACACGCGCGTATCGATCACCCATTGCACGCCGGGGATGCGCAACTGCCCATAGAACAGCAGCATAGGAATGGCGACCATCTGACATACGGTCTTGAACTTCCCCAGCGAATTCACCGCGACGCTCTTCGATGCGCCGATCTGCGCCATCCATTCGCGCAGCGCCGAGATCGTGATCTCCCGCCCGACGATCACGAGCGCGATCACCGCGTTCAAGCGCATGAGCTGCACGAGCACGAGCAAAGCGGCCGTCACCATGAGTTTGTCCGCGACCGGGTCGAGAAACGCGCCGAACGCGGACGTCTGATTAAGCTTGCGCGCAAGAAAGCCGTCGAACCAGTCGGTGAGCGCGGCCAGAACGAAGATGACCATGGCGAGCAGATTGCGATGCTCGAGGCTCAACATCATGTCCGGCAAATAGAACACGCCCACGACGAGCGGAATCAGCACGATTCGCAGCCACGTCAGGAAAATCGGTAAGTTGAACGGCATGGACGAGAGCGAGAGCCACATGAAAGGGAGGTGCCATTGTGCCGCGTCGACCCGTCGCTCACAAGGCGGCGGGCCACGCGGCGCGGCCATTGCGAGCCGCGCCGCGCCATGCGTCCGGCTCAATGCAACTGTCGATAAATCTGCTGCGCGAGTGCCAGCGAAATGCCTTCGACGCTCGCCAGATCTTCCACGCTCGCCGCCTGCACGCCGCGCAAACCGCCGAAACGCGACAAGAGCCGCTGACGCCGTTTCGCGCCGACGCCTTCGAGTTCTTCCAGGCGCGACGTTTGCCGCGTCTTGGCGCGCTTGGCGCGCATGCCGGTGATCGCGAAGCGATGCGCTTCGTCGCGAATCTGCGCGACGAGCATCAGCGCGGCGCTTTCCTTGCCGAGTTCGAGCGCGGAACGGCCATCGGCGAAGATCAGCGTTTCGAGCCCGACCTTGCGCCCTTCGCCCTTCGCGACACCCACCAGCATGCCATGATCGAGCCCGAGCTCCGAAAACACCTGGCGCGCGATCTCGACTTGTCCCTTGCCGCCATCGATCAGCACGATATTCGGCAGCGTCCCGCCAGCGGATACGGGCGATGCGGCATCCGGCGTGACGTTGGGATCGGCGGCGTCTTCGGTTTGCAACGTCGCGGCTTCGTCGCTGGCGTTGGCGGCGGCAAGCGCGACCATTTTCTCGTAGCGGCGCGTGAGCACTTGACGCATGGCGGCGTAATCGTCGCCGGGCGTGATGCCGGTGATGTTGTAGCGCCGATACTCGCCCGACTGCATCTTGTGATGGTGATACACCACGCACGATGCCTGCGTCGCCTCGCCCATGGTGTGACTGATGTCGAAGCACTCGATGCGCAGTTGCGCCAGGTCTTCCATGTCGAGGCTGAGCGTCTCGGCGAGCGAGCGCGTGCGCGCTTGCTGCGAGCCTTGTTCCGATAGCAGACGCGCGAGCGCGAGCTTCGCGTTTTGCTCGGCCATGGAGAGCCACACGCGTTTCTGGCCTTGCGGCTGACGCAGTAGCGTGACTTTGTGTCCCGCCTGTTCGTTGAGCAGATCGATGAGCTCGCGGCTCGCGGGCGCGTGGCTCACGACCAGCACCGGCGGGATGCGATTGCCGATGTAGTGCTGTGCCATGAACGCTTCGAGCACTTCGGCTTCGAGGGCGCCTTCGCGGGATGTTGCGGTGGCTTCGATGGCGTCTTCCGAGTCGAGCTCTTCGTTGGCATCGATTGCGTCGTTGGCTTGCGTTTCGTCGTTGGCCTGGGTTGCATCGGCGGCGGGCGTCATGTTGTCGGCTGTGCGCGCGTCGTTGGCTTCGAGCGCACCGCCGCCGTCCATTGCATCGTCCGCTCCGGCGACACCCGCAAGCACCGCGACACTCGCACGAGCGGCACCCGATTCGCTCAATGCTTCCGTCGCTCCGACCGCGTCCGGCGCCTGCTCTTCCAGGTCATCCCCAAGCGCATCCTCATCGCCCAGCGCGATCGCGCTTTCGACATGCGCCGGAAAATACGCCTTGTCGCCGAGATGCCGGCCGCCGCGCACCATCGCCAGATTCACGCACACCTTCCCGCCGAGCGCCACGACCGCGAGGATATCGACGTCGCTCTCGCCACCGACTTCGATCGCCTGCTGATGCAGCACCGTCGACAGCGAACTCATCTGATTGCGCACGGCCGCCGCCTGCTCGAAGCGCAGATCGGCGGCGAAGGCGTGCATCTTCTGCTCGAGTTCCTTCATCACTTCGCCCTGCCGGCCGAGCAAAAAACGCGACGCGTTCGATACATCGCGCGCGTAGTCCTCTTCGTTGATGAGTCCCGTGCACGGTGCCGTGCAGCGCCCGATCTGATGCAACAGGCACGGCCGCGTGCGATTGCTGAACACCGAGTCTTCGCACGTGCGCAGCTGGAAGACGCGCTGCAGAATCTGGATACTCTCGCGCACGGCCCAAGCGCTCGGGAACGGCCCGAAGTACTGGTTCTTCTTGTCAACCGAGCCGCGGTAGTACGCCATGCGCGGAAACTTGTGCCCGGTCAGCTTGAGGAACGGATAGGACTTGTCGTCGCGAAAGAGAATGTTGTAGCGCGGCGCCAGCGCCTTGATCAGATTGTTTTCGAGCAGCAACGCTTCCGCTTCCGAGCGCGTCACGGTCGTCTCGATCTTGCGGATGCGCGTCACCATCATCGCGATGCGCGGCGAGTGCAGCGTCTTCGTGAAGTAGCTCGACACGCGCTTCTTCAGATTGCGCGCCTTGCCGACGTAGAGCACCTTGCCGTCGCCATCGTAATAGCGGTAGACGCCCGGCAGATTCGGCAATTGCCTGAGCGTTTTCTTCGGGTCGAAATCCGGTGCGGGAGCGTCGTTGTCAGTCATGCAGCGAGTAAGCGTGGAGCGCGAGGAAGGCATTGGCACGGCGCGAGGACGCTTTACGTCCGGGCGCGACCGGTATCTTAGAATCGCCAGTTTAGAACATTACGCCGCCGTCCCGCCGGCCGCCTTCGACGCCCATGTCAACGACACATCATCGGCAGCAAGCCGGCCACGAGCCCCACAGCCAGCTCGCTTGCGACATCTTCTGCGCGGTCGTCGACAATTTCGGCGACGTCGGCGTGTGCTGGCGGCTCGCGCGCCAGTTGCGCCGCGAGCACGGCTGGCGTGTGCGGCTGCTGGTCGATGATCTCAAGGTTTTCCACGCACTGTGCCCGGAAATCGATGTCGCGCTCGCGCGGCAGGAGGCGGCGGGCGTCGTCGTCGAACACTGGCGCGATCCGGCGCACGCGGGCGATACGCTTCAGATCGCCGATGTCGTGATCGAGGCATTCGCCTGCGAAATCCCGCACGCGTATATCGCCGCGATGGCGCGTCGCGCGCGCAAACCCGTGTGGATCAACCTCGAATACCTGAGCGGCGAAGACTGGGTCGCGGACTTTCATATGCGGCCGTCGCCTCATCCGCGCTATCCGCTCGACAAGAGCTTCTTCTTTCCCGGACTCGGCGCGGGAACCGGCGGCGTCATCAAGGAACGCGATCTGGACCAAGCGCGCCAGCGTTTCGACGCGTCCGCCTGGTGGCGCGAGCGCGTGGGCATCGAAAAGCCCGCGCCCGATCGGACGGTCGTCTCGCTCTTCGCCTACGAAAATCCCGCCGTCGATACCCTCCTCGCTCAATGGCGCGACGGCGACGCGCCCGTCACCTTGCTCGTGCCCGAGGGCCGCATCTCCGGCGCGCTTGCGCGTTTTTTTGGACTGACGGGCTTTGCGGCGGGCGCATCGGCGCGGGCGGGCGCGCTCGAAGCACACGCGCTCGGCTTCGTCGAACAACCGCGCTTCGACGAGCTTTTATGGGCCGCCGACATCAACTTCGTGCGCGGCGAAGACTCGTTCGTGCGCGCGCAATGGGCGCAAAAGCCGTTCGTATGGCACATCTATCCGCAATCCGACGACGCCCATCTGCCCAAACTCGACGCGGCGCTCGGCCATTACATGCAGCAGCTTTGCGCCGACGCGCGCGGCGCGGCGCAAAGCTTCTGGCATGCGTGGAACGGCGTTGGCACGGTGGACTGGGCGGACTTCTGGGCGCATCGGCGCGAATTCGAGGCGCGCGCGCGGCAATGGGCCGCCGAACTCGCTCAAGTCGGCGATCTCGCCAGCAATCTCGTCGCGCACGCCACTGAGCGGATGGCGAAATAACGTCTACCGAAGGCGTCGCGCTGCCTCCAATCCAGTGGCCAAATCGGCAAAAACTCAGTTAAAATAAGCGGTTATCCGAGGGACGGCATTGTTCAGCCAAAAGATTTCGCACCCTACGCCTTACGCTTGGGTTCGGAAACCGAAGCCCTGAACGCCGATCAGAAAAAAAGCCGGAACCTCGTAGCACAGAATTCTCGCGCGGTGGCCCGCGTTCGGACCTTACGGTCGAACACGCGACGCAACACAAAGACACCGCTGCCGATTTATTCATTCCGCAGCAATTCAAGCCAAACATTCGTACAGGACTAGTTTTTATGAAGACCGCACAAGAACTCCGCGTCGGCAACGTCGTCATGATCGGCAGCGATGCCATGGTCGTTCAACGCGCCGAGTACAACAAATCGGGCCGTAACTCCGCGGTCGTCAAGATGAAGTTCAAGAACCTGCTGACGGCCGCAGGCATGGAAACCGTCTACAAGGCGGACGACAAGTTCGACGTCGTCGTGCTGGATCGCAAGGAAGTGACGTACTCGTACTTCGCTGATCCCATGTACGTTTTCATGGACGCCGACTACAACCAGTTCGAAGTCGAAGCCGAAATGATGGGCGACGCGCTCAACTATCTCGAAGACGGCATGACTTGCGAAGTCGTGTTCTACAACGAGAAGGCCATCTCGGTTGAACTGCCGACCACGCTGGTTCGTGAAATCATCTACACGGAACCGGCCGTCAAGGGCGACACGTCGTCGGGCAAGGTGCTCAAGACCGCCAAGCTCAACACTGGATTCGAACTGCAAGTGCCGCTCTTCTGCAATATCGGCGACAAGATCGAAATCGACACCCGCACCAACGAATACCGCAGCCGCGCGTAAGCCACGCCCGGAACTGCTCGCGGCAATGACGTTTTAAGCGTCGTTTTACACCGCACAAGAAAGCGCCCCTTCGCGGGCGCTTTTTCTTTTGCGTGAAGTTTTTGACAAATTCAGGCAAACTTTACCGGTCGCGACCTAATTAAGCGATTAGCGACCGGCCGCAGAGGGCTCATCGGCGCTTGATTCGTAAGGATGTAGTCCAAAACTTACGTGGTGGCACGCTTTCTGCTCCGTCCGCTTAATACGGACTTAACAATAACGACATGCGTAAAAAGCCCATCATCGGCAGTCATCTGCTGCTCGCCGCGATGCTCGCGCTGCCCGTTTTCGCACTCACGGCGGGTTGCCAGTCGACACCGTCGCGCGAAGCGGCAGGCGACTATGCATCCGACGCTTCGGTGACGGCTCGCGTGAAGGCCGCATTGATCGCGGAGCCGGGGTTCAGATCGCTCGTGGTAAGCGTGGCGACGTATCGCGGCGTCGTGCTGTTGTCCGGGTATGTCAATTCGGAGGATCAGATCCAGAAGGCAATCTCGATCACCCGCAGCGTGTCGGGCGTGCAATCCGTCAATAACGATCTGCGCGTCAAGACGCAACAGTCGCAATAGCCGCAACAGTCGCAATAACGAGAACCAAGAAGAAAGCGCAGGACGAACAAACGCAGCGGGACCTGTACGCAGCACGCCGGAAAAGGGCGCGCATATCCCGCCCATGACGTGCCGGAGCCCTCGCATCGCTTCGAAGGCCATGCTTGCGGCGACGGCGAATCACAGTCCATTTAATACGTTGTGTCCGCCATGCCACACGCACTGATTGTCGAAGACGATCCCAATAGCTTGTCCGGCCTGTCCGCGATCCTGACGGCCGACGACTTCACCGTCGACACCGCGACGACGCTTGCAGAAGCGCGCGCTGCCTTGTCGCGTTCCATTCCCGATGTCGTGCTCATCGACTTGAATCTGCCGGACGGAAGCGGTCTCGACCTGCTGCCGAGCCTGCCTTCTCATGCGCCCGACGGCGCGCTGCCCGTGATAGTGATGACCGGCAACGCAACCGTCGAAAGCGCGATCGAAGGCCTGCGCCACGGCATCTGGGACTATCTGCTCAAGCCGGTCAACATTCCACGCTTGCGCAGCCTTCTCGCGCGCATTCCGCGTCCATACGAGCTGACCGAGGAAGTGCAGGCCCTGCGTTCGACACTGCGCGAACTCGGCCACTTCGGCGAGATGCTCGGGCGCAGCGCGGCCATGCAGCATGTCTACGATCTCATCGAACATACCGCGCCAACCGAAGCCGCCGTGCTGATTTGCGGCGAAGCGGGCACGGGCAAGAAAATCGCGGCGCGCACGATTCACGAACTGAGCCGCCGTCGCAAGGGGCCGTTCGTCACGTTCGATTGCTCGGCGGCGCGCGATGGCGCGCATCGTTCGATGGAAAGCGTGCTGTTCGGCCACGAGCGCAACGCGTTCGCGGGCGCGGAGAATCGCGAGCCGGGGCTGCTCGAGCAATCGGGCGGCGGCACGCTGTTCCTCGATCAGATCGATTCCCTTCCCGCCGCCCAACAAGAGGCGCTGTTACGCGCGCTCGACTCGCAGACCTTCATGCGCGTGGGCGGCAGCAACCGCATCATGACGGACTTCCGCTTGATCGCGGCGTCGCGCACGCCGATCCGCGATGCCGTTGCAAACGGCGCGTTGCGCGAAGATCTGTTCCAGCGTCTTGCGGGTTCGTCGATCAATCTGCCGCCGCTGCGCGAACGCGACGACGACATCGCGCTGGTCGCCGAGCAATTCGTCGATGAGCTGAATCGCGAGAACCATATCGCGGGCATCACGAGCGGGTCGCCTAAACGCATCAGCCCTGCGTTCCTGCGGGAATGTATCGCGAACGAATGGCCGGGCAACGTGCGCGAGTTGCGCGAACGCGTGCGCCGGGCATATCACGCGTCGGGCGAAACGATCGAAACCTTGCGCGCCGATGAACAAGGCGGCAGCGGTCGCGGTCTGAACGGCAGCAGCGTGCAGGTCACGGTTGGCACCGCGCTCGCCGATGTCGAAGATATGCTGATTCGCGCGACGCTCGAAGCGGTTGGTGGCACGCGGCATCGGGCAGCGACGCTGCTTGGCATCAGCCCGAAGACGCTTTACAACAAGTTGCAAAGGATGAAACTGGAATCGTCCTAATGGTCGGCGCCGCCGGGCCGCTCCAATCACACAAGCAAAAGGCCACGGTATGTGCCGTGGCCTTTTGCTTGGCGCTCCGCCGTGGCGGACGTTCATCTTGCTTTTGCCGATCACCTCAACCCAACGCGCTCTTCACCAACTCCCGAGCCGCCAGATATTCCGCCTGCCCCTGCAACTTGCTCCAGCGCGGCGCCTTGCCACGCGGACGCATCTGCTTGAGACGCTGCTCGGATGCCTTCGTAGGCGTATAGCGCAACTGGTTCAGCACCTTGCCCGCCTCTTTTGGCTGATTGCAGATGAGCACCATGTCGCAGCCCGCGGTGAGCGCGGCGCTCGCCGCTTCGGTGAGCGTGCCGCCGGCGCGCGCGGCTTCCATCGAAAGATCGTCGCTGAAGATCGCGCCATTGAAGCCCAGCTTGCCGCGCAAAATGTCCTGCAGCCAGATACGCGAGAAGCCCGCGGGTTTGTCGTCGACTTGCGTGTAGATCACGTGCGCCGGAATGACAGACGCCAGCGACAAGCCGAGCCAGTCGTAAGGACGGATATCGGCGGCAAGGATCTCTTCGAGCGAGCGATCGTCCGTGGGCAACGCGACGTGAGAATCCGCCGAGGCGAACCCGTGTCCCGGAAAGTGCTTGCCGCAATTGGCCATGCCGGCAAGCGCGAGCCCATGATTCAGGCTCTTGGCAAGCAGCGTCACCACACGCGGATCGCCATGCAACGCACGGTCGCCAATGACCTGCGACTGACCGTAGTTCAGGTCGAGCACCGGCGTAAAACTCATGTCGATGCCGCACGCGCGCAATTCCGAAGCGAGCACGTAACCGAACGCCGTCGCCACCTTGGTGGCCGCGAGCACGTCCTTGTCCCACAGCGCGCCGAGCTTTCCAGGCGCGGGCAGCACCGTGAAGCCATCGGTGCGAAAGCGCTGCACGCGTCCGCCTTCGTGATCGACTGCGATAAGAATGTCTTCGCGTACCGCGCGAATCGCATCGGTCAATGCGACGAGTTGCGCGCGATCCTTGAAGTGCCGCGCGAAGAGAATGATGCCGCCCGTCATCGGATTCGAGATGCGCTCGATATCCGCGTCGTTGAGCGTCGTGCCCTCGACATCGAGCATGACTGGGCCGGGAGTGCGTTTCATCGAATTCAATTGGATCGTTACCGTCGTTGTTGGAGTGATGCCCTGCCCTGAAGCGCGCATGTCGCCGCGCTATCACGCATCCGGCGTTTCGGCGATGACGAACGACACCGCGTAATCGCGCTCGTCGCTGACCGTCACCTGCGCCGTGATATTGCGCTCGGCAAGCCATGTGGCCAGTTCGCCCGATGCCTTGACGACCGGCTTGCCGCTCGCCTCGTTGAGCGTCTGAAGCGCGCGCCAGGTCATCGGCCAGCGCATGCCGAGGCCGATCGCCTTCGAGAATGCTTCCTTGGCGGAAAAGCGCGTCGCGAGAAACGCGAGGCCGCGCACTTCGGACCGCGCGCGCCGCGCATGATAGATGCGCAACTCGTCCGGTCCGAGCACTTTTTCGGCGAAGCGCCCCTTGGTGCGCTCCATCACCGCCGCCACGCGGCTCACCTGCACGATGTCCGTGCCGATTCCGTAGATCGCCATGATGTGCTCAGCGCTTCGTCTGCGCGGCGAGGCGCGATGCGACCATGATCGCTTTCATCTCGCGCACCGCGTTGTCCCAGCCCGCGAAGATCGCGTGCGCGACGATCGCGTGGCCAATGTTCAATTCGACGATGCCATCGAGCGCGGCGATTGGCTGGACGTTGGTGTAATGCAGTCCGTGGCCCGCGTTCACCTTGAGCCCGAGCGAGTTGCCGAAATCGACGCTCGTCGCGACGCGCTCGAATTCGCGGCGCTGTGCGGCTTCATCGTGCGCTTCGGCATAGCTGCCCGTATGCAGTTCGATGACTGGCGCGAGCGCTTCCTTGGCCGCGCGAATCTGTGTCTCGTCAGGATCGATGAATAGCGATACGCGGATGCCCGCATCGGCCAACTGCCTGCACGCGGCCTTCACGGCTTCGAACTGGCCGGCGACATCGAGACCGCCTTCGGTCGTCAGTTCCGAGCGCTTTTCTGGCACGAGGCAAACGTCTTGCGGCTTGATCTCGCACGCGATGTCGAGCATCTCGCGCGTCACGGCGCATTCGAGATTCATGCGCGTGCCGAGCAGCGGTCGAAGCGTGCGCACGTCGGCATCGACGATATGACGGCGATCTTCGCGCAGATGCAGCGTAATGCCGTCCGCGCCCGCTTCTTCGGCGGCGAGCGCGGCGCGGATAGGATCGGGATAGGTCGTGCCGCGCGCCTGGCGCAGCGTGGCCACGTGATCGATGTTCACGCCGAGGTCGATCACACTGGCAGGCGATGAGAGAAAGAAGCTCATAGATTTTGCAGGTCTAACAGGATCTGACGAGTGGCGAGCGGCGTGCCGCCCAGATAGACGTTGAGCAAAAAGCGCATCAGCGTCTTGCTTTGCGCGGCGGTTTGCGCGCTGGTGTAATCGTCGCGCTCCATGTCGATGAGTGTCTGACCGAAGATGACCGGCCATTGCGCGGGCAAGTCGTCGGAGGCTTCGCGTACGCCACGCTCGGGATCGAACATATAGCGGCCTTCGGGCACGACGCTCTGACGCGTCACGGTGCGCGTGAGCGCCATGGCGTAGCCGGTTTCCTTGAGCAAGACGCGCTCGAAGGAACGCAGCACCTGCACGGCGGGTTCGTCGTGCGCGAGGCGCGAAAGCGTGAGCACGTAATGATTGAAAAGCGCCGGATGCGCGTCTTCACGCGCGCAAAATCTGACCAGCAACTCGTTGACGTAGAAGCCGCAGAGAAGCGCGTCGCCGGTCAGGGGCAGCATGCCGCCGACCCATTCCGCCGTGGTCAGCGTGCGGACTTCGCCCTTGCCCGTCCATGAAAGACCAAGCGGCTGGAAGGTTTGCAGCACACCGCGCAGCGCGGAATGCGGACGCTTTGCGCCCTTCGCGACCAGCGCGATACGGCCATGATCGCGCGAGAAGACATCGATGATGAGACTGGTTTCGCGATACGGATAGCTATGCAGCACGAAGCCCGGCTGCTCGCTGACGCGAAAGTCGGAACGCGGACGCGGCGACGGCTTGTCGTGCGAGGAGTTAGACGAAGAAGAAGTGGGCGCGCGTTTGCGTTTGGGCGCGGCGCGCGTCGGGCGTTCGGTTGCGTCGAAATCATCCTCGCTTGCCGGACGGCTGCTTGCTTCGGATTGGCTGGCGCGCGCGGGACGCTCGCTCGCCTCGAACTCGTCCCTGGCGGGATCATCGGCGGGCGCGGATATCCGGGCGTCGTTCGTGCCGTCGTCCATGGATCATTCGCAAAAGGTCATTCGTAGCCGTAAGCGCGCAGGCCCGCTTCGTTGTCGGCCCAGCCGCTCTTGACCTTGACGAAGGTTTCCAGATACACGGGTCCGTCGAAGAGCTTTTCCATGTCAAGCCGCGCCTCGGTGCTGATCGTTTTGAGCTTCGCGCCCTTCTGGCCGATGATCATTGCCTTGTGGCCGTCGCGATCGACGAGAATGGTCGCGAAGATACGGCGCAGGCGCCCTTCCGTCTCGAACTTGTCGATCAGCACCGTGCTCGTGTAGGGCAACTCGTCGCCGGTCCAGCGGAACACTTTCTCGCGCAGAATTTCGGCCGCAAGAAACCGCTCGCTGCGATCCGTTAGATCGTCTTCGCCGTAGATAGGCTCGCCTTCAGGCAGATACGGCTTGATGACCGCCATGAGTCGCGTGATGTCGTCGGTATTCTTCGCCGACAACGGCACGATCTCGCGGAAGTCGCGCAACGCGGACATCTGCTGCATGAACGGGAACAACGACGCCTTGTCGCCCACGCGGTCGAGCTTGTTCGCAATCAGAATGGTGGGCGTGCCGGTCGGAATCAGGTCAAGCACGCGCTGGTCGTCCGGGCCGAAGCGGCCTGCCTCGATCACGAAGAGAATGGCATCGACCGAGGAAAGCGTGGACGTCACCGCGCGATTCAGCGAGCGGTTAAGCGCGCCGCTATGGCGCGTCTGGAAGCCGGGGGTATCGACGAAAATATACTGCGCGTCGTCGAGCGTGTGAATGCCGGTGATTCGGTGCCGCGTCGTCTGCGCCTTGCGCGAGGTGATGCTCACCTTCTGGCCGACGAGCGCGTTCATCAGCGTGGACTTGCCGACGTTGGGGCGGCCGACGATTGCGACCATGCCGCAGCGGAAACCGGAAGATGTGGGAGCGTTCATAGGATGTGTTCGTTATGCGCAGATGCGCGTGGCGCCTGGTGATGCGCTTTAATGACCGGCGTCGGCGGCGCGCACGACGCGGGGCGCGGGCGCTTCCGGACTCGCGCTGCTACGGCTTTCGTTGCTGCTTTTGTCCGCGGGCGAATCTGCCTCGCTCGTGACCGCGTGACTGCCCTCGGCAACCGGCGGCGCTTCGCTCTTGCTCGAACGTTCCGGCCGATGGATCACCACGCGCTCCGGCTTGTCCGACGCCGCGAACGACGCCGCCGATGGCTCGACATGCGTTGCGCGGATCACGGCGAGTGGCGCGGTGGACGGCTTGTCTTCAGCGTGTGCATGCGAGCCGTGATGTACTCGGTCGCGATCCCGCTCGCGCCGGTCCGGCGAGCGCAGATCGAGCGCAGCCTGCACGCCTGTCACGCCCGGAACGACTTCGGCTTCCGCCAGCTTCGCGGCCCGCGCGCCCTTGCGTTTAGGCTTGACGGCGAGCGTCGGAGCGGCGGCCATGACGTCGTCGAGCGCTTTCTTCGCCGCAGCCTGCTCCGCCGCACGACGGCTCGCGCCCGAACCGGACACTTTCACGTCCAGTTTCGGCACCGAGCATTCCACTTCGAATTGCTGATTGTGGGCCGCGCCGTGCGTGGCGACGACGGTGTAAGTCGGCAGCGCGATCTTGTGGCCCTGAAGATATTCCTGCAGCAGCGTTTTTGCGTCCTTGCCGATGGTGCGCGGATCGATGTGATCCAGCACCGCCGTATAAAGCCGCTTGATGACGGTGTACGCGGCGTCGAAACCGCCGTCGAGGAAGATCGCCCCGAAGATGGCTTCGAGCGTATCCGCGAGAATCGACGGCCGGCGAAAACCGCCGCTGCGCAATTCGCCTTCGCCGAGACGAAGACATTCGGACACGTTCAGCGCCTGCGCGATTTCATACAACGACTGCTGTTTGACAAGATTCGCTCGCACGCGCGAAAGATCGCCTTCGTCGAGCTTGCCGAATCGCTGGAACAAAAGCGCGGCCACCACGCAATTTAGAACGGAATCGCCGAGAAATTCGAGCCGTTCATTGTGCGTGGCGCTGTGACTACGGTGTGTCATCGCCTGGCGCAGCAATTCCGCATTGCGAAATTCGTACCGCAACCGGCTTTCCAACGGAGAAGAGGGCATGGACAGAGTATAACGCGCCCGCGCGGACGGTCGATTCCGCCCGGCGGGCCAGGAAAACACGTGGCGAGACGGTGTTAGCCGCGCTTCTTCACGCCGTTTCGAAGCATTGTCGGGGCGCGTTACGCGCGAACTCGCGCCCGATCAATCGAACGAACCGATACGCTTCAGATTGCTGAAGTTCATCCAGATGAAAAACGCGCGACCGACGATATTCGCGTCCGGCACGAAGCCCCAGTAGCGGCTGTCGGCACTGTTGTCGCGGTTGTCGCCCATCATGAAGTAATGGCCCGGCGGCACCTTGCACGTCACGCCTTGCGCGTTGTAGTTGCAGTTGTCGCGAAACGGGTAGTCGTCTGCGCCCATGACGAACGGCGGCACTTGCGGATTGTTCAGGATGGCGTTCTTGCGGCCGTCGAGGTCTTCGACGAACTGCTTCGCGTAACCAACCCGCTCTTCGTCGAAGTAATCGGGCAGCGGCGTTTCGGGCACCGGTTTGCCGTTGATCGTGAGCTTCTTGTTTTCATACGCGATGGTGTCGCCCGGCAGGCCGATCACGCGCTTGATGTAGTCGACCGACTCGTCCTTCGGATAGCGGAACACGACCACATCGCCGCGCGACAGCGGCTTGCCGCTGGTCAGCTTGGTATTGCTGATCGGCAGACGCAGGCCGTATTCGTACTTGTTCACGAGGATGAAGTCGCCGACGAGCAAGGTTGGCACCATGGAGCCCGACGGAATCTTGAACGGCTCGACGACGAACGAGCGCACCACGAACACCGCGAGGATCACGGGGAAAAAGCTCGCCGTGTATTCGAGCCACCACGGCTGACGCAGCTTGTCGTCATGCAGACGGGCGCGCGTCTGCGCGGCATTTTCATCGGCGAAACGCTCGCCCACGCGTTCCTGTTGACGGTCGAACTCGGCGACCGCGGCATCCGCCGAACGGCGGCGCTGCGGCTGGAACACCAGCTTGTCCAGCACCCATGCAATGCCCGTCAACACGACGAGAATCAGGAGAATCAGTGCGAAATTCATTCAATCGCTTCCGGTTGTTATCTTCAGTTCTTGTTATTGGCGTTCAAGCGCACTAGGCGGGACTTAGTCGTCCACACGCAGGATCGCGAGGAAAGCCTCCTGCGGGATCTCGACCGAGCCGACCTGCTTCATGCGCTTCTTGCCCGCCTTCTGCTTTTCAAGCAGCTTCTTCTTACGTGAAATGTCGCCGCCGTAACACTTGGCGAGCACGTTCTTGCGCAAGGCCTTGATGTTCTCGCGCGCGATGATATTCGAGCCGATGGTCGCTTGAATTGCCACGTCGTACATCTGGCGCGGGATGAGTTCGCGCATCTTTGACGCCACTTCGCGCCCGCGATGCTGGCTTTGCGAACGATGCACGATGACCGAGAGCGCATCGACCTTGTCGCCGTTGATGAGCATGTCGACCTTCACGACATCCGCCGCGCGATATTCCTTGAACTCGTAATCCATCGACGCATAGCCGCGCGAAGTGGACTTCAGCCGGTCGAAAAAGTCGAGCACGATTTCGGCCATGGGAATTTCATAGGTGAGCTGCACCTGCCGGCCGTGATACTGCATGTTGGTTTGCTGGCCGCGCTTGTTCGTACAGAGCGTGATGACCGAGCCGACATATTCCTGCGGCATATAGAGGTTCACGGTGACGATAGGCTCGCGCACTTCCTCGATCTTCGGCGGCTCAGGCATCTTCGCCGGATTCTCGACCGAGATGGTGGTGCCGTCGCGTTGCAGGACCTGATAGATCACCGTGGGCGCGGTGGTGATGAGGTCCATGTCGAATTCGCGCTCGAGCCGCTCCTGCACGATTTCCATGTGCAGAAGGCCGAGAAAGCCGCAACGAAAACCGAAGCCCAGCGCTTGCGAGACTTCCGGCTCGTACTGCAACGACGCGTCGTTCAGCTTCAACTTTTCGAGCGATTCGCGCAGCGCGTCGTACTGGTTCGCTTCGACCGGATAGAGACCCGCGAACACCTGCGGCTTCACTTCCTTGAAGCCCGGCAGCGGCTCGGCGGCGGGACGGTTCGTGAGCGTGACGGTATCGCCCACTTTTGCCGCCGTCAGTTCCTTGATGCCCGCGATGACGAAGCCCACCTGCCCCGCCGACAACTGCGAGAGGTTGGTCGACTTCGGCGCGAACACGCCGAGATGCTCGACCGGATACTGCGCGCCGGTCGCCATCATCTTGATCTTGTCTCGCGGACGCAGCGTGCCGTTGACGATACGCACCAGCATGACCACGCCGACGTAATTGTCGAACCACGAGTCGATGATGAGCGCCTGCAACGGTGCTTCCGTGTCGCCCTTCGGCGGCGGCACTTTGAGAATGAGCGATTCGAGCACGTCTTCCACGCCCAGACCGGTCTTCGCGCTGCAATGCACGGCGTCCGTCGCGTCGATACCGATCACGTCTTCGATCTCGGTGATTGCGTTCTCGGGGTTGGCGGCCGGCAAGTCGATCTTGTTCAGCACCGGCACGACTTCGACGCCGAGCTCGATGGCGGTGTAGCAGTTCGCGACTGTCTGCGCCTCGACGCCCTGGCTGGCATCGACGACGAGGAGCGCGCCTTCGCATGCGGAAAGCGAGCGGCTGACTTCATAGGAGAAGTCGACGTGTCCGGGGGTATCGATCAGATTGAGGTTGTAGACCTTACCGTCGCGCGCCTTGTAGGTCAGCGCGGCCGTCTGCGCCTTGATGGTAATGCCACGCTCGCGTTCCAGGTCCATTGAATCGAGCACCTGCGCTTCCATCTCCCGGTCGGACAGACCGCCGCACAACTGGATGATGCGGTCCGCGAGCGTGGACTTGCCGTGATCGATGTGCGCAATGATCGAAAAGTTACGAATATGATTCATTCAGTGCCGATCAAGCGAAAAAGGCGCGCCCTCGAATAACGCGGAGCACGCCTTGAAAATTTGGGGAAAACTTCAGCATTTTAGCCGAAATAGGGATGGGCCGGCGCTTTTCGCCTTTAGCCCTGATCGAGCGCCGCCCTGACCGCGTTTGCGTCGAGCCGATACTGGCATAGTTCGACGCCTGCCAGCATCAGCACCGGCACGCGCTCGTCGTAACGCGCTTCGAGCGCCGGATCTTCGTCGATATCGATCCAAAGAATTGCTCGGCCAAACTGCTCTGCGATGGGTTCGAGCTCGGCGCGCATGTCCTCGCAGAGATGACACCAGGCGCGACCATACAGGATAAATGGCGCGCCCGGTGACTGGCTCATGTCGATTACTTTTGCGCCGGCACGCGCGGGCGCAACGGCACGAACTGTGTGTTGTCGCCGCGCCGCACGAGCACCGCGATCATCTTGCTGGCGTCGAGATTTTGCGCCACGGCCTCGAACTGCTTGGAGCTCGTGATGTCGGTATCGCCGACGCGCAGGATGATGTCGCCCTTCTGAAAGCCCGCGCGCGCGGCCGGACCTTCCACTGCATCGACCTGCACGCCGTTCGTCAGCTTGAGCGACTTCTTCTGATCAGCCGTGAGGTCGCTGACCGCGAGCCCGAGGGAATTGCTGGCGCGTTCCTTCGGCTGCGTCGGCTTCTTCTGCTCGGTCTTCGCGACCTTGTCCGGCTGCATCTCGGCAATCGTAATAGGCAGATCGCGCGACTGGCCCTTGCGCCAGACCGTGATGGTGGCCTTGGCGCCCGGCTTCGTGTCGCCGACCATGCGCGGCAAGTCGGTGGCCGTCTCCACGTTCACGCCATTGAACTTGAGAATGATGTCGCCCGGCTGCACGCCCGCCTTGTCGGCGGGACCGCCCGATTCCACGCTCGACACGAGCGCACCCTGCGCTTTCGGCAGACCGAGCGAGTCGGCGACGTCCTTCGTCACTTCGCCGATCGCCACCGCGATACGTCCGCGCGTGACCTTGCCCGTCGTCTTCAACTGGTCCGCGACGCGGATGGCTTCGTCGATCGGAATGGCGAACGAGATGCCCATGAAGCCGCCGGTGCGGCTGTAGATCTGCGAATTGATGCCGATCACCTCGCCCGCCATGTTGATGAGCGGACCGCCCGAGTTGCCCGGATTGACCGCCACATCGGTCTGGATGAACGGCAGATAGTCGCCGGTGTCGCGGCCCTTCGCGCTGACGATGCCCGCCGTCACCGTGTTGTCGAGGCCGAACGGCGAGCCGATGGCGAGTACCCATTCGCCTACGCGCACCTTGTTCGAGTCGCCGATGGTGATCGCCGGCAGATTCGCCGCGCTGATCTTCACGACGGCCACATCCGTGCGCTCGTCCACGCCCACGAGACGCGCCTTGAACTCGCGCTTGTCGGTGAGCGTGACGTAGATGGTGTCCGCGTCGTCCACGACGTGGGCATTGGTCATCACATAGCCGTCCGTGGACAGGATGAAGCCCGAGCCTACGCCGCTGCTTTGTTCCGAGTTGTCCTGGCTGTCGTCGGGCGTGCGGCTGCCGCCCTTGCCCTGATCGCCGCCGCTGCCGCCCCCGCCTTGTCCGCCGCCGCCACCCTGGCCGCCGCCGCCGCCGTTTCCGCGCGGCGAGCCGGGCTGACCGGGCATCGGAATACCGAAAAAGCGCCGGAAGAATTCGGACATGTCGCCTTCATCGAGGCCAGGCGGCAAACCGCGCAGGTCGCTGCTCGACCCGACACGCGACGTCGTGCGGATATTGACGACCGAAGGCCCCACCTTGTCGACCAGCGTGGTGAAGTCGGGCAGATTCACCGTTGGCACTGCCGCTGCTGTCTGCGAGAGGAACGGCAGGCACACGGCGAGCGCCGCGGCCGCGAAGAACTTGCGCAGCGAGTAGTTGCTCATATGTCTAAGGCCGAGGGATTACTTGGAAGGCTTGTATTCTATGGCAGAAGCAAATTGCTGCAACGTGGATTGCGGCACCTCACCCAGCAAGGTAATCCAGAAATCGCCGCGGCGCTTGACGAGTACATGAGTCGCGCCGCTATTACCGGCGCCTTCCTTGCGCGCGCTTTTCTCCACCGGTTCGATAAAAACCGAGATGGCGGCGAGGCCGTCGGAGAACACGGCCTGATCGACCGGGATGGCCGGCTGGCCTTGCTGGCTCGACGCCATCGGACGGCGCAACTCGCGAATCTTGCGAAAGCCCGCGATATTCGGCGTGAGTTGCCAGCCTTGCGCTTCGATATCCACCGGCTGCACGGGAGGCCGCACCGTGGTCCAGCCCGCCGTGCTGCGCATGCCGTTTGCAATCGACGCCTTGTCGATCGCCCCGCCTATACGCACCTGAGAGAACGAAAGCTGTTCCAGCACCTGGCCGTCCGGATCGAGCGTCTGGGCGCGCAATAGCAAGCCAGTCTTGGCATCTGCCCAAAGCTTGTACGCGAACCGGTAAGAATCTTTTGGATCGAGCTCGAGCACTTGGCTTTCGAGCCCCGCCACACGGTCGGTGCCCAAGAGCTTCGGTTCGTAGACGGACAGAACCTGATCGCCGCTCGTCGATAACAAAGCGGGAAAAGAATCCTTGCTCTGCCGATGTTCGACCACGAGCAGATGGCGCTCCGGGACGAACGTGTACATGTCGTCGTCGTGACGAAGCATGCGGCGCGGGGCGCCGTCGAGACTTTCGAGCGATTCGTATTCGCCGTCGCCGCGCGTGGCGACATGCGTGATGCGCGAGGACTGCACCGTCGCACCGCGCTGATAAACGAAAGTACCCTCGTAATTCTGCTGCTGGGCCGCTTCGTGAATGCGGTTGAGCAGAGTGGCGGCTGTCTTGCGCTGGGCGGCGGGGTTGTCCCCCTGAGCGAAACTGCTCGATGCCGCCGCGAACAACGCGGCTGCGCAAAGCATCAACGCCGGCAGCCGCCCCCAATATCTAGTTTTATTCAACCGCACACTCGCCATCAGGTTATTGGCCCTGCGTCGTCACCGCCGCGCGAATCAAAGGCATGGAGCCGGGCATGGCCGGCTGCTGAGAGAACTGTTGATGCGCTTCGAGGTATTGATCGAGGCTCGCGTCGCGGATGATGTTCGCCTCCACCACCGGCGCGCGCGTGCTGACGGCCGGCACGGACGCCATGGCGACGCGCTGAACCGAGTCGCCCTGCGTGCTTGCCACTGGCGCGCCCAGACGGCTGTCGACGCCCTGCAACTGCGGCACGACGATCCACGTGAGCGTGGCAGCCGCCGCGGCAACGGCGAAAGCCGGCACGACACGACGGCGCAACATGCCGCCACGCGCCTTCTGTGTCTGTGCCACCGCAGCTGGCGCCAGCACATGCGCCTCGGCCTCGAAACGCGCTGCAAACGCTGTCATGAACGCGCTGCTCTTCGCCGGGCTTTCTGCCAGATCGTCGGAACGCAGCGCGTCGCCGATCAGGTGATAGTCCGACCATGACGCGCGGTCACGGTTATTCAGTTCAGCAAGAAATTGGCTGATATTTCCGAGTTCGTCGAGCGACTCGCCATCCACGAACGCGGAAAGGCGCTCACCGCGCGAACTGTTATTCGATTGCACCGGAACCGACCCCATGATGCTCCCCATCTCTGACACCACCCCGTAGTGACACCAACTAACCCAGATATTGCGTCCCTGCCCCGGGGCGACGCGCTGCCTACCAGCGCTTGCCTTCAGGAGTGTCCAACAACGGACGCAATTTTGCCGCAATGGCTTCGCGAGCACGGAAAATTCTTGATCTGACGGTGCCGATAGGGCATGCCATCATTTCGGCGATTTCTTCGTAACTTAAACCCTCGATTTCCCGGAGCGTGATGGCGGTGCGTAATTCCTCGGGCAGCAGCGCCATCGCAGCATTGACCGTCTGGGCAATCTGCTTGCTCATCAACATCGACTCGGGCGTGTTGATATCCCTTAGTTGGTCTGCATCGGAGAAAGTTTCCGCTTCTTCTGCATCGGCTTCGGTAGAAGTTGGAGCGCGGCGTCCTTGAGTGGCAAGGTAATTCTTTGCCGTGTTGACCGCAATCCGGTAGAGCCAGGTGTAGAAGGCCGATTCGCCGCGAAACTGCGGCAGCGCGCGATAAGCCTTGATAAAGGCGTCCTGGGCGACGTCCTCGACCTCGGCGGGGTCGCGCACGAGGCGCGAGATCAGTCGAATGATCTTGCGGTGGTATTTGGCGACCAGCAGTTCAAACGCGGCCTTGTCACCTTTTTGGACACGCTCGACCAGCAATTGGTCGATTTCTTTTTCGCTCACCTGGGAAATCCGTTTCACTTTGGGGAGTTGCGCGGACGGCTATTGTAGCCTCCCGGCCTTCGCGTTATCCCGGATGCTCATCGACCGTTACAGTCTTTACAGGAAAGAGCTGGCCGCGCGGCGGGCGCTGACTGAAAGCTGGCGGAAAGTATCGGCGTCGAGGGAATCGGCGGCGATGAGCAGTGCTTCGCGGCGTTTTTCTTCCGTCGATACGTCGAGCGCCAGCAAGCGCCCGCTCCACTGCGCGCAGCCGATGATGCGCCAGTAGCGCGCGTTCCCGGCACGGTCCCAGACGGTCAAGCCATCTGCCTGCAGACCGATGGCCGCCGGTTGCCGACATGCCCAGCGCCGCGCAGCCAAACCGAGCGTAGCGACGCATGTTGCAGAGGCGGCGAAGGCATTGAACGCGCCGGCGTGCCCGTATACGCACTGGAACACCGCGAAACCGGCGGCGACGATGAACCCGAGCAGCGCGGCCTGCAGAAAACGCGACGGCCGCAGCGCGATGCGCGGCGTGCCGGCATCCCGTTGCGGCCGATCGACAGACGCGCTCGTCATACCGTTCCCGTCCCGACGAGCGCGCGTGCTCAGTGACGCTTGAAGACGAGCGAACCGTTCGTTCCGCCGAAGCCGAACGAATTCTTCACCGCGACGTCGATCTTCATTTCCCGCGCGGTGTTCGCGCAGTAATCCAGGTCGCACTGCGGGTCCTGGTTGAAGATGTTGATGGTCGGCGGCGAAATCTGGTTATGGATCGCGAGCACGGTGAAGACCGACTCCAGCCCGCCCGCGCCGCCCAGCAAGTGGCCAGTCATCGACTTGGTGGAATTGACGACGACGCTCTTCGCGTGATCGCCGAGCGCGCGCTTAATGCCCGTGGTTTCCGCGATATCGCCGAGCGGCGTGGACGTGCCGTGCGCGTTCACGTAGTTCACTTCGTCGACATTGACCTTCGCGTTCTTCAACGCGTTGACCATGGCGCGGCGGCCGCCGTCGCCGTCTTCGGGCGGTGCGGTCATGTGATAGGCGTCGCCGCTCATGCCGTAGCCGAGCACTTCCGCATAGATCTTCGCGCCGCGCGCCTTCGCGTGTTCGTACTCTTCGAGCACCATCACGCCCGCGCCTTCGCCAAGCACGAAGCCGTCGCGGTCGGTGTCCCACGGACGGCTGGCCGTGGCGGGGTCGTCGTTACGCTGCGAGAGCGCGCGCGCCGCCGCAAAGCCGCCGATACCGAGCGGAGAAACCGTGGCTTCCGCGCCGCCCGCGATCATCACGTCCGCGTCGCCGTATTCGATCAAACGCGATGCTTCGCCGATGCAGTGCAAACCGGTCGTGCAAGCCGTGACGATGGCCAGATTCGGACCCTTGAGACCGAAGCGGATGGACAGATGACCGGAGATCATGTTGATGATCGACGCCGGCACGAAGAACGGCGAAATACGGCGCGGACCGCGATTGAGCAGCTCGGTCTGGGTGACTTCGATCATCGGCAAGCCGCCGATGCCCGAACCCACCACCACGCCCACGCGCTCCGCGTTTTCCTCGGTGATTTCGAGGCCGCTGTCCTGCATGGCCTGCACGCCGGCCGCAAAGCCGTAATGGATGAAGGTATCCATGTGGCGCGCTTCTTTGGCGGGCATGTAGTCTTCGATGTTGAAGCCCTTCACTTCGCCCGCGAAACGCGTGGAGAAGTTCGTGGCATCGAACTTGGTGATGTTGGCGATGCCCGACTTGCCCGCGACCAGATTCGCCCAGCCGTCGGCAACGGTATTGCCGACAGGCGAAACGAGCCCAAGGCCTGTAACAACAACTCGACGACGGCTCACGATAACCCCTTATCCATAGAATGACGAAAAACAAAAGCCACAGCGGCCACAGGAAACCGCCCTGTGTGCCCTGTGGCTGTTAAATCGGTCTGAGCAGCGACAAAACATCTGGCTCGATGAGCGATGAGTCGCTGGCGCGTCCGGCCTTAAGCCTTGACGTTGGCGCGAGCGTAGTCGATTGCTTGCTGAACCGTGGTGATCTTTTCTGCCTCTTCATCGGGAATTTCCATGCCGAACTCGTCTTCCAGTGCCATCACCAGTTCGACGGTATCGAGCGAGTCAGCGCCGAGATCGTTGACGAACGAAGCTTCGTTCTTGATTTCAGCTTCGGCCACGCCAAGTTGTTCGGCGACGATCTTCTTCACGCGCTGTTCGATGTTGTCCATGCAGCCCTCCGAGGGATAAAAAGTTCAAAAATACGAGTGCGCGCATTTTATCAGGTTTGGACCCGCAAAATACGGCGCGTCAGTTCCATGCTGCGCTGCCCGACGCGCTCCTACAAGAGGGCTTGCCGGGCTTCACAGCGATTTTTTCTGCCACCGAGTCCGGCGGTGCGCGCCATGCCTTGAGCATTTTGCGCGCCCGTCTCGGCGCGGATATTAAGCGAAAAACGGCGAAATGCCTATTGCGCCCTTTCCTCGCCTTTACAGCTTTACATGTACATGCCGCCGTTCACGTGCAAGGTCGTGCCGGTGATGTATCCAGCGAACGGCGACGCCAGGAACGACACAGCATGCGCGATATCTTCCGGGCTGCCCAGTCGGCCAAGTGGTATCTGCGCGGTGAGCGCGGTGCGCTGCTCTTCGGGCAAAACCTTGGTCATGTCGGTATCGATGAAACCCGGCGCGATGCAGTTCACCGTAATGCCGCGGCTGCCGATCTCGCGTGCGAGCGCCCGCGTCATGCCCGCCACGCCCGCCTTCGCCGCCGCATAGTTGGCCTGGCCGGGATTGCCCGACGAGCCCACCACCGACGTGATGTTGATGATGCGCCCGCCACGCGCCTTCATCATGGGGCGCAGGACGGCGCGTGATAGACGAAACACGGCGCGCAGATTGGTGTCGATGACGGCGTCGAATTCGTCATCTTTCATGCGCATGGCGAGCTGATCTTTGGTGATGCCCGCGTTGTTCACGAGAATGTTCAGGCCACCGAACTCCTTGACCGTGGACTCGATGAACGAGTCCGCGGCGGCTGCGTCGTTGACGTCGAGCACCGCGCCGCGACCCTTGCCGCCCGCTTGCTGCAACGCTTCGCCGATGCCGGCCGCGCCGCTTTCGCTCGTCGCCGTGCCGATGACCGTCGCGCCCTGCCGAGCGAGTTCCAGCGCGATTGCCCGGCCGATGCCGCGCGACGCGCCCGTGACGATAGCTACCTGATTGTCCAGATTCATTGTTCCACTCCGACTATGCAGCGATCAGTTTGCGCGTTTCTTCGAGCGATGCCGGATCGAAAATCGATCCGCCGACGAGGTTGCCGTCGATCCGCTTCGTGAGACCCCCGAGCACCTTGCCCGGACCGCATTCAATCACGTGCGTGACGCCTTCGCGCGCAATCGCCTGCACGCATTCGACCCAACGCACCGGGCCTGCTGCCTGACGCACGAGCGCGTCCTTGATAGCGGCGGGATCGGAGACGTTTGCCACGTCGATGTTATTGATCAGCGGAATCCGCGGCGCCTCGATGTCGACCCTCGCGAGGTAATCGCGCAACTGGTCCGAAGCGGGCTTGAGCAGCGACGAATGAAACGGCGCGGAAACCGGCAGCGGCAGCGCGCGCTTCGCGCCCTTCGCCTTCGCGACTTCGCATGCCTTTTCGACGGCCGCCTTGGAGCCCGCGATCACGACTTGCGCCGGCGCGTTGAAGTTGACGGCTTCGACCACGCCCGCCGACGACGCTTCGGCACAGACGGCGCGCACGGTGTCGTCGTCGAGACCCAGGATCGCGGCCATGCCGCCGACGCCCACCGGAACCGCGCTCTGCATTGCTTGCGCGCGGAATCGCACGAGCGGCACGGCATCCGCGAAAGCCAGCGCGCCGGCCGCGACGAGCGCGGTGTATTCGCCGAGGCTATGGCCTGCAACGATCGCCGGCTTCAGACCGGTTTGTGCTTCCCACACGCGGTAAATGGCATAAGCCGCCGTCAGCATGACGGGCTGTGTGTTGGTCGTGAGATTCAGCTCTTCGGCCGGACCTTCGGCGATCAGCTTGCCTAGATCCTGGCCGAGCGCATCGGATGCCTGCTGCACGGTGTCGCGCACGACGGCGTGATCGGCGAATGCGTTGAGCATGCCGATCGACTGCGAACCCTGGCCGGGGAAAACGAACGCAAATTTCATATCGTCCTCGTTGGATTGGAACGATCCGCCTCTCTGCGCCGGCCGGCAAATGGCCGACGCCGGCTGTGCTTGCGCCGCGCGCGCATGGTGCGGTCGCGGTGGCCTTTTTAGCGGATCGAATTCAGATTGATGGGGATCGAGAAGATTGAGGAAGAAAGCGAGTGGCTTGAGCGATCAATAGCGGAAGACCGACGCGCCCCACGTGAAGCCGCCGCCCACGCCTTCGATCAGCACGTTCTGGCCACGCTTGATACGCCCGTCGCGCACGGCGACATCGAGCGCGAGCGGAATCGACGCCGCCGACGTATTGCCATGCTCGCCCACCGTCACGACCATGCGCTCCTGCGGCAGATGCAGCTTGCGGCAAGTGCTCTGCATGATGCGGATGTTGGCTTGATGGGGGATCAGCCAGTCGATGTCGTTCGGCGTGAGCTTCGCTTTCTCCAGCGCTTCGATAGCCACTTTTTCGAGCACGTTGACGGCGAGCTTGAACACCGCCTGGCCATCCATGTGCAGGAACGCGCTGCCTGAAATCACACCGCCGTTCACGTTGCCCGGCGTGCAGAGAATGTCGGAATAGCTGCCGTCCGCATGCAGCGCGCTCGACAGCACGCCCGCTTCCTCGGACGCCTGCAGCACGACCGCGCCCGCGCCGTCGCCGAACAGCACGCAGGTCGTACGGTCCTTGAAGTCGAGAATGCGCGAGAACGTTTCCGCGCCGACGACGAGCGCCGTGCGATTCAGACCGCTGCGAATGAAACTGTCCGCCGTCGCGACGCCATAAGCGAAACCGGAACAGACGGCCTGCACGTCGAACGCCGCGCCGTTGTTCTTGATGCCGAGCTTGTTCTGCAAGAGACACGCCGTGCTCGGAAACACGAAGTCCGGCGTGGAGGTTGCCACGATAATGAGATCGATGGATTGCGGGTCGATGCCCGCCGCCTCGATGGCTCGTTGCGATGCGACCAGCGCGAGATCGCTCGTGGTTTGATCGGGAGCCGCAAAGTGCCGTGCGTGAATGCCGGTTCGCGCGACGATCCATTCGTCGCTCGTCTCGACGCCTTCTTTAGCGAGACGGTCCGCCAATGCCTGATTCGTAACGCGCTCGGCCGGCAGATAGCTGCCTGTGCCGAGCACTCGAGCGTAAAGATTGGATTGAGCCATTATGCCTTCGAGTGTAGCGCAGTCCCCGAGGCGTCCGGCGGATTCGGACGCGAGTTCGGCTGCGGGTTCAGTTCCGTCGCGACGCCGCTTGCGGCATCGGTGGCGGAAGTGCTCGCGGCGCCTTCGCGCGCGGCAGGCGCATTCTCCTCCATTGCGCGCACGAGACGTTCGAGCACACCATTTTTGACGGCATCATACCCGCGTTTGATGGCCCACTCAAACCCGAAGGCTTCGGCCGATCCGTGGCTCTTGATCACGAGGCCGCGCAATCCCAGCAAGGCGGCGCCGTTATATTGCGCGGGATCGACGCGCTTCTTGAAACGCTTGAGAACGGGCAGCGCCACGAGCGCCATCAGCTTGCTCGGCAGGTTGCGGCTGAACTCTTCCTTGATGATGTCGGCGAGCATTTTCGCGAGACCTTCGGAAGTCTTCAACGCGACATTGCCGACGAAGCCGTCGCAGACCACGACATCGGTCGTGCCTTTATAGATGTCGTTGCCTTCCACGTTGCCGTAGAAGTTGAGCGTGCTCGCACGCAGCAGTTCGCCCGCGCGCTTGATCGTTTCGTTGCCCTTGATGACTTCTTCGCCGATATTGAGCAAGCCGATGGTCGGCCGCTCGCGCCCTTCGATCGCCGAAACGAGCGCGTGGCCCATTTCCGCGAACTGCAGCAGATGCTCGGGTTCGCAGTCGACATTGGCGCCGAGATCGAGCACGGTGGTGTAGCCCTTCTGGCTCGGCATGGCGAACGCGATGGCCGGCCGCTCGATACCGGCGAGCGTTTTCAACACATAGCGGGAGACCGCCATGAGCGCGCCGGTGTTGCCGGCGGAGATGCAGGTTTGCGCCTCGCCCTCTTTGACGAGGTTGAGCGCGACGCGCATCGAAGAATCTTTCTTCTTGCGCAGCGCGACTTCGACGGGGTCGTCCATGGCGACGACTTCGGTCGCGGGAACGACGGTCAGGCGTGGTTCGTCCAGCGCCTTCAATTTTTTCAATTGCGCGCGAATGGACTGCTCGATGCCGACGAGCATCAGATGCGCGTCGGGATGCGCGCGCACGAAATTGACGGCAGCGGGAACGGTCACGGCCGGACCGTGATCGCCTCCCATGCAGTCAATGGTTATCTTTACGGTCATGGGAAGCGACGAATTTCAGGCACAAAAAAGCGGCAGTGAAATGCCGCCTTCTTGTCGTACCGGGAAAGTGTCAAAAGCGTAGCAGGCGCGAGCGTCCGCTGTGCGGTGACGCATCAGGCCAAGCGCGAAACGCTTAGTCGTTCTTCGTCTTGACGACTTTCTTGCCACGATAGTAGCCATTCGGGCTCACGTGGTGACGCAGATGCACTTCACCCGTGCTCGGCTCAACTGCCAGCGGCGCTGCGTTGAGGAAGTCGTGGGAACGGTGCATGCCGCGCTTCGACGGCGACTTCTTGTTTTGCTGAACTGCCATGATTACTCCAGAAAAATTTTGCGAATTCTAACACAGCCCGAACCGCCGACAGCCCTCGACCTGCAGGCCATCGGGTTGATCGTGAGCGCTTCGCGCCACCAGTTTGTTGCGTGCTGCCGATCCTGCTAGAGCTTTGCCCCGGCTCATTGCCAACATTGCCAAGGCTCGAGCTTCGAGTCCGTTCAATGCTTCTTGTCGTCCTTGAGCTTCTGCAGAACGGCAAACGGATTGGGCTTGTCCGATTTTCCAGAAGCGCCCGATTCGCCGTCCGCTTCGCCTGCTTCGTCACCGTCTTCGCCCTGGAGCAGACTTTCATGCACCTTCGGGCAGACGTTGTGCTTCGGCACGAGCGGCAACGCCAACAACAACTCTTCTTCGATCAAGTCGATCAGATCGAACTGATGCGAGCCTACGATCACATCGACTTCATCGTCATCGAGCGGATACTCGTCCGCTTCTTCTTCCGTCGCCACGATCCGATCAGTCGCATCGACATCGAGATGCTGCGAATACGGCAAAAGACAGCGCTGGCACATCAGATAAACCGAGCCGTGCACCGCGAGGCGCAAATAAGGCTGCGGCGCTTCCGTGCCGTTGTCCTGCAATTCCGGCTGGGTCGATCCCTCGGCCTGCCAGGTGAACACCGTGTCGCGGTCTGGCGCATCTGCCGGCACTTCGGCTAACATGCGCGGCAGTTGCGAAACGCGGACCGCGCCCGCTGCCTGCCTGCCGCTCTTGGCAAAATCGTAAAGATCGAGCGCGCGCGGATTGGCGGGGCTCGCAGGTTTGCCAGGATTCTGAGTCATGTGCGCTCCTGCAATGTGCCGTGCGTTGTTCGTACGTGTTTCGTTCGGGTGCGGTCGGCGCTTCGGTTAGCGCTTGAGTCTGCACTTGGCTACGCGCCCGCTGCTACAGTCCGGTACTGCTACGAATCAGTATGCACCGCCCGGTGCCAAAAGGCAGGCGTGGCTTGCCCGGATTTGCAGCACGACGTCAAACGTGCTTTGTTTGCGTCACCTTCGTGCGCCGCCTTCGTTGATTCCGCGGTACTACGATACTAGTTATCCCTTACCGACTCACCGGCTAGGACGCCCAAGCACCGTACCGATGAAAAGCCCAAAACTATAACGGCTTTGTTCTTTCGAGTCAAACACTTAAGGACTCGTTCGCAACCCGTCGTTTTTCACCCATTTTTGCTGATTTCCGTTTATGTCCGACGTTTTTGCTTCGTCTTCGCCCACGCGGCGCCTGGTTCTGGCGTCGGGTTCGCCATATCGGCGCGAGTTATTGGCGCGTTTGCGCATACCTTTCGATGTCATCGTGTCCGATGTCGATGAAACGCCGCTTGCCGGCGAATCGCCCGAGGCAACGGCCGTGCGTCTTTCCATCGCCAAGGCGCGCGCGGCGGCCGTCGAGGCGCCGGGCGCGCTCGTGATCGGCTCCGATCAGGTCGCGACCTTCGACGGACGTCAGATCGGCAAGCCCGGCACGCACGACAACGCCGTCGCGCAACTGCGCGCGATGCGCGGCCGCGGCGTCGACTTCCACAGCGCGCTGTGCGTGTTCGACAGCGCCACGGAAAGCGTGCAATCGGCCGACATCGTCACCCGCGTGCAGTTTCGCGATTACACGGACGCCGAAATCGAAGCCTACCTTCGCGCCGAAACGCCCTACGACTGCGCGGGCAGCGCCAAGTCCGAAGGGCTCGGCATCGTGTTGCTCGATGCGATCGACTCCGACGATCCCACCGCGCTCATCGGCCTGCCGCTCATCGCGCTGAGCAAGATGTTGCGCGCGGCCGGTTTCCCCCTTCTCGGAGCGGCAGCATGAGCGGCGTCCTTTATCTGATCCCCAACACGCTTGGCGAAGGCGATGCCGAAGCGCTCGCGCAGGTTCTGCCCGAGCCGGTGCGCGCGCAGGCAGCCGCGCTGGGCTATTACATCGGCGAGAACGCCAAGACGACGCGCGCGTTCCTCAAGAAAGTAGGCACGACGCGGCCGATTCAGGAAATCGAGGTTCGGGAACTGAACGTCAATACGCCGCCCGGCGAAATCGACAAACTGCTCGCGCCGATTCTCGCCGGCGCCGACGCGGGACTCGTCTCGGAAGCCGGCTGTCCTGCCGTCGCCGATCCGGGCGCGCTGCTCGTGCGGCGCGCGCATCAGCGAGGCGTGAAGGTCGTGCCGTTCGTCGGACCGAGTTCAATTCTGCTCGCGCTCATGGCGTCGGGCATGAACGGCCAGAGCTTCGCGTTCAACGGCTATCTTCCCGTGGATGCCGCCGAGCGCGGCAAGCGCCTGCGCGAGCTGGAACAACTTTCGCGCAAGGCGAACCAGACGCAGATTTTCATTGAGACACCGTATCGCAATCGGGCGATGCTGGACACGCTCATCGCGACCTGCGCGCCATCGACGCTGATCTGCGTCGCGGTGGATTTGACGCTGCCGGGCGAAACCATCGTGACGCGCACGGCAGCGGACTGGAAGAAGCAAGCCGCGCCGGAATTGCACAAACGGCCGGCGATTTTTCTGTTGCTGGGGGCTTGAGGTCGGTGCGGTCAGGCGAGGGTTTGTGCGCCGTTCGCCCTCACGCCCTCACCGCACCTGCACCTTCCCGCCAAGCGTCAACGCCCGCACCGCCGCATCGCCGACAGAAGCGCCAAAGCGCTTCACCACCTTCTCGCCGATGCTTTCCTTCTGCGTGTAATCGACGATATCCGGCTGCTTGATGATCTCGCGCGCGACGTAGCTGGCGTCGCCGAAACCATCCGCGAGTCCAAGCTGGACGCTCTTCTCGCCTGTCCAGAACTCTCCCGAAAACAAGTCAGGATCGTCCTTCAGACGCGTGCCGCGCCCCTGTTTCACCGCGTCGATGAACTGCGCGTGGATCTGATCGAGCATGTCCTGGGCGTGCGCGGTCATCTGCGGCGTCTCGGGCGAAAACGGATCGAACGAACCCTTGTTCGCGCCCGCCGTATGCATGCGGCGCTGGATGCCGAGCTTGTCCATCAGCCCGGTGAAGCCGAAACCGTCCATCAGCACGCCAATCGAGCCGACGATGCTCGCCTTGTCCACATAGATCTTGTCCGCCGCCGCCGCGACGTAATAGCCGCCCGACGCGCACATGTCATCGACGACGACGTATAGCGGCGTCTTCGGATACTTCGCCCGCAAACGCTTGATTTCGCGATAAATAATGCCCGCCTGCACCGGCGAGCCGCCCGGACTGTTGATGCGCAAAATCACGCCCGCCGTGCCGTCGTCCTCGAACGCGCTTTCGAGCGCGCCGCCGATGTTGTCGGCGCTGGCATCGCCATTACTCGAAATCTCGCCCTGCAAGTCGATGAGCGCGGTATGGCGCGTACTCTTGGCGACGTGGTCGCCGGTCAGATCGAACACGCGCCAGGCGATCACGGCAATCACCGCGAGAAATACGAAGCGAAAGAAGATGCGCCAGCGTCGCGCCGCACGCTGCTCGCGAACGGATGCCAGCGCGATGCGTTCGAGCGCCTCGCGCTCCCAATTGTCATTGCCGCGATCGTTACCGCGCGGGTTTTGAGGAAAGTTGTCGGACATGCGTTTGCCTTCTGGTCGTCAAACCAGCTCAAGGAAAAATGGGGATTCAGGCCGGGCGCAGCGTGTCGTCGGGCAGCCAGAAGACCGCGCGGCCTTCGGGCGTGTCGCGTTCCTCGACGGCGAGTGCGCGCAGACGCGCGCCGCGGCACGGACCGCCGACGCACTTGCCCGTGTCGGGCTCGTAGATCGCGCCGTGCGTCGCGCACATCAAGTATAGGCCCGAGCTTTCGAAGAACTGGCCTTCGACCCAGTCCAGTTCCATCGGGACATGCGCGCAGCGGTTGAGGTAGCCGAAAGGTTTGCCGTCGTAGCGCACGAAGAACACCACCGCTTCGCCGCTCGCATCCGCCGCGTTCAGGCGCCGGCCCGCGCCGCCGGCGCCGAGTTCATCGGCGGCGCACACGCGCACGGCGATCGCGGCTTGCGTCGGCTCGCTCATGCGTGCTCCCGCAGCCAGCCCGCCAGAGACGCGATGCTATCCGCGCAGAACTTCGGTTCCAGCTTCGTCAGCGAATCTGCCGGATGCGCGCCGTAGCCCACGCCGATGCCCGCCGCGCCCGCGTTGATCGCCATCTGCAGGTCGTGCGTGGTGTCGCCGATCATCACCGTGCGCGACAAATCCTGGCCGAGTTCGCGCGTGAGTTCGTGGAGCATGGCCGGATGCGGCTTCGAAAAGGTTTCGTCGGCGCAGCGCGTGGCGTCGAAATGGCTCGTGAGGCGCGACTCGTCGAGCGCGCGGTTCAGTCCGACACGGCTCTTGCCCGTCGCCACCGCGAGAAAATAGCCCTCTTCGCGCAGTTCCCGAAGCAACTCGCGCACGCCAGTGAAAAGTTCGGTCGTCTGGCCGGTCGTCAAAAAGTGATAGCGATAACGCTCGGCCAGACGCGGATAGTCGGAAGGATCGAGCGTGGGCGCGCAAATCTGCAGCGCGTCCCTGAGGCCGAGGCCGATCACGTAGCTCGCGGATTCATCGGCCGGAACTGGCAGCCCCAGATCGCGGCATGCCGCCTGAATGCTGCGCGTGATGTGCGCGGTCGAATCCATCAAGGTGCCGTCCCAGTCGAAGACGATCAAATCGAATTGCTGCCGCGCCATGTAACGTGTCTCACTGTTGATCTTGGTTTAAGAGCTTGAGCTGGTCGATGCAGCGCCGGCATTCCGCCGGCAGCGGCGCTTCGAGCTGCAGCGGCTCGCCGGTCGCCGGATGCGTGATTTTCAGTCGATAAGCGTGCAAGAACATGCGTTTGAGCGACGGTTTCGCGTTCGGACGCGCGAGCTCCTTGTTGAGCGCGAAATCGCCGTACTTGGCATCGCCCGCAATAGGCAGGCCGAGACTCGCCATATGTACGCGAATCTGGTGCGTGCGGCCGGTTTTAAGTTCGGCCTCGACCCAGGCGTAGTCGTCCCAGCGCTCGATCAGATTGAAAACCGTATGTGATGGCAGACCGTTCTCCTGAATCCGCACGCGCCGCTCGCCGTCCGCCGCCACGTACTTGTGCAGCGGCTCCTTGACGATACGCCGCCGTCCCCAGTCGCTTGGCCAGTCGCCATGTCCGAGCGCGTAGTAACGTTTGTCGACGCGATTCTCACGAATCTGCTCGTGCAGATTGACGAGCGCCGCACGCTTTTTGGCAAGCATGAGCACGCCGGACGTCTCGCGATCCAGCCGATGCACGAGTTCGAGAAATTTCGCGTGCGGGCGCGCGTTGCGCAATTGTTCGATGACGCCGAACGCCACGCCGCTGCCGCCGTGGACCGCGACGCTCGACGGTTTGTCGATGACGATCAAATGGTCGTCCTCGAAAATGATGGGGAATTCAGCGGCCGGCGCGTTCGACGACAGCGGTTTTTCATCTGGCTGCGCGACACGAATGGGCGGCACGCGCACGAGATCGCCGATTTCGAGCCGGTACGCGGAATCGATTCGGCCTTTGTTCACGCGCACTTCGCCACTGCGCAGAATTCGGTAAATATGGCTTTTGGGCACGCCCTTGCAGACGCGCAATAGAAAATTGTCGATGCGCTGACCGGCAGCGGTTTCGTCGATTTCGATCATCGACACCTGCTCGCTTGCGACCTGTTTATGGGATGTTTTGCCTAACTCATTCATTCTGAATATAATTTGCGAGCAGTCTGAAAAACAGCGTGACACGAAAACCGTGGCTGCGAACTATCAGACTGTACAGGTGCAAGCAATAAACCATCATTTTACTTGCGCCCAGGGCCGGTTGCTCGCCCGGAAAATCGAGCAACAAGTTGCACGCACGGCGATATCACCGGCAGGGACGGGGCCCACAGGCGCGTTCGGTCGAGTGATCGTCGATCGGTAACGGATTTTTGGTCAAAAAGAATTTTTATCGGCGAGAAGCGATGGCGCCCGGTCGTTGAAGCCGGTCGCCCGCCCAGATTTTCCCCTGCCATCGAGCAACGGGACGAACGGCAAATCGAAGCTCGCCGATTGCGAACAACTCGCGACGACATCGCGGCTGCGCTGATTCCGGCGAAGCGCGATAGCAGTTAAAAAACGTCGCAGTGAGGCGAGACATGCGGCACGCCAGCGGAGCTTTCGGGTCTGCGGCCGTGCCAGCGCGGTCAGGCAAGGGTCGAGGTCGGCGAAGAAGCATCGCGCGAAATTACGCGAGGCCGCCCTCCTGCATTGCCGCCGTCGGAGGAGAAGGCTCTGTTCGAAGAGCGCAGCGGGTTTGGCGCGTCTAATTTGAGACGCGAAACCCCCGGCGCCGCCGTTTTTCCTCGACGCGTTTTACCGCGCAGCGCACCGTATCGGCGCGCCTCCCAGTTGTCGCAAGGTGCCCCACGGCCCGGCCCGCTCATGCGCCCGTGCCCGCTTTCGGCAATTCTCCCGCCAGAAGTCCCGCTCCAGCGTGCTTTGTGACAACACACAAAAAGCGCGGCACGCTCGCCCTCCCGCTTCGCCCGCCGATGTTCGACCACGGGTTCGAACTCCGCGCCGATTCGCAAGATGAGGGACGGCAGAGCCGCTCTGGAGCCGTTCAATGAAACGCATGCTGTTTAATGCGACGCAGCAGGAAGAACTCCGCGTCGCCATCGTCGATGGGCAGAAGCTCATCGATATCGACATCGAAACCGCCGGGCGCGAACAGCGCAAAGGCAACATCTACAAGGGAGTCGTCACCCGCATCGAGCCGTCGCTCGAAGCCTGTTTCGTCAACTACGGCGAGGACCGCCACGGTTTTCTGCCGTTCAAGGAAGTCGCCCGCCAATATTTTCGCGACGGCATCGAGATGCGCTCCGCGCGCATTCAGGACGCGCTGCGCGAAGGCCAGGAACTGATCGTTCAGGTCGAAAAGGAAGAGCGCGGCAACAAGGGCGCGGCGCTGACCACGTTCATTTCGCTCGCCGGACGCTATCTCGTCCTGATGCCGAACAACCCGCGCGGCGGCGGCGTGTCGCGCCGGATCGAAGGCGACGAGCGGCAGGAACTGCGCGAAACCATGGCGCAGCTCGAACTGCCGGAAGGCATGAGCATCATCGCGCGCACGGCGGGAATCGGACGCTCGGCCGAAGAACTCCAGTGGGACCTGAATTACCTGATGCAACTGTGGCGCGCGATCGAAGCCGCGTCGCAGAGCGGCGTCGCCGGCCAGCCCATGCTGATTTATCTCGAATCGAGCCTCGTCATTCGCGCGATTCGCGACTATTTCCAGCCGGATATCGGCGAAATTCTCATCGACACGACCGAAATCCATGATCAGGCGCGCGCCTTCATGGACATCGTGATGCCCGACAACCTGCAAAAGGTGAAGCGCTATCACGACGACGTGCCGCTGTTCTCGCGTTTCCAGATCGAGCATCAGATTGAAACCGCGTACTCGCGCACGGTGCCGCTGCCTTCGGGCGGCGCGATCGTGATCGATCACACCGAGGCGCTCGTCGCCATCGACGTGAACTCGGCGCGCGCGACCAAGGGCGCCGACATCGAGGAAACCGCCACGCGCACCAATCTGGAAGCCGCCGACGAAGTCGCGCGCCAGTTGCGTCTGCGCGATCTGGGCGGGCTGATCGTGATCGACTTCATCGACATGGAGTCGGCAAAGAGCCAGCGCGAGGTCGAACAGCGCCTGAAAGACGCGCTCAAGCACGACCGTGCGCGCGTACAAATGGGCAAGATTTCTCGCTTCGGGTTGATGGAACTGTCGCGTCAGCGGCTGCGTCCGGCACTCTCCGAAGGCAGCCACGTCACCTGCCCGCGTTGTAACGGCACGGGCCATATCCGCGATACCGAGTCGTCCGCGCTGCAAGTGCTGCGGATCATTCAGGAAGAAGCGATGAAGGAAAACACCGCGGCGATTCATTGCCAGGTGCCGGTCGAAGTGACCGCCTTCCTATTGAACGAAAAGCGCTCGGAAATCAACAAGATCGAGTCGCGCTTCAAGGTCAACGTCGTTCTGATTCCGAACAAGCATCTGGAGACGCCGCATTACAAGCTGGAGCGTCTGCGTCACGACGATGCCCGTCTCGACGAACCGCGCGCCTCGTGGAAGATGGCAGTGGAAGCGGCAACCGAGATGGAATCGGAAACCGGCTACAGCAAACGCACCGAGGAAGTAAAGCCGAAGCAGGAAGCGGCGGTCAAGGGCATCACGCCTGAAAAGCCCGCGCCGAGCGCGCCGGTCAAACCGGCGCCGGTCGAGGCCGCGCCCGTTGCAGCGACACCGGAGCCGGCGAGCGGCGGGTTCATCGCGTGGATCAAGAACCTGTTCGGCATTCAGCCTGAAGTCAAACCGGCGCCCGCGCCGGTCGAAGCGCAACCCGCCACGCGCGCGCCACGCGAGCGACCGGAGCGCGGCGAACGCACGGGCGGCGGCGATCGCAACCGTAATCGCCGGGGCGGTGCGAATCGCGATGGCGCGGCCGTAGGCGCCGCTGCCGGCGCAAACGGCGTGAATGGCGCGGTTGGCGGCGGCAATGGCACGGGCCGTCAAGGCGCACGCCGTGAAGACCGCGAGGCGCGTCCGGGTCGCGAAGGCCGTGAATTGCGCGAAGTTCGTGAGCCGCGTGAAGCACGCGAAGGACGTGAAGGACGCGAACCCCGCGAGGCGCGCGAGCCGCGTGAGGCACGTGAGCCGCGCGAACGCAATCAGGACCGAAACGCCGAACGCGCACCGCGCGCCGAGGCTGCGGAGCGTCCGGAACGACGCGAGCGTGCGGATCGCGGCGAGCGTGGTGAACGTGGCGATCGTGCGGAACGCACCGAGCGTCCGGAACGTGGCGAGCGTCGCAAGCCGCAAGCCGAAACCGCCGTCGAAGCACTGACGCCAAGCGAAGCGGTGCCGTCGGAGATCGTCGAAACGGCGCAAACCGACGACGACTTCGCGCAGCAAAACGGTCTCGACGCGATGTCGGCGGAACAAGCCGCGCGTGATGGCGAAGAGCGTCGTCGCCGCCGTCGCGGTCGTCGTGGCGGTCGTCGCGAACGTGAAGATGACGGCACGACGGTGAATCACGCCGCCGATGTCGCCGAAGCGGAAGGCGCAGCCGAAAGCATGTCGGCGCAAGCTGGCGTATTCGATGCCGAAGCCGCGCAAGAAGCCGCCGCGCGTCGCGAACCGCGTCCGGCCGTCGCCGCGCCGCAGCCTGTCGCCGAACGCAGCGTGGAGAAGGCGCCCGAGCAAGCCGTCGCTGCACCGGTGCAAGCGCCTGTGCGCGTCGAGCAGCCGTCGCAGACCGAGGCTATCGAAGCGAACGCGCAGTTGAAGGCGACGACGCCCGAACCGGCGCCGGAGTTTTTCGCGAAGCCGGATGCGTCGCTCGCGGTCGATAACCCGTTCGGCCCGACGCCGAAACTCGCGGAAACTAAGCCCGCCGATCCTTTCGCGCCTGCCACGTCTGCTGCTCCCGCAGCCGTGGAAGAAGCGAAGCCTGTCGAAGTGGCCGCGCCTGTCGAAACCGCGAAGCCAGTGGAAACGGCCAAGCCGTTCGAAGCTCCGGCTGAGGCAATCGCGGAAACGCCGTCCGCCGAAGCCGCGCCGGTACGGGCCGAACCCGCCGAACCCGTCAAGGTCGCCGCGGTTGCAGCGACGCCTGAGGCGACTTCGGTTCCGCCCGTGCAGGTCCAGGCCGTGGAAACGGTGACGACTGAAAGCGTGATTGAAACGGCAGTGGCTTCGCAGCCCGTCGCAGTGGAAGCGGAGCCGGTGAAAGCCGCCGCGCCCGCAGCTGCACCGGCCGCGACGCCGGTATCGACGGAAGCGTTGCAGCCGATGCTCGAATCCGCCGGCCTCGTCTGGGTCAACACGGACGCCAGCAAGCTGCGCGACGCCAACGCCGCAGCCGAGCGCGAAGCCGCGCCGGCACGCGTGCCGCGCGAGCGCAAGCCGCTGCCGCCTGTGAGCGCCGCGCCGATGCAGCAAGTGGAAACCGGCAAAGACGCGCAGTAAGCGTAGTGCCGCCGCCGGGCGTTCCACGGAACGCCCGGTTGCGCAGGAAAAACGCCATCGGCTAACGTCGATGGCGTTTTTTTTTGACGCCTAGGTATGGAAAGCCTGTACCAAAGGGTAAGACGACTGGTTCGCCGCGTTCCGCTAAAATGACTGCGTGCTTCTACTATTCGAACAAGCCTCCGAGCCGAGCAAGACCGCCGCCATGTCCCGACGCATCATCCCCTTAGCCGATGTCAGCGCCATTCCGGATTTTTCCGGCGCGGTGGCATTGCCATCCGGGTTGCTGACGGACACGCTCGCGCGTCCGCTGCGCGATCTGCGCATCTCGGTCACGGATCGCTGCAACTTCCGCTGCGTCTACTGCATGCCGCGCGACGTGTTCGACAAGGACTACCCGTTTCTGCCGCATTCCGCCCTGCTCTCGTTCGAGGAAATCGAGCGGCTGGCGCGCGTCTTCGTGGCCCACGGCGTCGAAAAAATCCGTTTGACGGGCGGTGAGCCGCTACTGCGCAAGAACATCGAATTTCTGATCGAACGACTCGCGCTTCTGCGCACGCCCGAAGGCCGTCCGCTCGATCTCACGCTGACCACCAACGGATCGCTGCTCGCGCGCAAGGCACGTTCGCTCAAGGATGCGGGGCTGTCGCGCGTCACGGTCAGTCTGGATGCGCTCGACGACACGCTTTTTCGCCGCATGAACGACGCCGATTTCGCCGTGGCCGACGTGCTCGACGGCATCGAAGCCGCGCAGTCGGCGGGCCTTTTGCCGATCAAGGTCAACATGGTCGTCAAGCGCGGCACGAACGATCAGGAAGTCGTGCCGATGGCGCGTCACTTCAAGGGCAGCGGCGTGGTGTTGCGCTTCATCGAATACATGGATGTCGGTGCGTCGAACGGCTGGAACATGAGCGAGGTGTTGCCGTCCGCGCAAGTCGTCGAGCGGATCGCCGAGCACTTCGCGCTCGCGCCGCTCGAAGCGCATACGGCCGCCGAAACCGCGCAACGCTGGGGCTATCTCGACGGCAGCGGAGAGATCGGCGTGATTTCGAGCGTCACGCGCGCGTTCTGCGGCACTTGCACGCGCGCGCGGCTCTCGACCGAAGGCAAGCTGTACCTCTGCCTTTTCGCCACGTCCGGCCACGATCTGCGCGCGCTCATTCGCGGCGGCGCGAGCGATGCCGACGTCGCCAACGCCGTTGCGCACATCTGGCACGCGCGCGGCGATCGCTACTCGCAATTGCGCGGCAGCGCGGCGGGAAACGCGCGCCGTGAAGCGCCGCGCGTCGAGATGTCGTACATCGGCGGTTGATGCCCGTGGCTCCGGAAAATCAGACTACCGGACTCGTGCTCGCGGGCGGACGCGGCTCGCGCATGGGCGGCGTCGACAAGGGACTACAGCTCCTGCGCGACGAACCGCTCGCGTTGCATGTGCTGCGCCGCCTCGCGCCGCAGACGGACGCCATGCTCATCAGCGCGAATCGTTCGGGCGACGACTACGCTCGGCTCGCTATGCGTTTCGATGCACGCGTCATCGCCGATTCGCTCGCCGATTATCCCGGCCCGCTTGCCGGCATCGCCACTGCATTGCGCGCGGCGCACACCGAGTTCGTGCTGACCGCGCCTTGCGACGCGCCTTTCGTCGATCCGCAACTCGGCACCACGTTGCGACGCGCGCTCGACGAACATGGCGCGGACATCGCTTATGCCGCGACCGTCGATACGGACGAAACGCGCATCGCGCATCCGGTATTCGCGCTGATTCGAACCTCGCTCGCCGACGATCTCGACGCCTGGCTCGCCGCCGGCGAACGCAAGGTCCGTGCGTGGTACGCGCGCCACAAGGCGGTGCAAGTGCCATTTCACGATGATCGCGCGTTTTACAATATCAATGATTTGTATCAGCTAGCTGAACTGGCGCGTCGTTAGCCACGCGCATTCGTTCAGGTTCAGCCGGTTCCAGCATCGCTGTCCTTCCCGACTTCGGTCGCGACCATTCCGATTCATGACCACGTCCAGGCCCTTCTCCGCTTGCGTCACTTACTACGATCCGAACGCGCTGCCGGTTGCGGCCGCGCAGGAAATCGTTCGTCAGTGGGCCATGCCGCGTGGAAATGCCGGGCGTGTCGGACGCGTAAGTCTTTATGAGGCGCTCGGCCGCGTGCTCGCCGAAGACGTGATCTCGCCCATCGATGTCCCGGCATTCGACAACTCCGCAATGGACGGCTACGCGTTCAAAAGCGCCGCGCTCAATGCCGCGCGCGATGCCGTCGAACTGAACGTCGCGGGTATCGCGCTCGCCGGACGTCCTTTCAGCGCCGAACCCAACTCGGCTCAATGCGTGCGCATCATGACGGGCGCGCTGATTCCGCCGGGCTGCGACACCGTCGTGCCGCAAGAACTCGTCACGCGCGATGACGACGTCATTCGCTTCCCATCAACCGTCGTGAGCGAAGGCCAGAACCGGCGGCTCGCTGGCGAAGACTTGGCTCGCGGCAAGGCCGCTTTGCAAGCAGGCCGTATCGTGCGGGCGTCCGACCTCGGTTTGCTCGCGTCGCTCGGAATCGCCGAAGTCGCGGTGCGGAAGCGTCTCGTCGTCGCGTTCTTTTCCACGGGCGACGAGTTGCGCTCCGTCGGTGAACCGCTTGCGCCCGGCAGCCTTTACGACAGCAACCGCTACACCCTTTTCGCGATGCTGCGCCGCCTCGACGTCGAGACGGTCGATCTGGGCATCGTGCGCGACGACCAGGCATCGCTGGAGAAGGCGTTGCGCGAAGCGGCGCAAGCAGCGGATGTCGTCATCAGCTCGGGGGGCGTCTCGGTTGGCGACGCCGACTTCACGCGCGAACTGATGAACTCGCTCGGCGACGTCGCATTCTGGAAGATCGCCATGCGTCCCGGCCGCCCGCTCGCATTCGGCCGCTTGTGGTCGGGACCGCGCGCGGGCACGGGCGAATCGGCGCTCTTTTTCGGCTTGCCGGGGAACCCCGTTGCCGTGATGGCCACGTTCTACTTCATCGTCCGTGAAGCCTTGCTGGCCATGTCGGGCGCCGCACGCCAGCCGCTCATCGAGATTCGCGCGACCTGCGCCGAGCCGATCAAAAAGCGCGCGGGCCGCACGGAATTTCAGCGCGGCATTGCAAGCCGCCGCGCCGACGGTCAATGGAGCGTCGTGACCACCGGGCCGCAAGGTTCAGGCGTGCTGAGTTCCATGAGCCGGGCCAATTGCTTCATCGTGCTCGAACACGATCGCGGCAATGTCGAAACGGGCGATTCCGTGGATATCGTGCCGTTCGACGGCCTCGTTTGAGCGCGCCAAAAAGTACGGCGACGCGATCACCACCATTTTTTATCGATAGACGGGTTTTTAGTCCATGAAAAAGCAGATCTCATCCATTGCACCCGGACAGACGGCCAAGGCCCTGATCCTCGTGTATCTGACTTTCAGCGTGCCGATCGTGCTGCTCGGCGTGGTAGTCGCGTTCGTGCGATACGGCTCGGTGGAAGTGAGCACGGTCACGAGCGCGCTGCTGCTCAACGCAATCCTTGGCTTCGTGCTGTTGTGGATTGCGTGCCATGCTTATAACTGGGTGGCGTCGCGTTTCGGCGGCATAGAAATCGTGTTGTCCGACGCACCGGAGGAAGCGTGAGCGGCGCGTCGATTCGCCCCGCCACGCCCGCCGATATCGGCGCGATCTACGCGCTGATGTACGAACTCGCGGAATTCGAGAAGCTCACGCATCTGTTTATCGCGACCGAAGATGGCGTGCGTGATGCGCTCTTCGGCGCGCGTCCGTCAGCCGAAGCGCTGGTCGCGGAACAGGCAGGCGAAGTGGTCGGCTATGCGCTCTTCTTCCATAACTTCTCCACGTTTCTCGGCAAGCGCGGGCTGTATCTGGAAGATCTCTACGTGCGCCCGACGTTGCGCGGCAGCGGCCTCGGCACGCAGATGCTCAAGCGGCTTGCGGCACTTGCGGTCGAGCGTCAGTGCGGCCGCTTCGAATGGTCGGTGCTGGACTGGAATCAGAACGCTATCGACTTCTATGAAAAGATGGGCGCAACCGTATTGCCGGACTGGCGCATCGTGCGTATCACGGGTGAGTCGCTTGAGCGGTTGGCTTCGTAGACGCGGTTGCATCGCTGACGCGCAGGCCGCTTATCCATCTGAAGCTCGTCAAAGCTCGTCGTCCCCGTCCCGCGGCAGCGCGGCCTCGTCATCCCCGAGCAGACCACGCGCTTCCTCACCCGGAAGCGCTTCCACATCGCGCAGGCGCTTGCCCATTTGACGCGTGCGCGTCTGCGCCGCTTCAATCGAGCGCGTGACGGTTTCGAGCTGCGACTTCGTTTTCGCGAGTACATCGCCGAACTTGTTGAACTCGGTTTTCACCGCGCCGAGCACCTGCCACACCTCGCTCGACCGCTTTTCGATAGCGAGCGTCCTGAAGCCCATTTGCAGACTGTTGAGCAGTGCCGTGAGTGTGGTCGGACCGGCCACGCTCACGCGATGCTCGCGCTGTAGATAGTCGGTCAGACCCGGACGCCGCAGCACTTCGGCATACAAACCCTCGGTCGGCAGAAACAGCAACGCGAAGTCGGTCGTATGCGGCGGCGACACGTACTTCTGCGCGATGGAACGCGCCTCCGCGCGCAAGCGTCCTTCGAGCGCACGCGCGGCCTCTTCCACACCGACGGGATCTGCGCGATCTTGCGCATCGACGAGACGCTCGTAATCCTCGCGCGGAAACTTGGCGTCGATAGGCAGCCACACCGGCGTCGCGGCATCGCCCGGCGCGCCCGGCGTGTCGTGACGGCCCGGCAACTTGACTGCAAACTCCACGCGTTCGTTGCTCTTGGGCACGGTCGCGACGTTCTTCGCGTATTGATCCGGCGTGAGCAACTGTTCAAGCAACGACTCCAGTTGCACTTCGCCCCAAATGCCGCGCGTCTTGACGTTGGTCAGCACCTTCTTCAGATCGCCGACGCCCGCCGCGAGCGTCTGCATCTCACCCAAGCCCCGATGCACTTGTTCGAGCCGGTCCGACACCAGCTTGAACGATTCGCCGAGCCGCTGCTCCAGCGTGGAATGCAGCTTTTCATCGACGGTGCGGCGCATTTCATCGAGTTTCGCCGAGTTGTTCGCCTCGATGTCCTTGAGGCGCGCTTCGAGCGTCGCGCGCACTTCGCCGAGCCGCCGTTCGTTCGCTTCCGATAGCTGGCCGAGATGCAAAGTCATGGAGTCGGCGAAGCGCTTGAGCGCGTTGCCCTGATCGTCGCGCGCCTGCTGACTCTGCTGCGCGAGTTGCTGCGCAAGCGCGTCGAACTGCGCGTTCTGCACGCTCGACGTGCTCGCCAACTGCGTCGCGAGCGTCTGATGAAACTGCGTGAAGCCGCTTTGCGATTCCATGCGCGAGACGCGCGCGCTCTCCGCGATATCGCCACGCAAGCCGCGTTCGAGCCGCTCCTGCGCGCGCGTCTGCGCCTCGCCCATGTCGTTCACGCGGTCGGTGAGCGCGACGAATTCCTCTTCGATATCGACACGGGACGTGCGCCGCATCGTCGCAAACAGGACGACGAGCGCAACCAGAAGCGCAAACGCCAGGAGCGCGATCGCGCCGTACAACAGTTCGATCATTTTTTCAGCACGTCCGGGTTGATCGGATTCGGCGGATTGCCGGCGCGCGGTCCTTCACCCAAACCGGCGATGAGATTGTCCGCGGCGAGATTGGCCATCGCGCGGCGCGTCGACTCGGTGGCGCTCGCGATATGCGGCGTCAACGCGACGTTGTCGAGCAACAGGAAATCGGGATTGAAGTCGGGTTCGCCTTCGAACACGTCGATCCCCGCGGCCGCGATACGCTTCTCGCGCAGCGCGGCGATCAACGCCGAATCGTCGACGATTCCGCCGCGCGCGATGTTGGTAAGCGTGGCCGTCGGCTTCATCAACGCGAGCTCGGCCGCGCCGATGGTGTGATGGTTCTCTTTGGTGTAGGGCAGCACGAGCACGACGTGATCCGCGCGCTTCAACAAGTCTTCCTTCGACGCGTACTCCGCGTTGAGTTGCGACTCGATCTCCGGCGCGACGCGCGAACGGTTGTGATAGATCACGCGCATGTCGAAGCCCACCGCGCGGCGCGCCAGCGCTTGCCCGATCCGGCCCATGCCGATCACGCCGAGCGTCGAGCCGTACACGTCGGTGCCGAGGAACGAATCGAAATTCCACTTCTGCCATTTGCCCGCGCGCAGAAAGTGCTCGGATTCGGTCACGCGCCGGGCCGCAGCCATCATGAGCGCCCAGCCGAAGTCGGCGGTGGTTTCGTTCAGCACGTTGGGCGTGTTGGTGCCGAGCACCTTGTGCGCGTCGAATGCGTGCATGTCGAAGTTGTTGTAGCCGACCGCCATGTTCGCGACGACTTTCAGGTTCGGCGAGCCCGCCAGTTCCGTTTCGCCGACCATCTCACCGGCAGTGAACGCGCCGTCCTTGTCGGCCAGACGCGCGCGAAACTCCTCCTGGCCAAGCACGTCGCCCGGATTCAGATCGACTTCGAAATACTGTTTCAGACGTTCGACCACATCGGGAAAAGTGGGACGCGCAACAAGCACCTTCTTCATCGAATTGCTCCTAGAAAAATAGCCAGCCCAAGACGGCGAATAACGGCAACAGGACGATGCCAGACCATCCCATATAACCGAAGAAGCCCGGCATGCGAATGCCGCGCGATTCGGCGATTGCCTTCACCATGAAATTCGGCGCATTGCCGATATACGTGTTCGCGCCCATGAAGACCGCGCCCGCCGAGATTGCCGCGAGTGTGGACGCGCCCGTGGTCATGAGCGTGGGAGCGTCGCCGCCCGCGAGATTGAAGAACACGAGATACGTCGGCGCGTTATCGAGGAACGAAGACAGGATGCCCGTGGCCCAGAAATAGGCGAGATCGTGCGGCTTGCCTTGGTCGGACACCGCGTGCACGATGCCCGCGAACGCGCCCGACTCGCCCGCGCGCAGAATCGTGATGACCGGCGCGATGGTGATGAAAATGGCCGCGAAAAGCTTCGCCACTTCTTCGATAGGCGCCCAGCCGAACGCGTTGCCCTCGCGCGCGCTTTTCGGCGTGAGCACGAGCGATGCGAGCAGCACGATCACCAAAGCCGCGTCGCGCACGACGTTCTGCAAATGCAGATGCGTGCCGTACACATCGAACACGACGCCCGGCTTCCAGATGCCGCTCATCAGCACCAATGCGACGACCGCCGCGAGCAGCAAAAAGTTGATCCTGCCGTCGATGTGAACTGCAATCGTCCCGACCAAGCCGGGCTGCGTTTTTTCTTCCTTGCGCCAGAAATAAGTATCCAGCGCGTAGAAGAGCGCGAGGAGAACGACGGAGACGAGGAGCATCGGCAGAAAGAGATGCGTGGTCGTCCAGAAGAACCCGACGCCGTTCAGAAAGCCGAGGAACAAAGGTGGATCGCCGAGCGGCGACAACGAGCCGCCCACGTTTGCCACGAGAAAGATGAAGAACACGACCACATGCACGACATGCCTGCGGTTTTCGTTGGCGCGCAAGAGCGGGCGGATCAGCAGCATGGCCGCGCCGGTCGTGCCCATGAGGCTTGCCAGCACGGTTCCCAGTGCGAGCAACGAGGCATTCAGACGCGGCGAGCCGCGAAGATCGCCGTGCACGCAAATGCCGCCCGCGACCGTGTACAAGGAAGCCAGCAAAACGATGAACGGTATGTACTCTTCGAGCATCGCGTGAACGAATACGCCGAGCGCCGTGCCGCCGCCGAACGCAGCCGCGAAGGGTACGAGAAACGCGAGCGCCCAGAGCAACGCGATCTTGCCGAAGTGGTGATGCCAGAGCTTCGCCGCGACGAGCGGAAACACCGCGATGGAAAGCAGCATGCCGAAGAACGGAACGCCCCACGCCGCCGACAAGCTCGCGCCATCGACCGTGGCCGCCGACGCGTTCGACATCGCGCCGAGCAATGCCATGCAGCCGAGGAGAAGAGACCGCACTGCGCTCACGCTTCGGTCACGACGACTACATGCACGCGATACGGCCCATGCGCGCCCAGCACGATGGTCTGCTCGATATCGCCGGTGCGCGACGGCCCGGAAACGAAGTTCACCGCACGCGGCAGTTCGCCCCGTTCGGCGCGAATCAGTGCGAAGGCGTCTTCATGCGCCGCGACGATGCGCGAAGCCGGCACGACCGCGATATGCGTCTGCGGCAAGAGCGCGCCGGACGCGGGCGTATCCGGGCCGGACAGCAACACGAGCGACCCGGTTTCCGCCGTCGCGCAAAAGCAGCCCGTGATGCCGACGAGATCCGCGTCTTCCGGCTTGCGTAACGACGCTTGAATGCCCGCCTGGGTCCACGGCAACTCAGCCAACGCAGGCCATGCGACGGCATCGGTGGCAAGATTCAACGAGCGGAGGTAGCGCGCGGCTTCGGCGGGAGCATCGCCGAGCGCGGCGACTTCGGCGACGGTGGTCGAGAGCCGTTCGGCTTCGAGCCGGAACCGCGCGATGAGCGCGTCGCGGGTGTCGGGCAACGGCGGGCGCGGACCTTCGGGATGACGCGTCAGATAGTCGTTCGCGGTGGCACGCTCGGCTTCGGTCGGCTCATCGCGTCTGCCCTGCGCGCTGCGTATGCGCGCGAGAATATTGCGGCGCGCCGCCGATGTGTCCATGGTGCCGTCCTTACGAGTGCGAGAGTGTTCCGGATGCGTGCGCGCCACGAGTCCTGGCGGCACTATGGAATTATATCGAGCGGTCTTGAGCGCGCGAACCTCGGCCGAAAGGCATAGGCCGCGCGCGGGAACAAAGCACGAACCAAGCGTCAGTCGGTCTCGCCCGCTTGCTTCTCGATGCCGAACACTTGCCTCAGATAAGCAAGATATGCCTTGTCGTCGCACATGTTCTTGCCGGGGGAATCGGAGAGTTTCGCCACCGGCTGACCATTGCAGCGAACCATCTTGATGACGATCTGCAATGGCTGATAGCCCAGGTCATTCGTGAGATTCGTGCCGACGCCGAACGCGAGCTGACAGCGCCCGCGGAAACGCTCATACAGTTGCAGCACCTTCGGAATATCCAGCGCGTCCGAGAACACGAGCACCTTGGTGCGCGGATCACAGCGGTTTTCCTCGTAATGCCGGATGAGGCGTTCGCCCCAGTCGAAGGGATCGCCGGAATCGTGACGCGCGCCGTCGAAGAGCTTGCAGAAGTACATGTCGAAGTCGCGCAGGAACGCCTTCATGCCGTAGACATCCGACAGCGCGATACCCAGGTCGCCGCGATATTCCTTCGCCCACATTTCGAAGCCGAAGATCTGCGAGTCGCGCAGACGCGGGCCGAGTGCCTGACACGCTTGCAGGTATTCATGCGCCATGGTGCCGAGCGGACGCAAACCATGCTTCATCGCGTAGAACACGTTGCTCGTGCCCGCGAACTGTTCGCCGAGCCGCTCCTTGAGCGTTAGCACGACTTCCTCGTGCCATTGGCCCGAAAAGCGGCGGCGCGTGCCGTAATCGGCAATCTTGCAGTCCGAATATTCGGGCGGTGTGGCGAGCAGTTTGATCTTGTCGCGCAGACGTTCGCGCCCGGTTTCGTATTCGGGCTTTTTCTGCGTATTGCGGAAATACACTTCGTTGACAATGGCCAGCACCGGAATCTCGAAGAGAATGGTGTGCAGCCAAGGCCCTTCTATTTCGATGTCGATCTCGCCGTTGCCCTTCTTCGACGGCGCGATGCGAATGGACTTCTCGTTCAGATGAAAGAGCGCGAGAAAGTCGATGAAGTCGCTCTTGATGAAGCGCATTCGCCGCAGATAGTCGAGCTCTTCTTCCTTGAAGCGCAGGTTGCAGAGTTGACGCACCTCGTCCCGAATCTCGTCGATGAACGGCACCAGATCCACTTCCGGCGTGCGGCAGCGAAAGCGATACTCGACGTGCGCCGCCGGGAAATGATGCAGGACCACCTGCATCATGGTGAATTTGTAGAGATCGGTATCGAGCAGCGAATTGATGATCATGGTTCTGGCTTGTACATCGATGCAAGGATGCCCGCGCGCTGTATAGGCCGCTACCGACCGCTATTGACAAGACGCGCCGCGCGCTGTCCGTTCATGTTACCCGAATGCGTGCACGGCATCCTGCCGCCCCGGCCCTTTTAGGAAAGCCGCATACATTAATCACGAATCGATATAAGGCGCATGGCGCGGCGCTCGCGTCGCCTTTTACCGTTACGCTACAATATGCGTTTTGGCGAGCGAGCCGCGCACGGCCCTGTGCCGCTGCCCATATGGTCATCTAAAAACGCCGCCCTCCCCCGAATTGCGCATGCAGGAGCCTGAATGACTCACGTTGTGACCGAAAGCTGCATCAAGTGCCGCTACACCGATTGTGTGGACGTGTGCCCGGTGGATTGCTTCCGCGAAGGTCCCAACTTTCTCGCGATCGATCCGGACGAATGCATCGACTGCGCCGTGTGCGTGGCCGAATGCCCGGTGAATGCAATCTATGCCGAAGAAGACGTTCCCGGCGACCAGCAACACTTCACCGAACTGAACGCGGAACTCGCGCGCAACTGGCCGAGCATCACGAAGACCAAGGCGCCGCTGCCGGAAGCCGACGAATTCAAGGACGTGAAGGAAAAGCTGGATCTGCTGGAGCGCTAAGCGGCTGTATTTGCCGCCGTGTCATTTGTCGGACGCGCAGGATCAATCAATTTCGTTGCAAAAAACCGTTATTGAATGAAGATTGAGCGTTGACAGCGCAGAAAGCGCTCCCTATAATTTCGTTTCTCTGCAGTAGATGTTCCCCGATAGCTCAGTTGGTAGAGCGCCGGACTGTTAATCCGTAGGTCCCTGGTTCGAGCCCAGGTCGGGGAGCCACTCAGTATCGAGCAGGTTCCAGACAGAATCAAAGGAAAACCCAGCCGAGTTGTGAGCTGGGTTTTTTGTCTCATCAGAGACTCGTTTCAAGCGTAGTAGCTGTTCCCCGATAGCTCAGTCGGTAGAGCGCCGGACTGTTAATCCGTAGGTCCCTGGTTCGAGCCCAGGTCGGGGAGCCACCCAGTTTCATACAAAAAGCCCAGTCATTCGACTGGGCTTTTTTGTTTGCGCAAATAGCAGTAGCGCTCTTCTAAGCATCTAAGCAGCAAGCCAGACAACCGTCAGCGATCGCACGCCCTGTGCGCCGCGAATCAGCACGCCCTCGATATCCGCCGTGGCCGAAGGCCCCGTTACCAGCACCGCATAACGGGCCGACTGAAAATCGGGTCGTCGATAAACCTGCTGCAAGCCTTCGACGAGTTGCGAAGGATCGAGCAGCACGACGAGATGCTGCACGATATAACCGATTGAATTGACGACGTACTCCTTTTCGCTGAACCACACGGAGCCAGTCTCCGCCACGCCGAAGCGCCCTCTCACGACGCCCACATCGACATCCTGAAGCGACGACGGAACGGTATCGACCGTAATCGGCCGCGTGCCTTCGATTCCCGCCACCGCCGACGCCACCGCTGCGCCATCGCCGAAACGTTGCGCGATCATCGCGCCGACTTCGTCCAGGCTCTGCGCTTCCACGCATGTTCCACCCATGGCGATGAGCGCGGTTTCGAAGCGCGTGCGCAGATCGCCCTCGGGCGTCGCGAAAACGGGCACATCGGGAAGCGGGCGCGAAGCGGGCTGCGCCGCGCGGATCTTCGACAGAAAAGCTTCGCGAGTCGTCATTTGGCGATCTTCCGGTTTTTCTTGTACCACTCGTGAAAGGTCTCGGCGGGCGCTTCGGGCAAGTCACGCTGCCGGCCCCAGATGTTGAGCGGGTTGTACAGCACGAAGTTCGGCAGCCGCTTGAGCGCGCCGCCAAGCGATGCCACCGTCGCGCGATAAAGCGTCGGACTCGCGAGCAGCCGTCCCGCCATCTTCAGCACTTCCTGTTTCACGAACGGCACTTCGTGGCGTTCGGCGATCACCTCGCGCCACTTGTAAATCTGTTCATGAATATTCACCTTTACCGGGCAGACGTTGGTGCAACTGCCGTTCATCGTCGAGGCAAACGGCAGGCTGCTGTAGCGCTTGAGATCGTGCGTCGGATTGATGATCGCGCCGATCGGCCCCGAATACGTGCCGCCGTACGATAGCCCGCCGCTTCGCCGATACACCGGACACGTATTCATGCACGCGCCGCAGCGAATGCACTTGAGCGAGAACCAGAAGTCGTCGAGCGCGAGGCGTTCGGAACGGCCGTTATCGACGAGGATGTAATGCATCTCCGTGCCCGGCCGAGGCGCGCGAAAGTGCGACGTGTACTGCGTGATCGGCGAGCCGAGCGCGCTGCGCGAAAGCATGCGCACGAACACGCCGAGATCGGCAATACGCGGAATGATCTTCTCGATGCCGATGGACGCGATATGCAGCGGCGGCACGTTCGCCGAGAGATCCGCGTTGCCTTCGTTCGTGCAGACGACAACCGTGCCCGTTTCCGCCACCGCGAAATTGCAGCCCGTCATGCCGGCCGTCTTCTCGCGCACGAAGTACGGCCGCGTGTCCATGCGCTGGCTTTCGGCGAGATAGTGGATGTCGCTGTTGTCCGGATCGGTGCCGATCGTGCGTCCAAAAAGCTCCGCCACATCCGCGCGCAGCTTGTGCACGGCTGGCACGACCATATGGCTCGGGTCCTGGTGATCCAACTGCTGAATGCGTTCGCCAAGATCGGTTTCCATCACCGTGATGCCACGCGGTTCGAGATAGTCGCGCATGTAGCATTCGTCGGTGAGCATGGATTTGCTCTTGACGAGCGTGGTCATGCCGCGTTCGCTCATCAGCTTGTGGACGAGCGCGTTGTGCTCTTCCGCGTTGGCCGCGAAGTGCACCACGACGCCGTTCTTCTCCGCCTGATCCGCGAACTGCGCGAGGTATTCGGAGAGATTGGACAGCGTATGTTCCTTGATGCCCGACGCGAGATTGCGCATCTCCTCCCATTCGGGAATACCGTGCGCCTGCGCGTCGCGCTTGCTGCGCAAGTCCCACAGCCGCTTGTCGTGGAACGCGACGTGATCCGGCTTCTGCAGAAACGCGCCCGCCGCCTTCGCGTGATCGATTCTCACCGACTTGCCCGAGGTCTTGCTCATGCGCGCGCTCCGTTGAGAACCTGCGCGATATGGATGAAACGCGCATCGAGTTTGAGACGCTCGGCGCATCCCTGCTGATGCATGAGACACGACATGTCGCCCGACACGATGTACTGCGCGCCCGCGCCGACGTGATCGCGCACTTTGTCCTGACCCATGCGCACGGACACGGCTTCCTCGGTCACGGAGAACGTGCCGCCGAAGCCGCAGCATTCGTCGGGTCGCGCGGGCGCGACGAATTCGATGCCCTTCACGCCTTCGAGCAGCGCGCGCGGCTTGGAAAACGGCGCCGCCGCCACTTCCGAATTCGAGGTTTCGCGCAAGTGCCGCACCGCGCTGCAACTGTTGTGCAGCCCGACGCGATGCGGGAATTCGGCCCACGGAAACTCGCGCACCTGCAAGACGTCGTGCAGGAATTCGACGAGCTCGTAGGTGTTTTTTCTGACCTTCGATACCGCGCTCGTCTGTTCGATGGCCGTGAAGTGCTCGCGCACGTGATGCACGCAACTCGCCGACGGTCCGACGACGTAGTCGTAATCCGCGAAGTTGCGCGTAAACACGCGCTCGGCGCCTGCGGCTTCCTTGTGAGCGCCGCTATTGGCCATCGGCTGGCCGCAGCAGGTTTGATCCTGCGGGTAATCGACATCGAGTCCGAGGCGTTCGAGCAGTTCCAGCGTGGCGACGCCGATCTGCGGATAGAAGGCGTCGATGAAACAGGGCACAAACAGGGCGACTTTCATGGGTTCCGAAACGGCGACTTGAGGATTGGGGGCCGGATTTTGGTAAGCTTGGTCTGACCAAGACTTTAAAGAGATGGCCCTTTCGTGTCAAACTCCGAAAGTCCCGATTTATCTCCACTGCTCGAACGATGCCTTTTCAGCCCGTCCACTCGCATTCCTACGCCCGCGTGCGCTTGTCGGACGTGGTGTCGGGGCAGATACGCGAGTTGATCTCGAACGGCACGCTCCTGCCTGGCCAGCGCCTCCCAGCCGAGCGCGATCTGGCGGAACAACTCAACGTTTCGCGGCCGTCGCTGCGCGAGGCGCTTATTCGGCTGGAGTCGGACGGCTTCATCCGCGCGGTGGCGCGCGGCGGATTCGTCGTGTCGGATGTGACGGCGCCGCTCGTGTCGCATCCACTCGCCGCACTCCTCGAACAGCAACCCAACGCCAGCGCCGATGTCCTCGAATTGCGTCATGGCCTCGAAACGCTGTCCGCTGCCTACGCCGCCGAGCGCGCCTCCGAGGCGGATCTGACGCGCATCGCCGATGCATTCCAGGCGCTCGAAGCCGCGGTGGCCGACAAGAGCACGCGCATTGCCGAAAAAGACGCCGCGTTTCATCTGGCTATCGCCGACGCCACGCACAACGTCGCGCTGGCGCACGTCATGCACGGTCTCAACGAATTGGTGCGCGAGTCCATGCTGACATCGCACCGTCTGGTCGATTACGACGATGAAGTCGAAGCGAACTTGCTCGCCCAGCATCGCGCCATGTTCGATGCCATCGCCGCCCGCGACCCCGCCCGCGCCCGCGAATGCGCCGGAGCGCATCTCGATTACGTGCGCACGCTGTATCGGGATCAGCCAGCGCGCAGGATTCGCGTGATGGAATGACCAATCGTAACGTGCCGGTAAGAGAGCATAGGACTGCGCCTACACGTATTTAGGACACACACGGCTAACGCCGCGCGCGCTTCCTCGCGATACTGGAATCGTCAAAAACAACACGCGAAGGAGGACGACATGCCTTACCTACTCGGATGGCTGCTCGGTGTGCCCGTCGTGGTTCTGGTGATCCTGTATCTGATCTTCCATTGAATCGCCGATTGGCCGAATGCTTGCGGGAAAACAGCAAGGGCGTCGATACAATACGACGCCCTTTCTCTTTTTCCGAAGGATCACGATGAACCGCACTCTCCTCACCGCTACCGCTGCGGCGCTCGTTACCTTGTTCGGCGCGGCAATAGCGCAGGCCGAGGAAATCGCGAGCGTCAACACCAATTTCCGTTTCACCGGTTCCGACCGCGTGACCGTCGAAGCCTATGACGATCCGCTCGTCGCGGGCGTCACCTGCTACGTGTCGCGGGCGCGCACGGGCGGCGTGAAAGGCACGCTCGGCATCGCGGAAGATCCGACGGAATCGTCTATCGCCTGCCGTCAGGTCGGGCCGATCAAATTCACTCAGCCGCTCAAGCAGAAGACCGATGTCTTCTCCGACCGCATGTCGTTCATCTTCAAGACGCTGCACGTGGTGCGCGTGGTCGACGCCAAACGCAATACGCTCGTCTACTTGACCTACAGCGACCGCATTGCGACCGGCAGCCCGAAGAACAGCGTGACGGCGGTGCCGGTTCCCGAAGGCACGACCATTCCCGTGAAGTGAAGGAAGTGAAGCGACGCGCGCGCCCCGCCGCGCCCACAATGAAGTTGTAAACTGTACGACTTGCCGGCAGGCTGGTTGAAACCGTCACGCGAGCCACGAGCGCCGCACGATCGTACAAGCCCGATGCTTACTGCATGCCTTATCCTCCCGGCGACCGATATGAATGCCCAAGCGCTCGTATTGGCTTATAACGGAGGCACGATTTGAAAGCAGTATCCAGCCCCGCGCTGCGAGAATTCGCCGCCGGCGCGCGCGACACCATTCCAATGATGGTCGGCGCCGCGCCCTTCGGCGTCATCTTCGGCACGCTCGTCACGGCGAGCCCGCTCACGCTCTGGCACGGCCAGCTGATGTCGCTCGCGGTGTTCGCGGGCTCGGCGCAGTTCATCGCCATCGGCATGATCGCGGGACACGCGAGCTTCATCGTGATCTGGGCGACGACCTTCGTCATCAACTTGCGGCACGTCCTTTATTCGGCGACGCTCGCGCCTTATGTCGCGCATCTGCCCGCGCGCTGGCGCTGGACGCTGTCGGGTCTGCTCACCGACGAAGTGTTCGCCGTCGCTTACGCGCATTACCAGAAGCGCGCGCCGGGCGAAATCGGCCCGCACTACTTCTTCGGCTCCGGCCTCTCGATGTATCTGAACTGGCAACTGTGGACGCTCGTCGGCTTGCTCTTCGGCGCCGCATTCCCAGGGCTCAAGTCGCTCGGGCTGGACTTCGCGATGGTCGCGACGTTCATCGCCATCATCGTGCCGCAACTGGTGGCCGTGCGCTTTGTCGCGGCGGCGATGGCATCGGGCGTGCTGTCGTTCGCGTGGCAGGACTGGCCGTACAAGCTCGGCCTGCTTGCGGCGGTGCTGGTGGGAATCGGAGTCGGCATGGCGATCACGCTGATGGAACGACGCGAGCGTGAATCGAACGGCGATAACCGCAAGGAGCGCGCACGATGACCACATCGAACTATGTGCTGCTGATTCTCGGCATGGCGCTCGTCACGTATCTGATCCGCGCGGCCGTCTTCGTGCTGGGCGAGCGGTTGCCGTTTCCGCCCATCGTGCGCACGGCGCTCGGCTTCGTGCCGGTGACGGTGCTGACCGCGATCATCGTGCCGATGACCGTCTCGCCGCATGGCAACGGCGCGGAAATCACGTGGCGCAACCCGCAACTCGTGGCCGCCGTGGTTGCGGTGGCCGTGTGCGCGTGGACCAGGCGGCCCTTACTTACCATCGGGGTGTCGCTCGCGGTTTTCTTCGTTTGGCAGTTCGTCGTCTTGCGTTAAAGGCTTCTTCGCGCAACGGCTTTCAGAACACCCTCAAGTTCCCGGCTGTAACGCCGTTATCAGAAACGAATGGACTCCGCCGTCGAAGCGGACGCCAAAGGCATTTCCCGCCATCGGGCCATCCGAGCGCGGAACCGGGAACCAACATGCGTCAAATAACCCTATCGTTTCGCGACGAGACCATCGCTTCATTGCATCGCGACTATGAGGCGTTCATGCGCCTGTCGCTCAAGCTCGACCCGCAGTTCGTCACGCCGACGTTCGAGGACTTTCTGCGCGCCAAGCTGCTCGACAATCCGACGCCGCTGACCGAGCAGGCGGTGCAGCGCATGCTGTCGCAAGGCCAGTACGCGTGGGCCAAGCGCGCGCTCGACAAGGAATTTCCGGATGTCGTCGAGATTTTGATCCGACAGGCGGCCGAACACGGTTTCGCGTTCGCGATCCGCTCGGACTGGAACGCCGAGGATCTCGTGAAGGCATCGCGCGAATGGGCGACGGCCATCGTCACCGAGGCGAAGGGCGATGCTTCGCAAGTCGATGTGCTCGCCTCGCAGATCAAGTCGGCCGCGATGGATATCCGCGAAGTCGAGGAGAAGATGCAGACGCCCGCATGGCGCCTCGCCGATTCGCTGCGTCAGCGCACCTATGAGACGAAGATCGCGGTGGAAAACAGCGTTGGCTCGAATGCGCGCGAGAAGCTCGGTGAATTGCGCTGTCTGCTGCGGCTCGGCATTTTTTATGGGTCGATTCAGAAGCAGGAAGCGCAGCAGGTACTCGAATACATTCGCTCGCTGCGGCCGGAGTTGTTTGTCGATGAACCTTATGATGGGTTCACGCGGTTTGCCGCATGGCTACGGAGCATCTTTGCGCCGGCGCCGCGCGTGCCGAAGACTTCGCGGGCGCAGCGTTAGGCGTGGACCGGGCGCCGCTTACCGCTAATCCCACATCCCCTTCAAGCGCGCCGCGATATCGATCTTCGCCTTAGCCGCGGCCGCGAGTCCCGCCGCCGTCGGCGCGGCGGCGACCGGAACCGGCGGCCACGCGGTGGCTTCGAAGTTCTGCATCAGATGCTGCGGAATGAAGCGCGTGCGTTGCGCCCACACGTGCCGGTCGCCCAGATGCGTCTGGTTGTGCACGTAAAAGCGCTGCGGCGTGACGATATGCAGATCTTCCTTCGCGCGCGTCATCGCTACATAAAGCAGCCGCCGCTCTTCGTCGATTTCCTCGTCGCTACCCGTGCCCAGATCGGATGGAATGCAGCCGTCCACGCCGTTCAGCACGAAAACATTGCGCCATTCCTGCCCCTTCGCCGAATGGATTGTCGAGAGAATCAAATAATCTTCGTCGATGAGAGGCACGCCGGACTCGTCGCTGGTCGCATCGGGCGGATCGAGCGTGAGTTCGGTGAGAAAGCGCTCGCGCGTGGGATAGGTCGACGCGATGCTCTCCATCTGCAATACGTCGCCAATACGGATGGCCGCGTCTTCGTGATTGCGTTCGAGATGCGGCTCGTACCACCGGCGGATCATTTCGAACTCCGCCGGCCAGCCGCTCTCGCGGCCGCAGAGTTTCGCCATCAGGCCGACGAAACGCGGCCAGTCTTCGCTGGCGCGGGCGGGCGCATGGAACGCGGCAATCGCATTCGATGAACGTTCGGCTTGGGCCACGCTGTCCAGCAGCCGCCCGGCGATGGCCGGCCCGACGCCCGGCAGCAATTGCGCCACGCGAAAGCCGGCGACACGATCGCGCGGATTTTCCGCCCAGCGCAATACGGCGAGTACGTCCTTGACGTGCACGGAGTCGAGAAACTTGAGCCCGCCGAATTTCACGAACGGAATGTTCTTGCGCGTGAGTTCGATTTCGAGCGTCGCGCTGTGATGCGCCGCGCGAAACAGCACGGCCTGCGACTTGAGCTTCATGCCACCCTCGCGCGCCTCCAGCACTTGCTCGACGATATAGCGCGCCTGATCGGCTTCATCGGCGACACTCACCACGCGCGGTTTTTGCGCCGATGCCTTGTCGGTCCAGAGGTTCTTCGTATAGCGCTCGGTGGCCATGCCGATCACCGCGTTGGACGCTTCGAGAATGGGCTGCGTCGAACGATAGTTGCGATCGAGCGTGACGGTCGCGGCGGGCGGGTCGAAGTGCCGCGGAAAATCGAGGATATTGCGCACCGTCGCGCCGCGAAACGAGTAGATGGACTGCGCATCGTCGCCGACGACGGTGAGGCCGCGGCCGTCCGGTTTCATCGCCAGAAGAATGGTGGCCTGAAGGCGGTTGGTGTCCTGATATTCGTCGACGAGCACGTGATCGAAGCGGCTCGACAGATCGGCGGCGATAGTCGGCTCGGCCGCGAGATGCGACCAGTAAAGCAAGAGGTCGTCGTAATCGAGCACGCTTTGCGTCTGTTTGGCCGCGACGTAGGCGGCGAAGAGACGCTTCAAGTCCGCCTCCCACTCGCGGCACCACGGATACGACTGATCCAGCACGGCGGCAAGCGAGGCGCCCGTGTTGACCACCCGCGAATAAATGCTGAAGCACGTGGACTTGGCGGGAAAGCGCTTCTCTTTCGACGATAACCCGAGCTCGTGGCGCACGAGGTTCATGAGATCGGCGGAGTCTTCGCGGTCGTTGATGGTGAACGACGGCGCGAGCCCGACGAGATCGGCGTAATCGCGCAGCAAACGCGCGCCAACGCTATGGAACGTGCCTGACCACGTGAGACCTTGCGCGATGGCGGCCTTGGTGCCCAGCGCGTTCATGGCGATGCGCGTGACGCGACGCGTCATCTCGACGGCGGCGCGGCGCGAGAAAGTAAGCAAAAGGATGCGATGCGGGTCGGCGCCTTTCACCAGCAGATGCGCGACGCGGTGCGCCAGCGTGTTGGTCTTGCCAGACCCCGCGCCCGCGATGACGAGAAGCGGCCCGCCGCAGCGGTTGGGTTCATCGACGCCGAACTCGACGGCGTGGCGCTGCGCCTCGTTGAGCTTGGCGAGATAGGCGGCAACCTGGGCTTCGGCTGCGTCGGCGGTGGCGGTTTCTTCAGGGAGCGTCAGCACGGGAAGAGGCGCAAAAAAGTGTGACGTGTACTGTATATCCATACAGACTGGAGACGCAAGGGTTTGCGCTCACCGGTTGGTTGGGCAAAAAAAACGGCCCAGCGGGTTGCACCCGACTGGACCATTCGCACTACCCGAACAACCGTCCTGCTAATCCGCCTTCTTCGCGTTCTTGAGCTTCGCATCCGCAGCCGCTTCGTTCGCTTCCGACTGCGCTTCGGTTTTCTTCTTGTCGGCCTTGGCCTGAGCGACGGCCGCGTCCTTATTGGCCTCGGCCTGCTTTTTCGATGCCTTCTTGTCCGCGCTGCTCGGCTGCTGATCGCTCGTCGTCTGCGCGAAGGAAACCACTGAGACGCTCGCAAGCGTCCCGGCAATCACGGCGGCCAACACTGCATTCTTCGATCGAGTCATGGTGTGTCCTCCCTTTCTCAAGCCTCATGAAGCGCGCGCCACGGCACTGCGGCGCGCGTCCAACGCATCGAAATCAATGCTGCAAGCCCGTGTCCTTCGGCGTGTTGGATTCCGTCGCGTTCAACTCATCCTTGGCGGCGTCCTTATCCGCCTTGCGATTGATCTTCGCGTTACGCACCTGCTCCTTGTACTGCGCCTTCGCCTGCTTGTTCGCGGCCTTCAGGTCGGCTTGCGAAGCCTTCTTCGATGCCTTGTACTCAGCGTTCGCCTCGGCGTTCGCGTTGCGGCGCTGGACCAGCGGATCGGTCGGCGCGGGCGCGACGAGATTTTGCGGCGCAGGTGTCGCCGGTTGTGCCGGCACGGCGTCCGTGGTTTGGGCGAAAGCGCCCGAAGCGACGGTCAGGGCGGCGAATGCGGTGCCGATCATCAGATTTCGAGTCTTAATCATGAGCGAGGTCCTCTCTTGGTTTAAGCGTCGGCGGCCATGAACTGCGATGACGCACGACTTTTGTCGATTGGAAAGATGACCGAAGCTGTATCGATCAAACTATCGGACTCGGCGATGCGCGTCCAAGTTCGACGAACCGAGTCGTTGTTACCGACCGTTTCATCTGGCTACAATTGCCATCGCGCCTGCTTTCAATACGATGACAGCGCGCGCCGAAGTCCGTCATGCACCAGCACGGCGCGTGCCCAGCTATTCGAGGGCGGCCACTGGTTTATCATTGACGCCTTCGCCCCGAATTCATCTCGAATCCACCTCGAATCAACCCGAGTAATCTCCGCGCCCGCCATGCCACCGCTTCAATTCACCCTTACGGGCGACTACGTCGAACTTCATAACCTGCTTAAGCTGATGGGGCTCGCCGACAGCGGCGGCTCCGCGAAAGCGCGCGTTGCCATGGGCGATGTCCGCGTCGACGGCAAAGTCGAGATGCGCAAGACCTGCAAGATTCGCGCGGGTCAGGTCGTCGCGCTCGATGGTCAGAAGATCCAAGTCCGCGCGCCGGAATAAACCGTCGCCACGAATGGCCGCTCAAGACATGCAATCCCATTTCACGCGCGCGGCGGCGCATCCGCCGAGTTTTTCGCGCCATGCCGTCGATACGGCGCGGCTCGCGGCGCCGCTCGCCATCGCGCAACTCTCGCAAATGGCGATGGGCGTCACCGACACCATCCTGCTCGGCTCGTTAGGCCCCGATGCGCTCGCCGCCGGCGGCCTGGGCGCGAACGTGTTCTTCGTGATCGTGACGCTGCTGCAGGGCGTGCTTACGTCCGTCAGCGTATCGGTGGCGCATGCGCGTGGCGCGAACGCCGAACATCAGGTGCCGGGCATCTACTGGACGGGGCTCGTGTTGTCGGTGCTGCTTGCGGTGCCCGCGTTCGTGCTCCTGAGCTACGCCGAGCCGATTCTCCTCGCGTTCCATGAACCGGCTACGCTCGCCCGGAATGTCGGTGAGTATTGCGCCGTGCTGCGCTGGGGCACGCCGGGCAGCCTCATCGGCATTGGATTGATGCGCGCGTTTCTGCCGGCTATCGGCGCGGCACGCAGGCTTTTGTGGGTGTCGATCGGCGGTGTGTTCGTCAACGGTTTCCTCAACTACGGGCTGATTCACGGCGCCTGGGGCCTGCCGCGCGAAGGGTTTCTCGGCTCGGCTGCGGCGACCACGATCACCATTTGGGGCATTGCGCTCGCGCTCGTCGCGCTGTTGCATCTGCGGCCGCGCTATCGTCATTTCGTCGTCGCGGCGCGTCCGCGCATGCCGCTCATGGGCGAACTCTTCGGCATCGGCTGGCCGGTCGCCATCACGTATGGCGTCGAATCCACGCTGTTTCTCGCCACCGGCCTCATGGTCGGCTTGCTTGGCGAAGCGCCGCTCGCCGCGCACCAAATCGCGATCAACGTGGCGTCGGTGGCCTTCATGGTGCCGCTTGCCATCGGACAGGCGGCGAACGTGCGCGTGAGCTATTGGGTCGGCGCGGGCGTGCCGCTCGCGGCGCGTCATGCGGGCTTCGTCGCGCTCGCGCTCGGCGTCGGCTTCATGGTGCTGTCGGGACTCGTGCTGATTACCGTGCCGCGCGCGATCGTCGGGCTGTATCTGCATCTCGGCGATCCGAAAAACGCGCAGACGGTTGCGCTCGCGGCCTCGCTGCTGGGTGTCGCCGCCGTGTTCCAGATCGTCGATGGCATGCAGACGGTCGGTTCCGGCTGCCTACGCGGCCTCAAGGACACTCGCGTGCCGATGCTCGCCGCCGCGTTCGGTTACTGGGGCGTCGGTTTTCCGACGGGTTATGTGCTCGCGTTCCACTTCGAACTGGGCGCGAAGGGCTTGTGGTGGGGCCTCGCGGCGGGGCTTGCGAGCGTCGCCATGCTGATGACGCTGCGTTTTCATCGAATCAGCCGGCGGATGGTCGAGACGGGAAGCGTGAAGGTTGCGGATGGCGCGACCGCGCCGGTTCACGGCCCGATGTGAGCGCGTAGTTCGAGCAAATAAGCATCACAACCGCTTTCCCACATACAAAGCACGAATCCTTGGTTGGCCAGACCAGCAGGCATTGTTAGGATGAACCCGTCTCCTCCTTGAGACTCCAGTGACAGGGGTTCAAGCCCGCTCCACCCGAGCGGGCTTTTTTTCTTCCGCGCTCCGGCGCCGATACGCGGGTCGCGTACTGCCTTTCCGGGCGAATCGTCCAATTTCCCATAGAATATTTCGACCAGCACCGGCGAGAACGGGAATTGCTAAGTCGCGAAACCGAGCATCGGCATCGTCATGAATGCCGGGCCGTATCGAGACCACGAAAAAGAGGAATGACAGTGTCGCGAAACCGGGGAATGGATGAAGCTGCCATCGGTGCAAGTGCAAGTGCAAGTGCGAGTGCAAATGCAAGAACGAGCAGCATGAGGAAGATTTCGAGTCGCACCGCGCGCCTCTTCGCAACGCTTGCACTAACGGCACTTTGCGCCGCTTGCGCGACACGCCCGCCCGCCACGGCGTTCGATCGCCCGGTGAGCCAGGCATTGCCGGCCAGCGAAAGCACGCCGCTCGGCGACGCGCTCGCGCCGCTCGAACGCAAGCACCCGGACCAGTCCGCCGTGCGTCTCCTGCCAAGCGGCACGGAAGCGCTGCAGGCGCGCATTGCGCTCGCGCGCGCGGCGACGAAAACGCTCGACATGCAGTACTACATCGCCGAGGAAGACAACACCGGCAAGCTGCTGCTCGCCGCCGCGCTCTACGTGGCGGACCACGGCGTGCGCGTGCGCATGCTCGTCGACGACCTGAACTTCAAGGACATCGACCGCATCATGGCGGCGCTGAACACGCATCAGAACATCGAGATTCGCGTGTTCAACCCATACGGCAGCGCGCGCGAGAGCTTCACCGAACGCACGCAGAACTTCTTCTCCAATGTCGATGGCTTCACGCGCCGCATGCATAACAAGGCGATGATCGCGGATAACCAGATCGCCATCGTCGGCGGCCGCAATCTCGGCGACGAATACTTCAGCGCGAGTCCGACGCTGCAGTTCCGCGATCTCGATGTCTTCACCGCCGGACCCATCGCGCAAAAAGTCTCCGCGAGTTTCGACGACTACTGGAACAGCGCGCTGTCGTATCCGCTGCGCGTGTTGAACAAGCAGAAATTCGACGCGTCCGAGCTAGACAAGACGCGCGACGATCTGCGCGCACACTGGCGCGCGCAAGCCGAACCGCTCAATGCCAAGCCGCTGAACGCGACGCCGCTCGCGCAGCAGATCGCGCAGGAAGATCTGGAACTCGTGTGGGCAGAGACCGAGTTCTGGGCCGATTCGCCGTCGAAGATCGAGAACCCGAGCGAGGACTACAAGAGTCCGCCGATGGCGCGTCTCGCCGACCTGCTGAAGAGCGCGCAAAGCGAATTCCTGATTCTGTCGCCCTACTTCGTGCCGCACGATGCAGGCGTGAAGGCGCTCGCCGATGTCACGCGGCGCCACGTGCGCGTCGCCGTGCTGACCAACTCCCTCGCCGCCACCGATGCCGTCGCGGTCCAGGCGGGCTACGCGCCGTATCGCATTCCTCTGCTGCAAAACGGCGTGGAACTGTACGAATTCAAGCCGATTCAGATCCAGGGCGAAGGCCGTCCGCGCGCCGGGCTGTTCGGCTCGCAATCGCGCGCGAGCCTGCATGCAAAGGCGTATGTCATCGATCGGAGTATCCTCGTGATCGGCTCGATGAATCTCGATCCGCGCTCGGCGCTGCTCAACACCGAACTCGCGCTCGTGATCCACAGCCAGCCTATCGCCGATCAGACCGCGAAGCTGTTCGATCGAGGCATCTCGCCCGAGGTGAGCTATCGCGTGGAACTGGCGAGCGCGGCGGTGATGGCGAGTCTGCAGCGCACCGGTTCGCCGCAATCCGGCCTCGTCTGGACGACGAAGGGCAAGGACGGCATGGTCACCTATAACTTCGATCCCGAAGCGGGCTTGTATCGAAACGTGATGACGGGCCTCTTCATGCTGCTGCCAGTCGACAAGCAGTTATGAAGCGGGCGGCTCGCATCGGCACCGAATCTGACTCTCGTAAGGAGCTTCAAGCAATGACACAGAACGCAAAGGGCGATGTACGCATGGAGAAGGACACGTTCGGCGAGATTGCCGTGCCGAACGACAAGCTTTGGGGCGCGCAAACGCAGCGCTCCTTGCAGAACTTCAAGATATCGACTGAAAAGCAGTCGCCCGAGCTGATCACGGCGCTCGCTATCGTCAAGCACGCAGCCGCCGACGTGAACGAAGAGCTGAAGGTGCTCGACGCCAAGAAAGCCAAGGCGATCAAGGAAGCCGCGCAGGAGATCATCGACGGCAAGCATCCGGACGAGTTTCCGCTCGCCGTGTGGCAGACGGGCTCCGGCACGCAGACCAACATGAATCTCAACGAGGTGATCGCGAATCGCGCAAGCGAGCTGCTCGGCGGTGAGCGCGGCGAAGAGCGCCTCGTGCATCCGAACGACGACGTGAATCGCGGACAGTCGTCCAACGACGTATTTCCGACGGCCATGCATGTCGCCGCCGCATTTGCCATCGTCAAGCATCTCGTGCCGGCGCTCAAGACGCTGCGGGACACGCTCGACAAAAAATCGAAGGCCTTCGCGGATATCGTGAAAATTGGCCGCACGCACTTGCAGGACGCAACGCCGCTCACGCTCGGCCAGGAATTCTCAGGCTATGTCGCGCAACTCGATCAGGGCATTCGTCACGTCGAGGCAACCCTGCCGCATCTGTATCAGCTCGCGCAAGGCGGCACGGCCGTCGGCACGGGGCTCAATGCGCATCCGCAGTTCGCGGTGAAAGTCGCGGCGGCCATCGGCAAGCTGACCGGCCTGCCGTTCGAAACCGCGCCCAACAAATTCGAAGTGATGGCCGCCGCCGACGCGCTCGTCGCCGCGCACGGCGCGTTGAAGACGGTCGCCGCCGGGCTCATGAAGATTGCCAACGACATCCGCTGGCTCGCGAGCGGTCCGCGCTGCGGCCTGGGCGAACTTTCGATTCCGGAAAACGAGCCGGGTAGCTCGATCATGCCGGGCAAGGTCAATCCCACGCAGTCCGAAGCCGTGACCATGCTCTGTTGTCAGGTTTTCGGCAACGACGTGGCGGTGAACTTCGGCGGCGCGAGCGGCAACTTCGAACTGAACGTGTTCCGGCCGATGATCGCGCATAACGTGCTGCAATCCGTGCGTCTGCTCGCGGATGGCGCGCTCAGTTTCAACGACAACTGCGCGGTCGGTATCGAGCCGAACGAGAAGCGTATCGAGAGTCTCCTGAACGAATCGCTGATGCTCGTGACGGCGCTCAATCCGCATATCGGCTACGACAAAGCCGCGCAGATCGCAAAGAAGGCGCACAAGGAAGGCACGACGCTGAAGGAATCGGCGTTGGCGCTCGGACACGTGACCGAGCAGCAGTTCGATGAATGGGTCAAGCCGCAGGACATGGTCGGCAACAAGTAGCTTGTCGATCGATCACGAAGCCCGCGTGCGCATGCGCGGGCTTCACCGGTCAATGCGCTTCAAACCTTCCCCGCCGCGACCTCTTCCGGCTTCAGTTCGACGATAGCGTCGAGCGCATCTTTCACGTCCATCGCGTAGCGCGCGAGACGCTTCTCTTCGTCCGATTCCGGCACGAACGCGGGCACGGGCGTTGGTTGACCTTTTTCATCGACGGCGACGAAGACCATCAGGCAATCGGTGGTCTGTTCGAGCTCGCCGACTTTCGGATCGCCCGCGTGCACGGAGATGTGGATATGCATGCTGGTGCGCCCGGTCGCCACCACGCGCGCGCGTAGTTCCACGAGATTGCCGACGAGAATCGGCCTGCGAAAGCGGATATTGCCGACGCTCACCGTCACGGCATACCGCCCGGACCACATCGCCGCGCATGCGTACGCGGTTTCGTCGATCCACTTCATCAACGCGCCGCCGTGCACCTTGCCGCCGAAGTTCACCGAAGTCGGTTCGGCGAGAAAACGAAACGTGGTTTCGGCGCGGCCCGCGCGAAGGGCGCCGGGTTCGGCGGGAGCGAAAGTGGAAATGGGCGTATTCATGGGCGTTCCGTTTTATCGAAGTTGCACGCGCTCTTCAAGGCGCATACGCCCAATTAATAGGGTCGGCAAAAAGCTCGGCTAATTGTGCACGGTCACGCCTTCGTCGATGGTGCCGTACATCGTGATGCTGCCGCCGCCCGCGCCCGCCGAAGAAGGCCCGCCCGCGCATCCGGCGACAAGCGCGATCAACCCGGCGACGACGGTGACTGTGATGAATCTGATCATGCGAACTCCTTGCTGCCGCGAATACCGATACGAAGGGCCATTCTAGCGCCGGCTGCGGATGCATCGACGTTTCACCGGGCAGTGAAACATCGCGTGCGATTGCGCGCTAGAGTATCTGAAACGGTTCCGGAGAAGCGCCATGAACTCAAGCCCCGAAGACTCTCGTTCCCGCCACTTTCCCGGCCTTTCGCGCATTGGGGCGTTGCTCGCCGATCCGGGCCGCGCGGCCATGCTTTGGTCGCTGATGGACGGCACCGCGCGCCCCGCCGGCGAACTCACGATGATCGCGGGACTCTCGCCTTCGGCGGCGAGCGGACATCTCGCGCGTCTGACCGAAGGCGGGTTGCTGGCGCTGGAAGTGAGCGGGCGGCATCGCTATTACCGGATCGCGACCGCCGATATCGCCGCCGCGATCGAAGCGCTCGCCAATCTCGCGCGCGCGAGCGCGCCGGAGCGCGAGCCGCAGCGGCCGCCGAGCGCGGTGCCACTCGACATGCGCTACGCGCGCACGTGCTACGACCATCTGGCGGGCGAACTGGCGGTGCGTGTCTTCGATACGATGATCGCTCGCGACTGGCTCGCCGCAGACGGCGCCACCGAACTCGAAGCCACGAAAGACGGCGCGCAGGCCTTCGCGCAACTGGGTATCGACCTGACGGCACAGCGGGCGCGCCGCAGACGTTTTGCGTGTACGTGCATCGACTGGAGCGAGCGGCGGCCGCACTTAGGCGGCGCGCTTGGCGCGGCGTTTCTCGACGCTTGCGAAGCGCATGGCTGGATCGAACCGACATCGAAGCGCCGTGTGCTGCGCGTAACGCCCTCAGGACAGCAACACTTCCGGCAATTTCTGTCGATGCGCTGAGCCAAACAAAAACGCACGGTTTTGAGCCGTGCGTCTTTGCGTCCTGCATGAGAAAGCGATAATCAAACCGCCATCGGCGCCTTCAAAGCTTCATGGTGTTTATAACCTTCGAGCGCAAAGTCTTTCGGCTCGATTTGTTCCAGCCATTCCGGTTCATAGCGTTTCGTGACAGCGTAATCCGGCACGCGATCCGAAATGATGAGCTGCGGACTCGGAAAAGGCTCGCGCTTCAATTGCTCGTTCAGCATATCGAGTTGATTCTCGTAAATATGCGCGTCACCGATAAAATACGTGAACCAGCGCGGCTTGAAACCGGTCAGCCGTCCGACGAGATGCAGCAGCGCCGCGCCTTCGGTCAGATTGAACGGCGTGCCGAGCCCGACATCGTTACTGCGGATATAAAGACACAGCGAAATCTCGCGCGTCGTTACGTTCGGGATGAATTGATACAGCAGATGACACGCGGGCAAAGCAATCTCGTCGAGCTTGGCCGGATTCCACGCATGAAAAAGAATGCGCCGGTCGGTGGGACGCTCGATGATCGTATCGAGACATTGCCTCAACTGGTCGATCGCCTTATACAGCAGCACCTGCTCGCGGCCGTTTTCGACGAAGCTCGTCACCAGTTGGTAGCCGCGATTGGTGGCGTCGGCGATTTGGTCGCCCGCGCAGGCATCCACGAGCTTGTAGGCGGGCCATTTACGCCATTGCACGCCATACACGTCGCCGAGATCGTCCTCGCCCTGGCGATACGGATTCTCGAGCCACTGCGGATTTTCATTGGCGTTCGCGTCCCAGACCTTGCAACCGAGCGCGCGGAAGTCAGCGGCGCTCTTCGAGGCGCGCAGAAAGCCGACCATTTCGCCGATCGCCGACTTGAACGCGAGCTTCTTCGTCGTAACGGCAGGAAAGCCTTGTTGCAAGTCGAAGCGCAACATCGCGCCCGGAATGCCGATGGTGCGGATGCCCGTGCGGTTTTCCTGCCACGTGCCGGTATCGAGAATCGTCTGGACGAGCTCGAGATACTGTTTCATTCGATGATCCTTGGAGGCGCGACGCGCCTGAGCGAATGCCGGCGCAAAGAAGCAATTTTACCAAGCGCAGCGCGCGGACGCTCTTCGTGACACAAAAGAAACGGGCGCTTGAAGCGCCCGTTCGAATGTCCTGCCAAGCCTGAGCCTTAGCCGCGCGTGGCGTGCTCCGGCGGCGCATCCACCTCGATATGGCGCATGCCATGCGCACTCAGCAACCGATACAGCGTGACGCGCGAGATGCCGAGTTCGTGCGCGGCATCGCCAAGACGCCCGCGATGACGCAGCAATGCGAGTTCGATGGCCTGACGCTCCGCCGCCTCGCGCGCTTGCGCAAGCGACACCGGCGCCACTTCGACGTATTCGCCCAATTCGAGATCGCGCGCGGTGATCTGCCGCCCTTCCGACATGACGATGGCACGCCGCACGCGGTTGATGAGTTCGCGCACGTTGCCCGGCCAGCCGTAGTTGTGGATCGCGGCGATGGCGCACGGCGAAAAGCCGCGCAGACGCCGGCTTGCGTCCTTCTTGAAGCGATCGAGCATGTGCTTCGCGAGCAATTCGATGTCTTTACCGCGCGCACGCAGCGGCGGCTCGTCGATCTGCAACACGCACAGGCGGTGATACAAGTCGGCGCGAAAACGCCCTTCGATCATCGCGGTTTGCATATCGACGTGAGTCGCCGAGATGATGCGGACATCGACGGGCGTTGAACCGTGACCGCCCAGACGCTCCACCTTGCGCTCCTGCAGGAAGCGCAATAGGCTGGCCTGGCTTTCGAGCGGCAGATCGCCGATTTCATCGAGGAACAGCGTGCCGCCGTTGGCCGCTTCAACGCGCCCGATCTTGCGCTGATTTGCGCCCGTGAATGCACCGCGCTCGTAGCCGAACAGCTCCGATTGCAGGAGATGCGCCGGAATCGCGCCGCAGTTGATGGCCACAAACGGTTGATCGCGACGCGCGGAGCGCTCGTGAATGGCAACCGCCGTCAGTTCCTTGCCTGTGCCCGATTCGCCCGAGATGAAAACGGGCGCGTCCGTCATGGCGACTTTGCGAATGGAGCGAAACAGCGCCAGCATGGCGTCGCACGATCCGACCATTTCGCCTTCGGCGCGGCCTTCGCTGCGCGAATCGTTCGATGCCGCGTCATGCAGCGCGACCATGCCGTAGGCGTGTCCCACGGAATCGACGATGCGATCGTTCGAAGTCGGCATCGTGACGTAGTCGAAACAATAGTCGCGAATCAGCCGGCGCACGGCGGCGTCTTCCAGTTGTCCGGAAACGGTGGCGGCGACCCAGCCGACGTTCGTCATGGTCAACGACGACTCGAACGCCGCCAATTCGTGAGACTCGAAGTGACTCGACAAGTCCAGCAGACCACCGATTGCCATATCGCTACGCAGGGCTTTCTTCGTGTCGCGCGCGCTCGCCACGATTTCGATCTGCCAGCCGCGTTCTTCGAAGCGCGCGCATAGCATCTCGCTGGGATCGCGAGTCACATAGATAAGTTGCCGCCGAGCGACGTCCATTATTCAGATCCTTTCTTCAACATTCGTTGAAAAGGTCGCGTAGTTCAGGCTCTCGCTGCATGCAGAAATCAATGTCCTCGCGCTGTGTGGCGAGCGGACTCGCGTTTCGATTCGTTGCCTCCGGGAACGACGCATCTGGCGCCGTGAACCCTTCCACGAATCCCTATTGACCGATTCTGCGCCATTTTCGAGAGACTACTATAACCCATAAACCCCGCAAACAAATATCGTCAAGGCCCATTGGACTGGTCACAAAACCCTGACAGGACGGGGCTGGCAAGAATTTCTCAATGAATTATTAAAAGCAAATGAGACGTTTTAATAAGACAAAATCTTATACCTGATTCACAGGAAATTCATGTTTTTCTCCCTTCGCGTTTCACGTGTGAAACGTTTTCGTCCCTTCGGCCACGATGATTTTCTGCCGTTTTCATCATGATCTTTGCACGGTAACGGATTGCGACTGTTGGCATGTATCTGGCTATATTCGACGCATGCGGACAGGTAAGAAATGCAAGCCGCATTTCGTTTCGTCAGCAGATTTTTAGCCTGGTCGCATCTCAACTCGATATACCAGCCGCCTGACTGTTTTATTCCCGAAACACTTCCGGGAATACTTACTCGGATATGTCGCCACGATGGCTTTCGATCATTCTTTACCGGATTGCGCGCCGACTTCCCGTTCGTCGGACGTCGAGGAGCGACGCGCCTTGTCGTGGACAAATGCGCGGGACGCAGCGAACACGAGCGACGCCGAATCGCACCAAGGGCAGTCTTCGAACTACGGCGTGAGCGTCACGCTATGGGACGAGTTCACTCCCGAGCGTCCGGGCTTCGATCGGACCAAAGGCTGAGTCGAGGCAAGACAGCGGCGGGCGTCGGTTAAAATCGCGGCACGGTCGCGCCTCCTGCGCGCCTCACTCCTGCACGACTTTCCGACTACATGACGACGCTGACCCTGATCGTCGCCCGCGCGCGCAATGGCGTGATCGGACGCGACAACGACCTGCCCTGGCGCCTCCCCGAGGATCTCGCTTTCTTCAAGCGCACGACGATGGGCGCGCCGATCATCATGGGACGCAAGACGCATGAATCGATCGGCCGGCCGCTGCCCGGGCGGCGGAATATCGTCGTGTCGCGCGACGCCACCCGTCGCTATACCGGCTGCGATACCGTCACGAGCTTGGCCGATGCGCTCTCGCTCGCCGCCGCCGATCACGCAAGCGAGGCCTTCGTGATCGGCGGCGCGCAGTTGTACGGCGACGCCATCGCGCAGGCGGACAAGTTGATCGTCACCGAGATCGATGCCGATTTCGAAGGCAACACGCATTTTCCGGCGCCGGACGCCGCGCACTGGCAGGAAGTCGCGCGCGATCCGCGGCGCGCCGCGCCGCCGAACGCGTTCGACTTCGCGTTCGTCACGTATCGACGCCGGGCGGACGCATGAACGAAGGCCCCGGATAGCTCGCGCCATCCGGGGCCTTTTTCTTGAACCACCTCTAAGTTTTACTGCCCCGCGATGGTCATCCGTTCGATCAGCACCGAGCCGATTTCCTTCGTGCCGCGCACGACCGTATCCGCGCCGATCGCCTCGATGTGGCGGAACATTTCCTGAAGCGTGCTCGCGACCGTGATTTCCTCGACCGCGTGCTGAATCTTGCCGTTCTCCACCCAAAAGCCCGACGCACCGCGCGAATAGTCGCCCGTCACGTAGTTCACGCCCTGCCCCATCAGTTCGGTAAGCAAAAGGCCGGTGTCGAGCTTCTTCAGCATGGCCTCGAAGTCGTCTTCCGGCTTCGTATTCGAGCTTGTCATCGTCAGATTATGCGAGCCGCCCGCGTTGCCGGTGGTCTTCATGCCGAGCTTGCGCGCCGAATACGTGGACAGGAAATAGCCCTGCACGACGCCGTCATCCACCACATTACGACGTTCGGTGCGCACGCCTTCCTCGTCGAACGGCGCGCTGCCCATGCCGCCCTTAACATGCGGATCTTCGACGATCTGAACGTGCGGCGCGAACACCGGCTTGCCGAGGCTGTCGACGAGAAACGTCGTCTTGCGGTACAACGCCCCACCGCTCACCGCTTGCACGAACGAGCCGAGGATGCCCGCAGCCAGCGGCGCTTCGAACAACACGCGGCACTTGCGCGTGTCGAGGCTCTTCGCGTTCAGACGCGCGAGCGCGCGTTCGGCGGCGTAGCGTCCGACGGCTTCCGGCGCGGCGAGTTCGGTGGCATTGCGGCGCGACGTGTACCAGTCGTCGCGCTGCATGTCGCGTCCGCTCGCGGCAATGGGCGCGCACGCGATGTAATGCCGCGAGTACGGATAGCCCGCGAGGAAGCCGCGCGAGGTCGCGAGCACGAACTGCGAATGCTGCGCCGATACGCTCGCGCCTTCCGAATTGGTCACGCGCTTATCCACCGCGAACGCGGCGGCTTCGGCGCGGCGTGCGAGCTCGGCGGCCTCTTCGGCGTCGATGACCCACGGATGATAAAGATCGAGGTCCTGAGGCGACTTCTCCAGCAAGTCTTCTTCCGCGAGCCCGGCGGCGCTGTCTTCCGCCGTGAAACGCGCGATGTTGTAGGCGGCCGCAACCGTATCGCGCAGTGCTTCGCGCGTGAAGTCCGCGGTGCTCGCATTGCCGCGCTTCTTGCCGATGAAGACGGTCACGCCCACCATCTTGTCCCGGTTGTGCTCGATGGTCTCGACTTCGCCGCGCCGCACGCTTACCGAGAGGCCATCGCCTTCGGAGATTTCGGTGGCGGCATCGGTCGCGCCGAGTTCCTTCGCGTGACGCAGGATGTCGGAGGCAATCTCCTTGAGTTCGTCTTGCGTATGCGGGAAAAAGCGTTGCTTGACGTCCATGTCTGCTGCCATTTTGTGTGTGCCTTAGGAGGTCGGGGGCGCCGCGCGCCCGCGCGTGTCGTTGCAAGAGGATTCCCGCTTTCGTCCGGCCTTTCGATGAAGCAGACGGCGGGGTCGATTCGATCGACGCATGCTGCGATCATAGCAAGGACCGCGCACCCGCACCGCATGCACGATGCATCGAGCTTGGCGTGCGCGAGCCGAGCGCTGCGACGCGCAAGCTACAATATCGCCATGAACCGTAAAACCCGCATTCAACCGATCGAAGCCGAGCCGGAAGTCGACGAAAACGGCTACGATCGCCCGAGCAAATCCCAGCTCAAGCGCGACATGCACGCGCTGCAGGAACTGGGCGAGGCGCTGATCGCGCTGCCGAAAGACGCGCTCAAGCGCATGCCCATGCCTGAGAAGCTGAACGACGCCGTGCGCGAAGCGCGTCGTATCACCGATCACGAAGGCAAGCGCCGTCAGGTGCAATACGTCGGGCGCGTCATGCGCACGCTGCTCGAAGACGAAGTCGCCGCGCTGCGCACCGCGCTCGACACGCATCGTGGCGTGAACAAGGCGGAGACCGCGCGCCTGCACTGGATCGAACGCTCGCGCGAAAAGCTGCTCGCAAATGACGCCGCGCTGACCGATTTCATCCGCGAGCATCCGGGCGTGGACGCGCAGGAAGGCCGCACGCTGATCCGCAATACGCGCAAGGAGCGCGAGCTGCAAAAGCCGCCGCGCTATTACCGCGAATTGTTCCAGTGGATCAAGAACGCAGCGGGCGTGGAGCAGGAAGACGAGAGCGACAGCGACGAGGACAACCGTGACGACGACGAAGCGTAATCATCCGGACGAGTTGCTCGTCGGACTCGTTTCGATCAGCGATCGCGCCTCGCAAGGTGTGTACGAGGACAAAGGCGTGCCGTCGCTCGAAGCGTGGCTCGGAGAAGCGCTGAGTTCACCCTGGCGCGCGCAAACGCGGCTGATTCACGACGATGCCGCCACCATCTCGGCCACGCTCATCGATCTGGTCGACACACACGGTTGCGATCTCGTGCTGACCACGGGCGGCACCGGTCCCTCGCGCCGCGACGTGACGCCGGAAGCGACGCTCGCCGTCGCCACCAAGCCGATGCCAGGCTTTGGCGAACAGATGCGCCAAATTAGCCTGAACTTCGTGCCGACCGCCATTCTCTCGCGTCAGGTTGCCGTGATTCGTGAAACGGAGGATCACGCCGCGCTCATCATCAATTTGCCGGGACAGCCGAAGTCGATCAGGGAAACGCTCGAAGGCCTGAAGGACGCCGACGGCAAGACGCGCGTGCCGGGCATCTTCGCGGCAGTGCCGTATTGCATCGATCTGATCGGCGGGCCTTACATCGAAACGAAGCCGGAAGCGGTTGCCGCGTTCCGGCCTAAGAGCGCCATTCGAAAGTCAGGCGCTTCCAAACCTCAAGCCTGAGCCGACGATGCCGACGCCGCGGGAATCAGGAAGTGCTCGCGGTAGTACTTGAGTTCGTCGATGGACTCGTGGATATCGGCAAGCGCCGTGTGCATCGCGCGCTTCTGAAAGCCCTTGTAGATGGCTGGCTGCCAGCGGCGGCACAGTTCCTTGAGCGTGCTCACGTCCAGATTGCGATAGTGAAAGAACGTCTCCAGTTCCGGCATCCAGCGCGCCATGAAGCGGCGGTCCTGGCAAATGGAATTGCCGCACATCGGCGACTTGCCGGGCGGCACGTACTGACCGAGGAATTCACGAATCTGACGCGTGGCTTCCGCTTCATCCACCGTCGATGCCTTCACGCGTTCCGTCAGCCCCGAGCGGCCATGCGTATTGCGATTCCACTCGTCCATGCGGCCAAGTGCTTCTTCCGACTGATGGATCGCAAACACCGGCCCTTCCACCAGCTTGTCGAGCGTCGAATTCGTCACGACCACCGCGATCTCGATGATGCGATCATTGTCGGGATCGAGCCCGGTCATCTCCATGTCGAGCCACACGAGATTCATGTCGCTGCGCGCGAGGACGGGTTCGGGTTGGTCGAGAGAATCGGTCATGGAAAGTACCTGGAAGAGGTTCGAGTAACGCTGATGTTAGTGTCTTGAGGCGCATGAAGCCCAGTCGCCGCGCGGGCTTTTCGGCAACCACGCGTTGTGGCAACGCGAGCACGGCCTAGAACCTATAATTCTCGCATAGTTCAATCGGAAGCCCTGCATGGCCAACCTCACACTCGCTTTTTCGACGATCTTCGTCGTCGCCCTCGTTGCGATGGTTTCAACGAAGCTCTGGCTGGCCTCGCGCCAGATTCGCTACGTCGCGGCGCATCGCAACGGCGTGCCGCCGCAGTTCACCGGCACGATCCCGTTGACGGCGCACCAGCGCGCGGCGGACTACACCGTTGAGCGCACGCGCCTCACGATGATCGAAGTCGTCACCAGCGCCATCGTGCTGGTCGCGCTGACCTTGCTCGGTGGCTTGCAGGCACTCGATATCGCCATTACGGAGTCGCTCGGGCGCGGCTATCTCGGACAGATCGCGCTGGTCGCGGCGGTCATCGCAATTACGAGTCTCATCGACCTGCCGTTCGACTATATCCGCCATTTCGTGATCGAGGAAAAGTTCGGCTTCAATCGTATGTCGAAGAAGCTGTTTTTTCTCGATCTCGTGAAGGGCACGGTGCTGGGCGCGATCATCGGTGCGCCGCTTCTGCTGCTCGTGCTCTGGATGATGGATCGCGCCGGCACCTACTGGTGGCTCTACACGTGGATCGTCTGGGTCGCGTTCCAGTTGCTCGCGATGATCATCTATCCCACTTTCATCGCGCCGCTTTTCAACAAGTTCGAGCCGCTCAAGGATGAAGCGCTGCGGGCTCGTATCGAAAATCTGATGTCGCGCACCGGCTTTGCGGCAAAGGGCTTGTTCGTCATGGACGGCAGCCGCCGTTCCGCGCACGGCAACGCGTATTTCACGGGCTTCGGCGCGGCGAAGCGCATCGTCTTCTTCGATACCCTGCTTGCGCGCCTTTCCGGCAGCGAGATCGAAGCCGTGCTCGCGCACGAACTCGGCCACTTCAAGCGCCGTCACGTGCTCAAGCTCTTGGTCGTGATGTTCGCCATCAGCCTCGCCATGCTCGCGCTCCTCGGCTGGCTCGTGCAGACCGTGTGGTTCTACGAAGGCCTCGGCGTGCATCCGTCGCTCGTCGGCGGCAACAACGGACTTGCGCTCGTCCTGTTCATGCTCGTGCTGCCGGTGTTCATGTTCTTCATCACGCCGCTCGGCAGCCTGAGCTCGCGCAAACACGAATTCGAAGCCGATGCCTTCGCGGCCAGCCAGACCGATCCGAAGGATCTCGTCAACGCGCTCGTCAAACTGTACGAAGACAACGCGTCCACGCTCACGCCCGATCCGCTCTACACCGCGTTTTATTACTCGCATCCGCCCGCTTCGCAGCGCATCGACCGCTTGATGCAACACGCCGCATGACGGCGCGTGGCGTGTCATCGGGCCGCGGCGCGCGTCAGGGCGGCGCGGCTTCCGCGGAGGCCCGACTGGAAGGCACCGTGATCGCCGCGCACGGCCGGCACTATCTCGTCGCGCCGCACGACGGCGGCGCGAAGCTGCAATGCTTCCCGCGCGGCAAAAAGAGCGAAGTCGCCGTCGGCGATCGCGTGATCTACGAGCAGTCTTCGGCGGATCAGGGCGTGATCGTCGAAATCGGCGAGCGGCGCAACCTGCTTTACCGGTCCGATCAGTTCAAGTCGAAGCTCTTCGCGGCGAACCTCGATCAACTGCTGATCGTGCTCGCCACCGAGCCGCATTTCAGCGAAGACCTGCTCGGGCGCGCGCTGATCGCCGCCGAGGCGCACGGGCTCGAAGCGCTCATCGTGCTCAACAAGATCGACGTGGAAAGCGCGTTGCCCCTGGCGCGCGAGCGACTTGCGCCCTATCGCGCGCTGGGCTACACGGTGATCGAACTGTCCGCGAAGATGGCGCCCGGCGAAGTGCATCTGCAACTGGATGAGCGCCTGAAAGATCGCTCGACGATCTTGCTCGGCCAGTCGGGCATGGGCAAATCGACGCTCGTGAATCTGCTCATCCCCGACGCCGACGCCGCCACGCGCGAGATTTCGTCGGCGCTCAACAGCGGCAGGCATACCACCACCTTCACGCGTCTGTACGAATTGCCAGGCGGCGGCTCGCTCATCGATTCGCCTGGCTTTCAGGAGTTCGGCCTGCATCACTTGTCCGAAGGTCAACTGGAACGCGCCTTCGCTGACTTCCGGCCGTATCTAGGGCATTGCCGCTTCTACAACTGCCATCATCTGCAGGAGCCGGGCTGCGCTGTACTCGAAGCGGTCGAAGCCGGCAAAATTCGGCCGGCGCGGCATGCGCTTTATGCGCAGCTCGTCCACGAAGCAAGCCAGATCGTTCGATGAAACGGCTCACGCGCGCACCGAACCTCATCACGGCGCAACACTGGATGAACGTGCTCGCGACCGCAGGTGTGCCTTGCGAGTTACACAATCGGTATTTGAACGGCGCGCTGGGTGACATTCCGGCGGATCAATGCGCGCCGGAAATCTGGATCGTCGATGAACGCGACGAAGCGCTGGCCACTCGCCTTCTGGAGCGTGCGAAGCGCGGACCGGAAGCGAATGCCCGGCCCTGGCGATGCCGTCAGTGCGGCGAATGGCTCGAAGCGCAGTTCACCGTGTGCTGGCAGTGCCAGACGGACCGCGACCCGCTGGACGATTGACGCCTTGCTATGCCAGCCAGACGGCAATGGTCAGCATGAGCAGGATCAACATCCACAAGATCACCGCGCGCCACACCAAGCCAACCGCCGATTGGAGCGTGCGTGGCGTGCAGTCGTCACCGACGGGCAGCGGGCTTGCATCGCCCACGGCGAGCGCCTCGACGCTCAGCGGTTCGGCGAGCGGTCCTGCGAGACGCGCGCCCAACGCGCCGCTGCCGGCCGCGAGCAATACGCCTTCGTTCGGGTCCGGCCACTGACGCGCGTGATTGCGCCACGCGTAGATCGCATCCTCGAAATTGCCGACGATTGCGAAGCCGAGCGCGGTGAGCCGCGTAGGAATCCAGTCGATCACGAAAAACGCACGCTGCGCGAACGATGAGAACGCTGCGGTCCGTTCGGGATTCGGCTCCGTCCACGCACGCGCCAGATACTCAGCGATCCGATAAAACACCGCGCCAGCCGGCCCGATGGGAATCAGAAACCAGAAGAACACGCCGAACACATGCCGATGCGACGCGATTACCGCGTGCACGAGCGTGTGGCGCACGATCTCGCTTACCGGCATGTCGACGGTATCGAGACCGGTCCACTCCGTGAGCACCTCGCGGGCGCGCGGCACGTCGTCGTTATTGAGCGCGAGATGGATATCGGTGAAATAGTGGCTGAACTGACGAAAGCCGAGCGTGAAGTACACGATCACCACGTTCCAGAAAAACGCCAGAACGAAGTTGATCCGATACAACACGTAATAGATGAGCCCGACCACGAGCGTCCACGGCAACACAACCACCAGCCACGCGACGATGCCGTGCTTTTCCTTGCCCGCGTCGAAACCATGGGCGGTGCTTTCCGCATGATACTGAAGCAACGCCGAGATCGGATTGTGCGGCGATAACGCACGCACCTGCTCGAGGATAAGAGCCAGCAATACAGAGAAAAAAGTCATGCGGTGCGCCGAAACGGTCGGAGTAGTTCGAGTTTCGCGTAACGATAGCACAGCGTTCGATGCGTTCAGACGCGCTGACCAATCGCAAGGTCGCGTAACGTCGCACGTCGACGCGTCAGGCGGCGAGGAAGCGGTAGAAATTGCGCAACATGCCAGCCGTTGCACCCCAGATGAAATACGGAGCCGTCTTTTCATCGGGTTTGTAAGGCATGGCAAAAAAACGACGCTCGCCACCTTCCCATTGGAAAACGCGCACTTCGTGGTTTGCCGAGTCCATCAGAAACGCGAGCGGCACTTCGAAGATATCGGCAACTTCGCTCGTATCGGCTTTGAGCGCGAACGGCGGATAGACCAAGGCAACGACAGGCGTCACGCGAAATCCGGTGCCTGTCAGATAGTCCGGCAGCGCGCCGACCACTTCGCAATGCTCCGCGCCCAAGCCGACTTCCTCGCGTGCTTCGCGTAGCGCGGTGGCGGCGGCATCGGCGTCCTCGGGTTCCTGACGGCCGCCGGGAAAGCTGATTTGTCCCGCGTGGTCGGAAAGATGGTCGGCCCGCTGAGTCAGGAGCACGGTCAGACCGCCTTCACGCACGACGAGCGGCACGAGAACAGAAGCCACCCGCGGATCGCCGCCGATGGCCTTGATGCGCTGTTCGGGCGCTTCCTGCGTCCATTCGAGCGTCTGTGCGAAACGCGCTCGCAGTCCTTCGGGCGTAAGGCGCGCGGGTGGTATGGCGGGAAGCGCGGCGCCCGTCGAGAGGACGGGCATTCGTTCAGGTTCGAGAATGCGGGGAGTCGAAGTCTTGCCGGTGGACACGGGTCGAAAGCCAGGATGTCGAAGATTCAATTTGAACACACCAAAGAAAAAAGCACCCGCGAGGGTGCTTTTTCAGTACGGCGCCTGGACGCTGAGTCTTTACTCTGCAGCGGCTGCGGCGGTACGGTCCTTCGTGAACAGCTTTTCCTTGATACGTGCCGACTTGCCCGAGCGCTCGCGCAGGTAGTACAGCTTCGCACGACGGACGTCGCCGCGACGCTTCACGACGATGCTCGCCAGCAGCGGCGAGTAGGTCTGGAACGTACGCTCAACGCCTTCGCCCGAGGAAATCTTGCGGACGATGAAGTTCGAGTTCAGGCCACGATTACGCTTGGCGATCACGACGCCTTCGTAAGCCTGCACGCGCTTGCGCGTACCTTCGACGACGTTCACGTTGACGATGACCGTGTCGCCCGGACCGAAGTCGGGGATCGATTTCTCGCCCAAAACGCGCGCGATCTCTTCCTTCTCGAGTTGCTCAATCAGATTCATTACTGACTCCTTGTGCCATCTTGCCGGAGTTGTGTGCCTAGATTTCGCTTGCGCGATTTCGTTGATCAGGCCCCGGTAGAGGATGGGTTCACTTCTGGCGCCGAGGTTGAATTCAGCGCCCCCATTTGCCCCGCTCGTCGGCTCGAAGTCTATTCGGACTTCGACGCCGTCTTCGCGAGATCTGCGAGCCATGCCTCGTCGGCACGGCTCAACATCTTGCTTTTGCGCGCCCGGTGAATCAGATCGGGCCGCTTCGTGAATGTGTTGCGTAATGCTTCGCGCCTGCGCCAGGCGTCGATTTCCTTGTGATGGCCGCCGAGCAGCACATCGGGAACGCGCGCGCCTTCGTATTCTTCCGGACGCGTGTAATGCGGACAATCCAGAAGTACGTCGACGAAACTGTCTTGCACCGCCGATTGCGCGTCGTTCAGCACGCCGGGCAACTGGCGCACGACAGCGTCCATCAACGCCATGGCGGGCAATTCGCCGCCTGACAGCACGAAGTCGCCGAGGCTTATTTCTTCGTCTACTTCACGATCGATCAGACGCTGGTCGATTGCTTCGTAACGACCGCACAACAGTACGAGGCCCGGCTCGGCGGCCATGCGCATCACGCGTTCGTGATCGAGCTTGGCGCCTTGCGGCGACATCATCACGACGCGCGTCGTCGCGATGCCTTGCTCGCGCTGCGCGGCTTTCGCGGCCGCGATCGCGTCTTCTAGCGGACGTGCCAGCATGACCATGCCGGGGCCGCCGCCGTACGGGCGATCGTCGACGGTGCGGTAATTGTCCGTGGTGAAGTCGCGCGGATTCCACGTACGCAAACCGAACCGCTCCTGCTTCACTGCCCGGCTGGTAATGCCCCAGTCGGTCAGCGCGCGGAACATTTCGGGAAAGAGCGTCACGACATCGAACTGCATCGCTCTCTCCGTAACTTGCCGATGACGAGCACCGGGTTAATAGTCGGCGTCCCAGTCGACGATGATGCGTTTCGCCGCCCGATCCACCGTCTTCACATACACACCGACGAACGGAATGAGCCGCTCTTCGGTGACGGGCTTGCCATCCTTGTCGGTACTCGGATACTCGATCCGCAGAATGGAATGCGCGCCGTTGTCGATCATGTCGGCGACACGGCCAAGCGCCACGCCCGCTTCGTTTTCGACATCGAGGCCGATCAGATCGACCCAGTAGAACTCGTCTTCGTCGTCGAGCTTCGGGAAGTCGCTGCGAGCGATGTAGACCGCGTGACCCTTCAGCAACAATGCGGCGTCGCGATCGTCACAGCCTGACAGGCGCGCGACGATGGTATCCGCGTGCACTTTCGACTGAACACAACGCGCGGACTTGAACTCGCGGCCTTTGACGAGCCACCAGTTCTTCGCACCGAGGAGCGCGTCGCCGCCCAGCTTGCCGTTGGCGTGCGGAACGATCTTGATCCAGCCCTTCAGACCGTAGGCATCGGCGATAAAACCGATTTCCACCGCGTCTTCCGGGAGACCATCTACCGACTCGACCGCCGCCGATGCTTCCTGCGACCTGCCTTCGCCTAAAGCGTCCGCCGTCACGCGACGCGCGCCGGGTTTCCGGACGAACGCGCCAAACGTGCTGGCATTTTCTTCTTGCTTCGGCTTCGGCCGACTGACATTGCCAGCGACGTTGCCGGATTCAGAATCACGCGCGGGCATCAGCAGACCTTGAAGCGGAATACCTTGAACGACTGAACTTCAGTCGACAAACTAACCAGCACTTAAGCAGCCGGTTGAGCTTGCTGAGCTTGCTTGACCAGACGCTCGACGGTCGGCGACAGTTGCGCGCCAACGCCTTGCCAGTAGGTCAGACGATCTTGAGCGATACGCAGCGATTCGCCCTTGGTCGCGACCGGGTTGTAGAAACCAACGCGCTCGATGAAGCGGCCGTCACGGCGGCTACGCGAATCGGTTGCGACGATGTTGTAAAACGGGCGCTTCTTCGAGCCGCCACGAGCCAAGCGGATGATGACCATGCTGAAATCCTTGAAAACCGGGGTTCGGAACTACCAGAACACGCGATTATAGCGGAAACCGACGCTCCAACAAACACTTAACGTGATTATTGCGCGCAGTTCGGGTTTGGAACGCTTCAAACGGCGCGCCGCAAGGACAAAAGCCCCGCAGCGGCCAGTGCGGCATTGTGCCAGTGTGTGACCGCCGAAGCGAGCAGCGTAAGATGTCGGATTCTCGCCTGGCGCAATCAGAGCAATCCGCGATAAGACGGCGCGCGCGCCACTATTTTCACCACCGACACAACCGCTTTCGCTGATGACTTCTTCGTCCGTCGCTACCGAGACCGGCCCGAAACCGGCCGGCAACCAGAACTGCCCGTACTTCCGCTCGAAGACGCTCACGGCGGCACTCGCGTTTTTTTTCGGCAGTATCGGACTGCACCGTTTCTATCTGTATGGAATGCGCGACAAATGGGGCTGGGCGCATATCGTCGGCATCGTGTTGGGCGCGGTGGGTTATCTGTTGCTCGCGGCGACGGAGCGGACTTCGATTCTGGGCTGGGTGCTGGCGTTTCCCGGCGCGGTGTCGCTGCTAGCGGCGTTTCTTTCCGCGATCGTCTACGGTCTTCGACCCGACGCCAAGTGGGACGCGCAATTCAACGCGCATACCAACCGGCAAAGCAATTCGGGCTGGACGGTCATCTTCATCGTCATTTTTTCATTGCTGTTCGGCGCGTTCTTGCTGATGACCGGCCTCGCGCTGACGTTCCAGACTTATTTCGAAAGCCAGGTGGAAGCTGCGAAGACACTGTCGCAGTAGGCGATAGGCGACGATCGCAAGCGTTAGAACAAGTCGAGCTGGCCTTTGTCTGGCACCGGTTTGACGAACGCCGGCGGCTTGAAGTCCGACATGTCGAGAATGCCGCGCTGCCGGGCGTTCAATCCCAGACGCTTGGTTGCTTGTTGAAAGCGCTGCTTCAGCATGTCCGCCCATAATCCTTCGCCCTTCATGCGTTTGGCAAAGTCCGCGTCGTAGTCCTTGCCGCCGCGCATGTCGCGTACGCGGCTCATCACGCGGTCAGCGCGATCGGGAAAATGCGCCGCGAGCCAATCCTTGAAAAGCGGCGCCACTTCCCATGGCAGGCGCAACACAATGTAGCTGGCGGTCTTCGCGCCCGCTTCCGCACACGCTTCGAGCACCCGCTCCATATCCGGCTCCGTGACGAACGGAATAACCGGCGCGATACTCACACCCACCGGAATGCCCGCCTCGGCGAGCGTGCGGATCGTGCGCAGACGCCGCGCGGGGGTGGCCGCGCGCGGTTCGAGCGTGCGGGCGATGTCTGCATCGAGCGTAGTCACGGTGATGGCCGCCATGACCTGCCCGCGCTCCGCCATGGGCGCCAGCAAATCGATATCGCGTTCGATCAGCGATGACTTCGTGATCGCTGCGAACGGATGACCGCAATCGTGCAGCACCTGGATGACGCTGCGCGTGATCTTGAGATCGCGCTCGACGGGCTGATAGGCGTCCGTATTCACGCCGAGCGCAATGGATTCCGGCTCGTACTTCGGCTTGCCGATCTCGCGCCTGAGAAGTTCGGCGGCGTTGATCTTGGCGTAAATGCGGCTTTCGAAATCGAGTCCCGGCGACAGGCCAAGGTAACTATGCGTCGGACGTGCGAAGCAATAGATACAGCCGTGCTCGCACCCGCGATACGGATTGAGCGACACGCTAAACGGTATGTCGGGCGAATTGTTGTGCGTCAGAATGCTCTTTGCGCGTTCTTCGAACACTTGTGTGCGAAGCGGCGGCGCGCCCTCGTCGTCACCGTCCGTTTCGTGTAGCCAGCCGTCGTCCACGCGTTCGCGTGCGTCTTTCTCGTAGCGTCCCTGCATGTTCGTCACCGCGCCGCGCCCTTTCAGCGGCGCGGGCGGCGCGACAGGAAATTCACGGTCGGGTGTCGGCATTACGATGAGCGCAGCAGAAAATGTACTGTACAAATATACAGTATCGACACGTCATCGCAAGCAAAAAATCACACGTCCACCGGGATCATCAGCGTTTCCTTGATCTCCTCCATTACCACATAACTTTTCGACTGCACCGCGCCCGGCAGTTGTAGAAGGATGTCGCCAAGAAGCTTGCGGTAGTCGGCCATTTCGCCGATCCGCGCCTTGATCAGATAGTCGAAATCGCCGGAAACGAGGTGGCATTCGAGCACTTCCGGAATGCGCTGCACCTCGCGGCGAAACTGCTCGAACATATTGCCGCTCTTGTGATCCAGCGTGATCTCGACGAACACCAGCAGCGCCGCACCGAGCTGAGTCGGATTAACACGCGCGTAATAGCCCGTGATCACGGCGTCCCGTTCCATGCGCTTCACCCTTTCGATACAAGGCGTGACGGACAGCCCGACACGCTCCGCAAGGTCCTTCATCGCGATGCGGCCATCCGCTTGAAGAATATTCAGGATCTTGTGATCGAGCTTATCGAGCGCACGCACCGGATTTCGCTGTGTTCTCATGCGTTTTTCCTGAAAATCCGCCAAATACATTAACTAAAACTATATCGACATCAATAGTATAGGCGATAACACTACACAAACTTCCGTCCGCGGCTCAGTTCCACTTCTTGCGCGCAAACGGGCAGTTTCATCGAATCCTGATGGAGAACTCATGCGTATCGTTATTCTCGGAAGCGGCGTCGTCGGCGTGACCAGTGCTTACTATCTGTCGCGGGCGGGTCACGAAGTCACGGTCATCGACCGCGAAGCCGGCCCCGCGCTCGAAACGAGTTTCGCCAACGCCGGGCAAATTTCGCCGGGCTACGCGTCGCCGTGGGCCGCGCCGGGCGTGCCGCTCAAGGCCGTCAAATGGATGTTCGAAAAACACGCGCCGCTTGCCATCCGTCTCGACGGCACGATGACTCAGCTTCAATGGATGTGGCAAATGCTGCGTAACTGCACGCAAGATCGCTACATGGTCAACAAGGGCCGCATGGTGCGCCTCGCCGAATACAGCCGCGATTGCCTGCAAGCCTTGCGCGCGGATACAGGCATTCACTACGAAGGCCGCACCGGCGGCACGCTGCAACTCTTCCGCACGCAGGCGCAACTGGACGGCGCGGCGAAAGACATCGCGGTGTTGAGAGACGCGAACGTTCCGTTCGAATTGCTCTCGTCGGCCGAGCTTGCGAATGCAGAACCGGCGCTCGCAGCGGTATCGCACAAACTGACGGGCGGCTTGCGCCTGCCGAACGACGAAACCGGCGATTGCCAGATGTTCACCACGCGCCTCGCCGCCATGGCCGAAGCGTTGGGCGTCAAGTTCCGCTACAACACGCCAATCGACGCACTTGCCATGAGCCAGGGCCGGATTGCCGGCGTGCAATGCGGCAAGGAACTCGTGACAGGTGACTCCTACGTCGTCGCGCTCGGTTCATATTCGCCGAAGTTGCTCGGCGATCTCGTCAAGATTCCGGTTTATCCGCTCAAGGGTTATTCGCTCACCGCGCCTATCGTCGATGCGGCCCGCGCGCCCGTTTCGACCGTGCTCGACGAGACGTACAAGATCGCGATCACGCGTTTCGACGACCGCATTCGCGTGGGCGGCATGGCGGAGATCGTCGGCTACGACAAGTCGTTGAAGCAGGCGCGCCGCGAGACGCTGGAAATGTGCGTGAACGACCTGTTCCCCGGCGGTGGCGACACGGCCAGCGCCAAGTTCTGGACTGGCCTGCGCCCGATGACGCCGGACGGCACGCCGATCGTTGGCCGCACGCCGGTGCCGAATTTGTATCTGAATACCGGACACGGCACGCTCGGCTGGACGATGTCGTGCGGCTCCGGCCAGTTGCTCGCCGATCTGATGTCCGGCAAGCAACCCGCGATTCGGGCGGACGATTTGTCGGTGCATCGTTATATGGGCGAAGTCGGTGTGAAGACGCGTCCCGCTTATGCTTGAGAAGGCGCCCGCGCACGAAGAAAACCCCACGTTGCGAACGACGTGGGGTTTTTTCATGCGCGGGCGTCGGCTCGCGTTCGATGAGCTTCGTCGCTCACATCAAAACTGATCCTCGCTCAACGCGAGCACGCCTTCGCTCCCATTCGCGCTGACAATCGATGCCTCGATGCCCGGCGCCTGCGACAGAATGTGTTCCGCGAAAAACTGAGCCGTCGCGATTTTCGCCGCATAAAAGCGCTCGTCCTCGCCGCGCTTTTTTTGCGCGGTAAGCATTGCGCGCGCCATCTGCCAGCCGCACAGCACGATTCCCGCGAGCCGCAAATACGGCACGCTGCCCGCGAAAACCGCGTTCGGATCGCTTCTGAACTTCGCGACGATAAACTCGACCGAGCGCGCGAGCGACAAGCTCCCCGCGCTCAAGTGCCGATGCATCGACATGAACGCCTGGCCCTCCGTATCCGCAAGAGCAGCGATGGTCTGATCGATCTGCGCGAGCAACGCCTGCGCCGTCGCGCCTCCGTCGCGCACCGTCTTGCGGCCGATCAGGTCGTTGGCCTGAATGGCGGTCGTGCCTTCGTAAATCGGCAGAATGCGTGCATCGCGATAATGCTGCGCGGCGCCCGTTTCCTCGATGAACCCCATGCCGCCATGCACCTGCACGCCGAGGCTCGCCACGTCCACCGACATCTCCGTGCTGAATCCCTTGATGATCGGCACGAGATATTCGTAGATCGACTGATGGCTCTTGCGCGTTTTTTCATCGGGATGACCATGCGCGAGATCGCTGTGCGACGCGGCGACATACGCCAGCGCGCGGGCGCCTTCGGTATAAGCGCGCATGGTGAAGAGCATGCGGCGCACGTCGGGATGATGAATGATGGTCACTGGCTCTTTCGATGAGCCATCGACCGGACGGCTTTGCACGCGGTCCTTCGCATACGCGACCGCCTGCTGATACGCCCGCTCCGCAACCGCGATGCCCTGCATGCCAACGGCAAAACGCGCGGCGTTCATCATGATGAACATGTATTCGAGCCCGCGATTCTCTTCGCCGATCAGATGCCCGACCGCGCCGCCGTGATCGCCGAATTGCAGCACGGCCGTGGGACTCGCCTTGATGCCGAGCTTGTGCTCGATCGACACGCAATGCACGTCGTTGCGCGCGCCGGTCGAGCCGTCCTCGTTGACGAGGAACTTCGGCACGATGAATAGCGAGATGCCCTTCACGCCTTCGGGCGCGTCAGGCGTGCGCGCCAACACGAGATGGACGATGTTCTTCGCCATGTCGTGCTCGCCGTAGGTGATGAAAATCTTCGTGCCGAACAGCTTGAAGGAACCGTCGCCCTGCGACTCGGCGCGCGTGCGTACCAGCGCGAGATCGGAGCCGGCTTGCGGCTCGGTGAGGTTCATCGTGCCGGTCCATTCTCCGGAAATGAACTTTGGCAGATAGCGGGCTTTTTGTGCGTCGTTGCCTGCGGTGAGCAGCGCTTCGATTGCGCCATCGGTCAGCAAGGGACACAGCGCGAACGAAAGGCTTGCGGAGTTGAGCATCTCGATGCACGGCGTGGCGATGAGCTTCGGCAGGTTCTGTCCGCCGAACTCCTCGGGATGCACGACGCCTTGCCAGCCGCCCTCGCCGAATTGACGGAACGCTTCCTTGAAACCGGGCGTGGTCGTGACTTCGCCATTTGCCCACGCGCTCGGATTGCGGTCGCCTTCGACGTTGAGCGGCGCGACGACCTCGCCGCAAAAGCGCGCGGCTTCATCGACGACGGCTTGCGCGGTATCGAAGCTGCCGTCTTCGTGGCCTGGCAAAGCGGCGATGCCGTCGATACCGGCCAGTTCCTTGATGACGAACAGCATGTCCTTGACGGGGGCGTGATAGCTCATCGTTCTTGTCTCCTCATTCATCCGATACAAAAAGGGCGCAACAATTGTCGCGCCCTTTCGGTTCTAAGTCGGCGAGCGACGCGTGCTCAGCCGATTTCCTTCACCAGTTCCGGCACGAGCGAAAACAGGTCGCCGACGACGCCGTAATCCGCGACGCTGAAAATAGGCGCTTCCGGATCTTTGTTGATGGCGACGATGACCTTGCTGTCCTTCATCCCGGCCAGATGCTGAATGGCGCCCGAAATACCAACGGCCACGTACAACTGCGGCGCGACGATCTTGCCCGTCTGACCCACTTGATAGTCGTTCGGCACGTAACCGGCATCCACCGCCGCGCGTGATGCGCCCATTGCCGCGCCAAGCTTGTCGGCCAACGGTTCGAGCACCTTCGTGTAGTTCTCGCCGCTGCCGAGACCACGTCCACCCGACACGATGATCGAAGCCGAAGTCAGTTCCGGCCGATCCAGCTTCGTGACTTCGCGGCTGACGAATGACGAGATGCCAGCGTCGGCTGCCGCTTCGATCTTCTCGATCGATGCACTGCCGCCTTCCGCCGCCACCGGATCGAAGCCCGTTGCACG